>NZ_JBVJGW010000094.1:511-1017 GCF_055587105.1 Streptomyces sp. NPDC048461 | reverse complement strand
CTACGCAGCCGGGCCGCTGGCCGAGCACTGGGGCCTGTCGGTGGTGGGTGGCTACCATCGCCAGGACCGCCAGGACCTGGACGGAGACGGCTGGGCTGACATCCCCGGCTACGAGCGAGCCACGGTTCGGCCGCGTCTGTTCTGGGAATCGGACGATGGAGCGCGTGCGCTGCTGACGGCAGGCGCAATGCGCGAGAGTCGGCTGGGCGGGACGCTGCCCGGTCAGCTGGCGCCCGATGGGCAGCCCTTCGCTCTAACACAGCGCACGGAGCGCGTTGACGCTGGCGTCGTGCTCGATGTTCCGGTGCGCGAGAGCGACCGCCTGCAGCTACGTGCATCGGCCATGTCCACCGATCACGACCACGGGTATGGCCCTGAACAGGACAACGACACCCATCAGACCGGATTTGCCGAAGTGAGCTACGCGTCCGGCGCTGGCGCCACCAGCTGGCTGGCGGGCATTGCCGCGCAACAGGACCGGTTCCGTTCCGCGCGATACCCGCAGA
>NZ_JBVJGW010000094.1:0-501 GCF_055587105.1 Streptomyces sp. NPDC048461 | reverse complement strand
GATTGATTACCGCTACACGGTGCCCGCCCTGTTCGTTCAGGCCGAGCAGGCGTTGCGCGATGACCTTACGCTTTCGGGCAGTGCGCGCTGGGATCAGCATAGCGCCTATGGCGGGCACTTCAGCCCCCGCGTATCACTGTTGTTCCGCCCTGATGCGTGGACTCTGCGCGCCTCGATCGGCAGAGGCTTCTACGCGCCTACCCCCTTTGTCGAGCAGATCGAGGCCGCTGGCCTGTCACGGCTGGAGCCGCTGAGTGGCCTTCGTGCAGAGATCGCTACCACCGGGTCCATCGATGCAGGCTACGTGCATGGTGCGTGGGAGCTGAACCTCAGCGTGTTCGCATCCGACATCGACCATGCGGTGCGCCTGGTGGAGTCTGTAACCGCCCCGGGTGAACGTGTGCAGCTGATCAATGTGGCGGGTGTCACCCGCACCCGTGGGAGTGAACTGCTGTTGCGCTACCGCTGGCAGGACGTCACGGTGACCGGCAGCTATGTCTA
>NZ_JBVJGW010000093.1:0-1023 GCF_055587105.1 Streptomyces sp. NPDC048461 | reverse complement strand
GATGCTTATTAATGAGCAGGTACGCTTCGCAAGTGCAAAGCTGCGATTAAATATCAGCTCATTAGGATAAGACTGTTTCTGCGTTTGGATTTCATAGCAGCCACCCTGAATTTGACTGAGTACATGATAAAATTTCATTAGTACAGAATCATTACCAAACCCAGTCAATTCAGATTGATTAGCATGAAAAACAATATAGTTAGAAGTTGCTTCAAACCGTGAAATTAATTCCTTTAATACCTTTTGCGTTCGCAGGGTGTCCCGTGCAGAAAATGCATCGAGGAGTTCAGTGTTGAGATTGTAAAGCTCTGAGCAGAAAGCATCAATACGTCTCTGACAGTCACTCGTGTGAACTAAAAGAAGCATGGCTTGATGCCGCTCCGAAGCAAACTTCCCTATTAATAATGTAGTGAAGAGCAATCCACACAATGTAAGTATCACAGAAATAAAACGAGAGAAACCGACAGGGGCAATGTCACCATAGCCAAGGGTTGTAAAGGTCACAAAGCAGAAGTAAAGTGTATCAACGTAACTATCTGCATGTTGAAGCCCCCCAGTTAAACTGATGATAATCGAACAGAAAAGGATAACCAATACGGCCCCTACAATTAAATCAATGTAGGTGGCTTTTTGAATTACCTTCCCGAAGGTAGACGAAAGCTCATATTTATTGTCTGGAGGATTCACTAATGAATCGCCATCGTCATAAATTAGTGAATCTAAATGGATCGGTGTTTTTTTCACAAGCTAAAATTCCTTTTTAAAAGATGAATAACCAGTAAATATTAGAGTAGTTCGAACATAAAGTATGTCAATACTCGTTGAGTGTTTATGTTATGCTTCATTTATTTTTTCCTACCTAGATCTATCTTAAAGAGTTATTAACTGACATACAACAATCCGTTTCTGGCACAGAGCTGCCCTGTTAGATTGGGTCAAGCTCTGTGCTGTGGCAATGCCAGATCAAGTCTGAGCTAATACAACTTTTAGCCCAGATAAAGGTATGTATTGTGCTGATAACGC
>NZ_JBVJGW010000092.1:0-1038 GCF_055587105.1 Streptomyces sp. NPDC048461 | reverse complement strand
ATGTGGTGTTCCCCGCGTCCTACGCCGACGCCGAACGGCCGGTGTTCAATGAGCTGCCCGTCGGCGGTAAACCGCCGCTGTTCATCATGCTGGACGGCACCTGGGCAGAAGCGCGCAAAATGTTCCGTAAAAGCCCGTATCTCAATCAATTCCCGGTGTTTTCACTCAACGTCGATGCCGCATCCGACTATCAGCTGCGCGAAGCCAGCCGCGCCGAGCAGCACTGTACGGCGGAAGTGGCCGCCGCCCTGTTGCAACAGGCGGGCGATCTGCCGGCCGCCGACGGATTGAATCAGCATTTCCGCTATTTCCGTCAACAGTATCTGGCGGGAAAACCGACCCGGCCGGAGGCACCGGTCACAGCAATGTAGCCATAAAGCGCCTAAAATCAGGCGTAACGTTGCCAAAAGGAGCCGTGCATGAGCCAGCGAGGGTTAGAAGCGCTACTACGTCCCAAATCGATCGCCGTGCTGGGCGCTTCGCAGCAGCCGGGCCGCGCCGGCAACCTGATGATGAGCAACCTGCTGGCCGGCGGTTTCGGCGGGCCCATCTTGCCGGTGACGCCGCGCTACAAGGCGGTATGCGGCGTCATGGCCTATCCCGACGTCGCCAGCCTGCCGCTGACGCCGGATCTGGCGATCATCTGCACCCACGCCAAGCGTAATCTGGCGCTGATCGACGCGCTGGGCCAACGCGGCTGCAAAACCGCCATCGTGCTCTCTTCGCCACCGGAACAGTTCGCCGAGCTGAAGGCCTGCGCGCAGCGCCACGCCATGCGGCTGTTGGGCCCCAACAGCCTGGGGCTGCTGGCGCCGTGGCAGGGCATCAACGCCAGCTTCTCGCCGGTGCCGATCCAAAAGGGCAAGCTGGCGTTTATCTCGCAGTCCGCCGCCGTGGCCAACACCATTCTCGACTGGGCGCAGCAGCGCGAAGTCGGCTTCTCCTACTTCATCGCGCTGGGCGACAGCCTGGACATCGACGTCGACGACCTGCTCGACTTTTTGGCGCGCGACAGCAAGACCAGCGCCATCCTGCTGT
>NZ_JBVJGW010000091.1:0-1065 GCF_055587105.1 Streptomyces sp. NPDC048461 | reverse complement strand
AACAACCACTATGCCGACGGCGCACCGCTGTTGAAACATCGCTTCAGCTACACCGACGGCGGCTACGAGGGCGCCGGTTACTTCAACGGCAATATCGCCGGCGTAGTGCACGACAATGCGGTCAGGCCCGAAAACAGCTTCGCTTATCGCTATCGCTACGATCCGCGCGGCCAATTGACGGTCGCCGAGCACAGCGTCACTTCCGCCTACAGCCTCGGCGTCGGCGCGCCGCTGACCTTCGACGCCGGCGGCAACATCCTCCGGCTGCAACAGGGAGACACCCTCTTCAGCTATGAGTATCAGCCGAACAGCGGCAAAGTCGCCGCCGTGCTCGCCAATGACGCGGTCGCGCAGCGTTACGAGTATGACGTCGTCGGTAACGTCACGCTCTCCGCCAGTCGCGGTATTCAGCGTATCGATTACAACCCACTGAATAATCTTCCGTTAACGATCGCACTGGATGACGGCCGCCAGCTTGCGCTGTGCTACAACGGCATCAATCAGCGGGTGCAAAAGCGGTTCGCCGACGGCAGCAAACTCGCTTACGTACACGGCCTGAGCGACGCGCCGCTGATGGAGTTCGGCGCTCGTACGACGCAATATCTCTATGGCGTCGGCGGATTGCTGCTGCTCATCGACGGTGGTGAGGCCCAGTACGTGCTGAAGGATCAGCAAGGTTCGATCCGTGCCGTAGTGGCGGAAAACGGTCAGGTCAACGCATTGCTCGACTACATGCCCTTCGGCCAATCGTTGCCGACTGGCGTCGGCACGTCCTCGTTACTGCGCTATCGCTACACCGGCCAGGAGTTGGACGAAGATTTGGGACTCTATAACTATCGGGCGCGCTTCTACGATCCGCAATTGGGGCGCTTTTACTCCTGCGATCCTAGATTCCAGTATGGCGGCCCTTACGTCTACTGCGGCAACAACCCGGTTAATCAGACCGACCCTTCCGGTGAGATCGCCCCAATCATTATCATCTTGCTGATCGGGGCTGCCGTCGGCGCCGTGCTGGGCGGCGGGGTCGCCCTGTACAGCGGCTATCAGTCCGGATTGCGCGGTGGC
>NZ_JBVJGW010000090.1:0-1076 GCF_055587105.1 Streptomyces sp. NPDC048461 | reverse complement strand
CCGGAGGGTGGGGGCCTGACCGCTGAGCGTCGGGCGTTTCGTGAGGGGATCCGGCTTCAGGCCGGCGAGCGGTTCGCGGCGGGTGAGAAGACCGCCGTGATCGCGAAGGACCTGCGGGTGAGTGTGCGGTCGGTGGAACGCTGGCGTCGTGCCTGGCGCGAGGGCGGCATAGAGGCCCTGCACTCGACGGGCCCGGCCAACTCCCCGACCGTCACCGATGCCCAGTTCAGCATGCTCGAGGAGGAACTCGGCAAAGGCCCCTCAGCGCACGGCTTCGAGGATGAACGGTGGACTCTGGTCCGGGTCCAGACGGTGATCCGCCGCAGGCTGCGGGTGAGTCTCTCGGTAGCGACGGTCTGGCGGCTGCTGAAGCGGCACGGCTGGTCCTGGCAGGCACCGGCCCGCAGAGCACTCGAGCGTGACGAGCACGCGGTCGAGCTCTGGAAGAAGGAGGTGTGGCCCCAGGTAAAAGCCTCGCGGCGGCGTCCGGGGCATGGCTCGTCTTCGAGGACGAGGCCGGATTCTCCATGACGCCGCCCCGCTCCCGCACCTGGGGCCTGCGCGGACACACCCCCGTCATCCGCGTCCGCGGCCGCTCCCGCCGCCGGACCTCGGTCGCCGCCCTGTGCTGCTATAAACCCGGCGAGCCGAGCCGCCTCATCCACCGGCCCCGCAACCATCTCCTGCTCAAGGGCGCCCGCAAGAGTTTCTCCTGGCAGGACTACCGCGACCTGCTGGTGAGAGCACACATCCAGCTCGGCGGACCCATCGTGGTGGTCTGGGACAATCTCAACACCCACCTGGCCGCCGGGCTGAAACGCTACGAGGCCGAGCACGACTGGCTCACCACCGTCCGCCTCCCGGCATACGCGCCAGACCTGAACCCGGTCGAAGCCATCTGGTCACTCGTGCGCAGAGCCACGGCCAACACCGCCTTCGACACCCCCGACGACCTCGACCGCAAACTCCGCCGCGAGTTACGCAGAATCCAACTCAGACCCCACCTCATCGACGGCTGCCTCACCGCCACCGGCCTGGCTATCAACCCACCGACCCCACCCTGAAATCCTCAGTAG
>NZ_JBVJGW010000089.1:0-1099 GCF_055587105.1 Streptomyces sp. NPDC048461 | reverse complement strand
CGCGGCGATGGTCGATCGGCTCGGCCATGGACAGCTCGAGCTCAACACCCGCTCGCTGATCCTCGGACGCGCGCCCTATACACGCCCCAGTTCGGAAGTGCCGGCCAACCGCCAGGTGCTCGGTTTCGACGGCGTCTCGCTGCGGGCCACGCAGCAGGTGCAGTTCGCCGGCAAGGGCACGCTGGATGTCTACCAGGCCCAGGGCGCCTACCAGGCCGGCACGGGTTGGCAGTACAGCGGCGGCGCACTGGACATCCAGGCACCGCTGCTGACCGGCGCGGCGGGAAGCACCCTGCAGGTACGCAGCGGGGGTGATCTGCGCATCAGCGGCGCCTGCCAGACCCAGGGGCACGAAGCGCTGGGCGCCGAACTGGGGCTGCAGGCACGCAATATCCTGATCGACTCCGTCGTGGCGCTGGCCTCGGGCCGCCTGCAGGCCAGGGCGGACGGCGACGTGGTGCTGGGCAGCAACGCCCGCATCGACCTGGCCGGGCGCCGCATCCGCGTGGACGATCTGGACAAGTACAGCTGGGGCGGCGACGTTGAACTCACCGCCCGCCAGGGCAACGTGCTGGCCGCCGCTGGCTCGAGCATCGACGTCTCGGCATCGAACAACCGCGCAGGGCGGATCACCGCCAATGCGCTGGGCGAGAACGCGGGCCGCATCGACCTGGCCGGGACCCTGCGTGGTAGCGCGAGTGGTCGCCAGGCCACCGGTGGCAGCACCGTGCCCTATGACAGCGGCGAACTGCTGTTGCGCGCGCAGCAGCTTTCCGACTTCGCCGGCTTGAATCGCCAGCTGGATGCGGGCGGCTTCTTCGGTACCCGCAGCTTCCAGCTCAAGCAGGGCGACCTGACCGTGACCGACACGCTGAAGGCGCGCAACGTTGCGCTCAGCATCGATGGCGGCAGCCTGCATGTGCTCGGCACCATCGACGCCGGCGGAGAGCAGGTGGGAAGCATCCGCCTGGCCGCGCGTGACCGCCTGCAGGTGGATGGACGGCTGGATGCACACGGCAGCGGGCTGCGGGTGGACAGCTACGGCAAGATCATCGACAGCAGCAACCGTGCGCTGGTGGAGCTGGGTAGCCGTGACGGC
>NZ_JBVJGW010000088.1:0-1103 GCF_055587105.1 Streptomyces sp. NPDC048461 | reverse complement strand
TCGCCTCCGTTGCGGCAATGCCATTGAAGGCCGACGTCGTGGAGGTACCACAGTAATTTAAAAAGTTATCTGCGATAACAGACTCCGCGACAGAAATATCGTTATTGCCGTGATAATCGATGCCATTCTCAACGGTATCTTCAACGTGATTCCCGATAATTCGTGAATTATTCGTAGGGATTTTGGTGGGGTTATTCACTAAGGAATAGTCGATCTGAATGCCGAACCTTTCGATCGTTTTGATGTAGTTATTAGAGATATTAATGTCACTGATTCCACCCAGCGAGATGCCATAGCTGGTATTAACAATATGGTTATTGGCAACGGTCAGGTTAGTGAATGAATGAGGCGTGCCGGTCACTTCATTATTCAATGTCACCCCGCCCCCTCTTTGCGTATGCCCGGCCCCAGCGGGTTTAGCGGGTTTATGTCCATCATGAATATGATTGTTCACAATCAAGATGTCATAAGCATCTCGGTTCACGCCCGTTTTCAGCAAGATCCCGTCACCCTGATGATTTGTCAGTTCGTTATTCTGGATTGTAATATGGCGTCCGCCACGAACGGCGATAGGTTCTTCACCCAGATCTTTAAGTAAATTGTTCTCAAGGGTAACTGACGTACAGTCAGAAAGGCCCAAAGCATCGGTATGCATGCTGATGACGCAATTTCTCACGGTGAAGTTTTCACAACGGGTGAAAGCCATGCCGGTACACGCGCGAGTGGCATACCACCAAATAGGATCTGCATCTTTCTGAGTCACCTTTCTCGTGATCCTCAGATCTTCCACGATGAAATTCGACTGTTCCACGGTATTAAAAATATTGATTTGAGGCGTATCGTCATCCAGGTGAATTTCACCACCGCCATAAATATGGCAGTTGCTGGGGATCTGTAGAGGCTGCCAAGCCGAACCCAACGTCAACCGATAGACATTCGCCATTCTGACCTGGCGTTTTTTCATCGAGTTAGCGGCGTCAATCGCCACTTTAGCGAACATGGCGCTGACGGCATCTCGATCGTCAGCCAGGCCATCGCCTACGGCGCCGAACTGTTCAGGGGTATATTCAGCGAATTCGCCGCCGTCATTGACCTGAGCGGCG
>NZ_JBVJGW010000087.1:0-1103 GCF_055587105.1 Streptomyces sp. NPDC048461 | reverse complement strand
CATCAACCCGAACCAGTACGAGAGTGCACCGGGCGTGCTGACGGCCATCCCGATCCTTGGGAACCAGTGGCACGTCCAGCGCATCAACATCTTCCAGTCTGGGATGACCCGGATCCAGTACGGCCAGCAACTCTATGCGAGCGCCCAGGCTGCGATCAACGGCATCCTCACCGATGCCTTCACGACTGAGCAGAACATCGCCGAGAACGGCATCCTGCGGTGCTACCTGATCATCAATCGGGGTCTTCTCGGACTGCTCGGAAGCGCCACCTTCGCGCCTGTTGGCAAGTTCGGTGCGCTGCAGGCCAGTAGCGCGGCGACGCCGAACCACAACGATCTGCCAGGGCTGCAGGGTGGCACAACTACCGAGCGATACCACCTGACCAATGCCCAGCTGACCGACGTAGGCACGATCCCGAACAAGTACGACAAGACGGGCGGAACGATCTCGGGGCGAGTCGGCATAAACGCTCCCAATGTGTCTGAGAATGCAGATGGACTATTGGGGATAGGCGGTTCTTTCGCTACAGCCGCAACCAATAGCGTTCGAGCTTTGCGCGTGGATGCGACTGCAACCTTGGGGTCTGGATTCGGATTCGCAAACTTCGATGCAGCAGGGGTGACTGATGGCCCCAACCCTCTCGATCACCTGATTGGGTATCAGTCTCGCCCAAGGCATGCAGGGACTGGGGCGATGACGCGGCTGTATGCCTATGCCTCATTGCCCACTTGCGATGGGCCGGTTACGCAGGCGTTCGGGCAGTACATATTCGATATTGTGGGTACGGGAGCAGTCAATAATCACACCGGGCTCTACATCGAGCCACTGGTTAAAGCTACCAACAACTATGCCATGTGGATTGATGGGAACAACCCGTCAGTCTTTGGTGGGCCGGTATGGCCTAAGCTGGATGCTGTTGTCCCGCTTGGAGACCCGACACTCCGGTTCTCGACTGTCTATGCAGCCACCGGGACGATCAACACTTCCGATGCGCGCGAGAAGACCGATGTTCTCCCCTTTACCGAGGAAGAACTGGCGGCTGCAAAGCAGCTGGGTTCAGAGATCGGGATGTTCAAGTTCCTCTCAATGGTAGAGACGAAGG
>NZ_JBVJGW010000086.1:0-1110 GCF_055587105.1 Streptomyces sp. NPDC048461 | reverse complement strand
CTTGTTCCTGGCCTTGGCCTCTTCGCATTTTTCATCATGCTCGATTGAATCCCGCCACTGGTAGTGGTGGCCAAATCCCCAACAATGCCGGCAGGCGCCGCGGCGATACTGCGAAATCTCGTTTGCATCGAACGTGGCCAGCTGCCACATTTTTTCGAGCACTTCATCAGCGTTTGCCAGGGTGCGCGATACCGACGCAACCAGTTGACTATCGATGGCACGTTTAACGTTAGGATTCGCCAGAAGCTGACGGCCGTAGTTTGGGTCGCTGTAACCTGCACGCTCAGCAGCGGCAGTGGCATTCTGATCAATCAGGTATTCCGCTACGAAAAGGCTTTGCTGTGGTGATAAGCCTGATTCCGATATCAGCTCTTCTGCGCTGACTTTGGGATCCGTCTTGGTACGCACCTTTGATTTTTGCGTACCGCTTTTGCGTACCTGCGTACCTTTCTGCGTACCGCCCTTTCCCTTGCGTATCCAGCCATGCTTTTTGGCGCGCTTCCTGATTGCCCCCTCACTGATGCCGTATATCTCTGCCAAGTCGCGGAGAGAAAGTTGACCGGCACAGTAATCGCGCTCGAGGCCGCTTTCTTCCGGTTGTGACATAGCATTCTCCATAAAAAAAGCCATCAGCCTGCCGGTGCGCTGGGTGCGCGGTGGGTGCAGGTAGACGACTTTGGTTATTTTGCTTGCGCATTATCGATGGCACTCAGTGAATGCCACCTGTAATGCTAATCTTTCAGATAATCTTCGGTGTTAACCACCGACTCCCCCATTAGCAATTCAGCACGAGTGCTAGTAACAATGGCGGTGTGATGAGGGTGTACGTTTTCAGCCAACCATCTGATGAGTGGTCTGGCGGCGTCCTCAAAACTTCCTGTTTCCCATGATGAATTTCCTTGTCCGACTTTCATTCATTTTCTCCCGGCGGCTTCCCGCCATTGGTTCAGCGTGGCCACTTGGCCGGCGCAGATTGATAACGCTGTTTGCAGTGCCAGCGCATGACTGCCAATGTCGCCCCAGGTATCACCCTGCAATTTTGGTTGTTCGCAGGGGGTGAACACCGATTCAGGGGGAAACAGCACGAGCGGCGGCGGTGGCGGTGGTGTC
>NZ_JBVJGW010000085.1:0-1142 GCF_055587105.1 Streptomyces sp. NPDC048461 | reverse complement strand
CCAGCAGCTGCTGTTTTTGCTGATCGGGCAGCTCAATGCCTGCCGCCGCAAGCAGCGAGTCTAATTTTTTTTGCACAACGGATCCTCTGGCAGGCGCTGAACGACCAGCGGATGGTTAGCTGGCGCAATGAGGCGACTATGATAATTCAGGGCGCAAGTGATGTCAGCGGCCGTTTGGCTACGGGTTGAGCAAACGGCCGCCTGGATGCAAGATTTATGCGCTGCGGCGCAGCAGTCCCTGCTTTTTCAGCCAGATCAGCAAAATCGAGATCGCCGCCGGCGTAATGCCGGAGATGCGCGAAGCCTGGCCGATGGAGTTCGGTTTGTGATCGTTCAACTTGGCGATCACCTCGTTCGACAGTCCCGAAACCTGACGGTAGTCGAGATCCAACGGCAGCAAGGTATTCTCGTTGCGCTGCTGTTTTTCGATCTCTTCCTGCTGACGAGCGATGTAGCCCTCGTATTTGACCTGGATCTCGACCTGTTCAGCCGCTTGTACGTCGCCCAGCGGCGGCGCGAAGGCGTCGGTGCCGGTTAACTGCGCGTAATCCATCTCCGGACGGCGCAGCAGCTCTTCGCCGTTCGCTTCGCGCGACAGCGGTGCTTTCAGCAAGGCATTGACCTGTTCGACGTTCTCGGCGTGCGGGTGCATCCAGATGTCGCGCAGGCGTTGACGTTCGCGTTCGATTCGCTCCAGCTTCTCGCTGTAACGCGCCCAACGCACATCGTCCACCAGACCCAGCTCGCGGCCTTTTTCCGTCAGGCGGAGATCGGCGTTGTCTTCGCGCAGCATCAGACGATACTCGGCGCGTGAGGTAAACATGCGGTACGGTTCTTTGGTGCCGAGGGTGCTGAGGTCGTCCACCAGCACGCCGAGATAAGCCTGATCGCGACGTGGCGCCCAGCCTTCTTGTTCGTCGGCGAAACGCCCAGCGTTCAGACCGGCCAGCAGGCCCTGCGCAGCCGCTTCTTCATACCCAGTGGTGCCGTTGATCTGACCGGCGAAGAACAGCCCCTGGATGAATTTGCTTTCCAGCGTCGGCTTCAGGTCGCGCGGATCGAAGAAATCGTACTCGATAGCATAACCAGGGCGAATAATACGCGCGTTTTGCATTCCTTCCATCGAACGGACGATCTGCATC
>NZ_JBVJGW010000084.1:0-1284 GCF_055587105.1 Streptomyces sp. NPDC048461 | reverse complement strand
CATCATTGAGCCGACCAACTGCTCTTCAAACTCGTAGCTTTCCATCAGTCCTCCCGGGAAAGAATTTCGTCAATCTTCTCTTGGCGAAGTGCGGTCTCAATGCCGTATCGCTTGCCTTCTGGATTGTCGCCACAAGCCCACTTCGTTGGCGTGTAGCCATGGGCGAGATAGCCATTCAGGAACGTGTTGATCTCTGTTGGCTGGCTGCCAATCTCCTTGCACTGCTTCAGGTAGGACTGCCAGAGGCGCTTCAATCCACTCTCGACTGTGGTCGATACATTGCGAATTTTTGGGAGCCCATGCTTATCGGCTTTGGAGTTCCAGGTGTCGCGCAGTCTTTCACGATCGAAAGCTGGCATTGCAGAGCGAGGATTTGTTCCTTTGGCTCGCGGATTGGTGCCCTTCTGCCGTGGGGTTAATTTTTCTTCCAAAGACAACCCCACTGCGTGGGTTTGGGTAGTGTTTCTTTCTTTCTTTTGAATAGTTTCTTTTGTGTTTAGCTGAGTTGGCGAATGCCCATTAGCTGAAGTAGCTAAACTTTTATTAGCCGACTTGGCTAATGTTTCGCTGACTTGGCTAATGTCGCAATTCCAGTCAGAAACTATCTTGTTTATCCCGATTTGCGTTCCGCTGGTTACAATGATGTTCATCATGATCATCTCGTTTTTTGCGGTGCAAACATGGGTGTGATGGATGCCGGTCATGCTGGCAATTTGTGTGTTTGTGATCCGGTCTGTTTTCTTTCCGAATCCATATGTCTTACGGATAATCGCAAACGCAATCTTGAGCTGGCGAGCGGTTAAATTCGCTCTCAGGATGGCTTCTAGCAGCTCGTTAGCTATGCGGGTATACCCATCATCGGTATCAGCCACGCGTTGCTCCATGACCTCTTGATGAGGTTTACGGTAGTCGGATAATTTTCTAACGACACCCATTCTTCTTCACCCCTGCCAGTGCAATCCGATATTCACCAATGAACCGAGCAGCAAAGCTCCGGTTATTGGCGGCTGCAACAACGATTCCTTCCGGTGAATCAGGATGCCGTCGTTCCTCTTCTGTCTTGTAAATTCGGCGATTTTTTGCCATAATTTCCTCCAGTGGTTATCTCCAAACATCACTATCACGCCTCGAAAGCTGCAACTTCCGGGGCGTTTTCTTTTGGTGACAGATATCCAGCCAGGCGCTTAGCCAACTCCGCCATTTCTTCGTCTGCTATCCCATAGTTCAGGACAGCAAGCGCCATGCTCATAGTCTCCAGCAAGCCTGATTTCCACCGGCTAACCT
>NZ_JBVJGW010000083.1:0-1291 GCF_055587105.1 Streptomyces sp. NPDC048461 | reverse complement strand
GGGCCCTGACCCCGGATTTTGGACACCGGAGAGACTTGGATCTTGATGGTCCAGGAGAACGGAGTCCCTGTGGGGATGAAGCACTATCCCGCCGAGTTCAAGGCGGACGCGGTCGCGTTGTACCGGTCGCGGCCGGGAGCGACGATCAAGTCCGTCGCCGCCGATCTGGGGGTCAACACCGAGACGCTGCGGAACTGGATTCGGGCCGCTGACGGGCGGCGCCCTGGTTCCCACCCGGCAGCGCAGACGGCCGCGGCGGCACCAGCTTCGGACTCGGCGGAGGTGGCCGCCTTGCGCCGGCGGGTTCGCGAACTCGAGGAAGAACGGGACATCCTGCGCAAGGCGGCCCGGTATTTCGCGGGAGAGACGCGCTGGTGAACCGCTGCCAGTTCGTTGAGGATCACCAGCGCCGGTTCGGCGTGAAGCGGCTCTGCGACATCCTGGGGATCTCCCGCTCGAGTTTCTACTACTGGCGCCGCACCGCAGGGGCGCGGACGGGCCGGCAGGCCGTCGAGGCCGGGCTCGCGGCCCGGATACGCAAGGTCCACGAGGAATCCGACGGCACCTACGGCGCCCCCAGGATCACCGCCGAACTCCGTGAGGGGGGCGAACGGATCAACCACAAACGCGTCGCGAAGATCATGCGGACCATCGGACTCGAGGGAGTCCGTCTGCGTCGCCGGCAGCGGACTACCGTCCCGGACCCGGCCGCGGCGAAAGCGCCGGACCTGATCAGACGCGACTTCACCGCGGCCGCTGTGAACACGAAGTACGTCGGCGACATCACATATCTGCCGGTCAGCGGCGCGAAGCCGCTCTATCTCGCGACCGTCATCGACCTGTGCTCACGCCGTCTGGCCGGCTGGGCAATCGCCGATCACATGCGCACCGAGCTCGTCATCGACGCCCTGGCGGCAGCCGAGCGGACCCGCGGGAGCCTGACCGGAGCGGTGATGCACACCGATCACGGCTCGCAATATACGAGTCGGGCCTTCGCTGAAGTCTGCAGGTCAGCAGGGGTCCGGCAGAGTATGGGTGGGGTCGGGTCCAGCGCGGACAACGCCGCCGCGGAAAGCTTCAACGCCGCCTTCAAGAGAGAGACGCTCAAGGGTCGCAAAGGCTGGTTGAACGAGCGCGAGGCGCGACTCGACGCCTTCCGCTGGCTGACCCGCTACAACACCCGACGCCGGCACTCCAGCCTCGGTCAGCGATCTCCGATCGCCTTCGAGAACGCCTTCCAAACAACATCAACTACCCTGGCCCGAGCCGCATAGACGTGTTCAAAATCCGG
>NZ_JBVJGW010000082.1:0-1294 GCF_055587105.1 Streptomyces sp. NPDC048461 | reverse complement strand
CGCGGAGGGTTTCCACGGCGTGGTGGTAGCGGACGGTGCCGCGGAGGTGGCGGGTCCAGTAGTCGGGGGAGGTCAGTTCGTCGGCGGTGGCGAAGGTGCCGGTGAGGGTGGAGACGATGGGGATGCGGGGGGTGTGGAAGGTGAGTCCGGCGGCGATGGTGCGGAACTCGTCGAGGACGGGGTCCATGTGGGGGGAGTGGAAGGCGTGGCTGACGGTGAGCCGCCGGGTGCGCCGCCCCAGCGCGGCGAAGTGCGTCCGTACCCGTTCGACCTCGTCCTCGTCGCCGGAGACCACCACGGCGTCCGGCCCGTTGACGGCGGCCAGGTCCACGGCGGCGGAGAGGAGGGGCCGGACCTCTTCCTCACTCGCCTCGACGGCGGCCATGGCGCCGCCGGTGGGCAGGGCGCCCATGAGGCGGCCGCGTGCGGCGACCAGCAGGGCCGCGTCCTCCAGCGACAGCACCCCGGCCGCGTGCGCGGCGCTGAACTCGCCGATGGAGTGGCCGATCAGGTGGTCCGGAGTGACGCCGAAGGCCTCCAGGAGCCGGAAGAGCGCGGTTTCCAGGGCGAAGATCGCGGGCTGGGTGTACTGGGTGAGGTGCAGCAGGGTGTCGTCGTCGCCGAGGACGATGTCCTTCAGCGGGCGGTCCAGGTGCGGGTCGAGCGCGGCGAGCGCGGCGTCGAAGGCGGCGGCGAACTCCGGGTAGGCGTCGTAGAGTTCGCGGCCCATGCCGGCCCGCTGACTGCCCTGCCCCGTGAACAGGAAGGCGGCGCCCACCCGTCCCGACACGCTGCCGCGCACCAGCCCGGGGTGGTCCCCGCCGGCCGCGAACGCGGCCAGCGCGTCCCGTCCCGCCGCCGGGTCCCCGGCCACCAGCACCGCGCGGTGGGCGAGCGCGGAACGACCCGTGGCCAGTGCCCGGGCAGCGGTCCGCCAGGCGCCCGGCCGGGCGGCGAGGTGCGCCGAGACGCTCACCGCCTGGGCCCGCAGCGCCTCCAAGGAACCGGCCGACAACGGGAACGGCACCGGGCCGTCGGCGGTCGCCTCTTCCTCCGTCGGGACCGGTATCCCGGCGGCGTCCTCCAGGATGACGTGCGCGTTGGTGCCGCTGATGCCGAAGGAGGAGACGGCCGCCCGGCGCGGCCCGCCGCCCTCCGGCCACGGGACCGGCTCGGTCAGCAGTTCCACGCCCCCGGCCGACCAGTCGACGTGCGGGGACGGCTCGTCCACGTGCAGCGTCCGGGGCAGCACCCCGTGCCGCATGGCCTCGACCATCTTGATGATCCCGCCGAC
>NZ_JBVJGW010000081.1:272-1435 GCF_055587105.1 Streptomyces sp. NPDC048461 | reverse complement strand
GAAACGGTAGCCAAGGACTTCTTTGGGGCGGGTAGTGTCAGTGCCATTCGGATGAAGGTTGCCGGCAGTGTGTTGGCGGGAGCGGGTAGTTTTATTGGGGCGTACTACAGCTATTTAGACGCGGAAGCTGCGGACAGGCAGCAAGAGCTTGCTGCCGACATACTTTTGAGTACTAAAGCGTTCGTGACGGCGTCTGTGGGCGGTGCGCAGTTCCTGACCGCACTCGCCTACTCATCTCCGATCATCGAGCGCAGTCTGGGGCGCAATTCATTGACTTTGGGTCTCAGAGGGATGAAAGCAGGGCTTGAAGCGGCAGCGGCGACAGAAGGGGGGGCTGTAGTTGCGTCGCAGGCAATGAAGCGACTTGGTGTGTGGATTCTGCGATTGGGTGGCTGGCAAGTTGCATTGGCTCTTCTTGTCATTGAAGTCTTGATATGGGCCATCAGTCCGAACGATCTGGAAAAGTGGTGTATGAACAATGCATTCGGAACAAATGCGGGCCTTAGAAAAGGTGAGCGAACATTTGGTGGCGAGCCCTATTCAACACCGCGAGAACAAAAGCAGGCGTTTGACAAGGCTATCGGCTCGGTTACGTTGAGGGTGCGATGAAAACTGAGGTCGATGTGTCGTCAGAGAAGAACTCGCTTGATATCGAAATCGGAATCATCTCCGATCTGCGGGTCAAGCACGTTGTGGAAAATGTATTCTGGCGGGAGGGTGATCCATCAGGCATCGCGGCTACAGGCGCCATTGCCGCCGCACTGGGGCTGAGTGGCCCTGCAGCTGGAATGGCGATGATGTCTGCTGAGGAAATGGCTGAGCCAGTTACCAGAGTGGAGTTCCGGCTTGGCGAAACCCAAGTGGAAGGGTTGCTTTGGAACTGGCCATTCAGTGAAGGGGACCGAGTAAAGGTCGTTGGAAAGAGGGGCGAAGATGGGAAATTCTTTGCTCTGTCAGTTCTGGACGAGAATAAGCGGCTGATTGTGTCATACCCCCATGTCAGCTCTGGAAGTTGGGCACATTGGATCGGTGTCATGAAGTACACGCTGATGTTCTCACTGCCAAGTGCTGCGCTATACGTTCTGGTTGCCGGCTTTGGTTCGATTAATGAAGGTCCCTGGGACTGGTATTCTCTGAAAAGATTTTTTTACATATTTTTTTGT
>NZ_JBVJGW010000081.1:0-262 GCF_055587105.1 Streptomyces sp. NPDC048461 | reverse complement strand
ACGCGTTATGCAAGGATGGCTGATGCAATCTTCAAATCTCTTGGTTGGGTCAATGGTAAATATATAAATCTAAGGCGTATCACGAAGTTGAATAAGAGTGTGGATGACCATCCTGCTTTGGGTGATACGTACTTCAGGTACTGACTTGAACTGAGTTGTGGTAACCAGGAGTGGTTGTCCGTTATGGCTGCCAAAAGCCGTCAGTATGAGCTTTCAGTTTGCCTGCTCCGCAAGTTGGAGGCGGCGCAGAAGGAGGCTGCGC
>NZ_JBVJGW010000080.1:327-1434 GCF_055587105.1 Streptomyces sp. NPDC048461 | reverse complement strand
CAGCGTCCTGCCGCGAAGGTCCGCTACCGGATCCTGCAGCTGCCTGATCGCAACGAGGTCGTCAATGGAACAACCGACGCACAGGGCCTCACGAAGTTCGTGAATACCACGCCGAATCCGTTGCAGAACCCGTTGGACAAAGGTGTCAAGCCTGCTACGCAGGTACCGTTCCTTCCGCCCTCAACAATACGATTCCAACTGGAAGTCTGGGACTTCGACCAGCGCAAGTGGGCGCAACCGGACTTCGCTGGCCGCCAGAAGAAGGCGGTCTCGCACGACATCGAGCTTCAGCTCAACAGCACCATCATGACGATGGCACCGATCCAGTGCGCGCTTGAACTGCAGCCCTATTTCCGGGTGAAGTTCCAGATGCAGGCCGACCAGAAGGCGCTACCCAATGCCCCTTACCTTGCCTATGCGGTGGATGCAAAGGGACGCGAAGTTGCTGGCAACGACGCGGCGGGCCGGCCAATCAAAGGAAATACCGACAAGAACGGCATGACGCCGCGCATTACCTGCAACGGGCGTCGTCGCTTCAATTTCAATCTGCCGGGAAGCAAGGTCGGCCGCAACACTGACATGCTGGAGCCATTGATCAAGGGACAGTCCACCACGCTATATGTGCTTGGCATGAAGAGCCAAGTAGCCATGAGCGAGTCTGGGCAGGGGCGGACAGCCAGAGTCGACGGCAAGATCAGCGCGCCCGCAGTTCTCAACGCCGAGGCACGCGAGCTGCTGTTGCTGACGCCGGATGTCTGGAACGAGTTCGAAGAACTCAGCGGCATGATCGAGAATACGATGGCCGGTCTGCACCGATCCAGGGCGAATCTTGACAATGCGTTGCAGGGGCGCGATGCCGAAGCAGTAGCCGCCGCCGAAAAGGCGTTGGGTATTGCTGAAGACAATGTGGCGAAGATGCTGAATGACAACTTCTCGAAGCTGACAGACTTGAAGGAGGTTGTCACCTTCGAGACCTACGACAAAGGCAGGCACGCAGGCAACGGAAGTCTGGCTGATCGTTCCGGCCTACGCCGTCGCTACATTCCCGCCAAGAAGTACGAGGAACTAAAGAAGCGGCGGATCATGGGTATTCCCACAGCGGTGAAC
>NZ_JBVJGW010000080.1:0-317 GCF_055587105.1 Streptomyces sp. NPDC048461 | reverse complement strand
CCAGCGAGGGCAAGCACGAGGTGACCGGCACCAAGCCATTCGACGCGGCGGACTTCAAGAAGTCAATCCGTTCCATCACGCTGCAGGCGAAAGCCGAGACAAAGATGGATCCGTTCGTCTTCGACATCATCGACGCCGGCGGCAACGAGTTCGTGGAGCACGTCCAGAAAAGCGATTCATATGAAGTTGCGAGCGCTTCGCAGTGGCTGCGTTTTGTTGCGGGCGCAGGTGCCAGCAGCGCTGCTACGTGGAATCCTTCAAAGGGAGTTGCGGCAGCGAAGGCTGAGGCCAATGCCTCTGCCAAGTTGATTCTGTTT
>NZ_JBVJGW010000079.1:0-1463 GCF_055587105.1 Streptomyces sp. NPDC048461 | reverse complement strand
GGGTCCATATTATTTATGGAGTGATTGTTTTTTATGGAAGAAAAAGTGAAGAGGAAGCAAGTTACATAATTAACAATACGCCTATGTTTACAACACCACCCGAGAATTTCATGGAGGCCTGTATGTTAGGTCATGAGGATGAATATTATTGGGGTATGGTAATGTCATATGGTGATAGATATTTTGAGAAGGGTTTTCCTCGTACAGCACCGAATGATTATTTTGAATGGGAAGATAGTTATATAAAAGATCACAATCTTGAGAGAAACACTCTAGTTTTTAATGATTAAAATAAGTGATGTTGCTAGAGCCGACAATTCTCAGTCGGTTCTGAATGTCTAGAATGAAAAGTATCTAAAAGAGCAGGTTTGATAATTTTGAAATATCCATCCGTACACATTGATAAATCATTTAATATTACGGTGTCTAACATGATTGATTTTAACGCGAGGATTGTGTCGGGTGTTTTCATAGGGAATGTCGTTCTAAATGAAAATATTTCACTATATATTAATGAGATGCACTCCAGATTTAGTGTTAAGATTAAAAACCACTTCCTACCTGACGGGAGTGATCGAAAGTCATATACAGTCGACAATACCTTGACCATCGTAACTGATAAAGACGGTGTCATTTTGTCACTTGGATGTAATGCTCATTATCAAGGGGCTACAATGGAATCATATTTCCCAGAATGAGTGTGATAGATATAATAAAGCTGACGATGTCGCAGAAAATATACAATGGCTCCATCATTATTAATGATGATTTTGGTGTTTCGTTTATCCTCCCATCCCCATATGATGAGATTTCCGATGCGATAAATCATATTCCTAGTGGTCTGATAATAAACGAAATTTTCGTATCTGATTTTTCATTCTGGCGTTAGCTTATGGAATATATGAGTGAGTTTAGTGAACATTTAATTAAATTTGGGGTGAGTGATATAGTTGTCACTGGCTACATAGATTCGGATACACCACCGATTTTTCACCCGATGTATGACAGGATTTACTTTATATCTGGTGAGGTTGTTTTTGAGGTTTACATCGGTAATGATGGGGTTGTTAATTCACATTTGGTTGAAAACATCGCTCCGTGGTTTGAGGTAGATGTGGATGATCAATTTTCTATGATGTCAATTTATTCCCAGTCATTTAAAACTGAGCAGGAGGTTATCATAGTTGGAGTAAATTATAGTGACGATCCGTCCTCAGGGGTTTTCTTAAAATATAAGGCAGGTGACGATGAGCGGCTATTATCTTTAGAATCAAATAATTTTTTCGGTTTTCTCATTTCATAGTTCAAAGGATTTCGAGATTATTGAATGCTAGTAGTTAATTGAAGCTTTGAGTTTTTTGATAGTGGCATTGAAAATTAGAGGGTTATTGTAAGTAACATGGTGATTGATTGTTAGAAATAGCTTATTCCATCTGTCGTAGGAGGAGGAAAGAACTGTGGAG
>NZ_JBVJGW010000078.1:0-1469 GCF_055587105.1 Streptomyces sp. NPDC048461 | reverse complement strand
AACCACACCTGCTGGATATTTACAAACGCGCAGGTTATGAAGCCATGGTGCGAGCCATTGAGCTTCCTGACGTTCATACAGCCATCTAGCTTCTTTTTTTAACCATATAATGAGTGCGCACTCACGCATTAAAAAGACACAACAATCATGCCACCCGTTTCAAAACTAAAAATGCTGCGAACACGGGCCTATCCAAGGCTCCGCCGACTCATATTCGTTTCTCTGTTTCTCAGCGTGTCTTTGATTCTCTGCGGGTGCGCAACCGCACCTGCATCAGACCGTTTGTCAGGAACCCAGCATGTTCCAACAACATGGCGGGCCTCCCTGCCTGGCTCGGCGCACGTGCCTGTGTGGAATGCATGGCCCCCCGCCCGAAATGAATCCGGCGCCCGGCGCTTACGCGCTCCGGCCGGCAAGCCCAGTCACGCGGAGAATGAGCACGGAGCACAAACGTCGGTTGCGCGCGCCAATTTGGAGTGCGTTCAAGCGTTATGGAATGACGCCCGCAAACTGGTTGCGACGGAAGCTGCGGCCCTCTATTACGCCTCGCGTACCTGCTGGCGACAACACGCGTTCTCTACCCAAAGCGCGCCATTGCCTGGATCCCTCGCACAGGCGAAACAAACGCCCCCTCATCGGGCGCCCCACCCCGATCAGGGGGACTTCAACGGGCGTGGCGAGAGCGGTGCCGATGGAAACGGGATCAACCGCCACATCACCAGGAATTCCGTTTCCTTGATGTTGGATTTAACGAGCGCAGATACCGATCCCGGTGAAAGTGTGGCGGGTTGGCAGGCTGAACCGCATGAGCATCATAACCGCGTGCGCTCGACTGTGCGGAGGTGGATACGGCGTTTGTTCACTTCGTCAGAACGAGCGATGGCTCAGCGCCAGGCTGAACCGCTGCAGAACAGCGTCGCAGTCGTTTGAAATTCAATACAAAGCAATACATTGCCACGCCGTTGGCGACAGGTTCGACAAATCATTTACCTTATGGGTTCTCCCGATGACACAACAGATAGTTCAAAACACGCGTCCCCGCTTTTGGTCTTTACGGACCCTTCGTACAACCGTGCTGGCGATGCCGATTGCCGCCGCCTTATCGGCCTGCGATACGCCGGCGGACAAGGTTGCCCCACCGTCAGATAAACCGACGCTGACAGTGGCCCTGACAACGCCGGCAATACAGTCCGTTTCCCGCACCGTCACGGCCAATGGTTCAATTGCGGCCTGGCAAGAGGCGATCATCAGCCCGGAAGCCAATGGGCTGCGCGTGCAAAAACTATTGGTGCAGGAGGGGGATATGGTACGCCAGGGCCAACCTCTGGCGGAATTTACACGCGATTCCGTGATGAATGACTGGCTGCTGGCGAAAGCCGATCTCAACGAAGCGAAAGCAGTCGCGTTGAATGCGCAAGCGGATGGAAAACGAGCGCGGTTGTTGCGCGGCGTCGGCAGCCTGAGCGAAC
>NZ_JBVJGW010000077.1:0-1564 GCF_055587105.1 Streptomyces sp. NPDC048461 | reverse complement strand
AGCCGGTCAGGTCCGTACCGGCCAGGTGGCCGGCGGTCGACGTGTAGCTCCACACATGCTCAGTCACGCGAAAACAACTCCTCCGGTACATCGGGGGACGGAACGGAAATGAATTCCCGTCCCGGTCCGCCCTGTTCCTCTTCCTTGCGTCTTCCTTGCGTCGTGCGCGGCGGTTCGTGCTCTCCGCCTGAAATCCGCATGCCCCGCATTTCCTCCTCCACACACCTCGGATCGAAATCCGTGGCCGCGGCGCCGTTCTTCCGGTGCACGGCGAAATGACGCAGGCCCGCACCCCTTCGGAAGGGGTGCGGGCCTGCGGCGTGCAGCGTTCGAGCTGGAATGCCGTCGTACGGCTACCAGCGGTACCAGCGGCCGCTGCTGTTCTTCGGGCGGGCGACGAAACCGATCAGCCACAGGATCAGGACTGCGATAGCCACCCACCAGAGAATCTTCACCGCGAAACCCGCGCCGAAGAGGATCAGGGCCAGCAGAAGAACGAGAAGCAGGGGAACCATAGTTATCAACCTCCGAAGCGCCTTCTGCCCGACCGAACCCCGGGCATGCGCGCGATTCCCCTTTGTTTTCCGCCCGCCCGGCCGGGCGGAGCCTTCCGCCGTACGCCGCCTGGCCCAACCGGCCGCTCGGCGGGCCCGCTTGCGGGCAGAGAACCACCATGGACAGCAATCGCGGGACGGACCCGGCGCACCAGGTGCCCGACGGGGTCGACGAAAAGACGGTCCGCGCCCTGGGGGCGCTCTCGAAGGCGCTGGAGACCACGGAGCGGGCCCGCGGCCACCTCTACGGGTTCCACCAGCTGACCGGGACGGCGGACTTCGAGCTCGGTGACGCGGTCCGGCTGCTGCGCGAGGCGGGCCACGGAGAGCAGGCCGACCGGGTCGAACGCGAACTCGTCGGCCGCAACGTCATCCCGGGACACTGGACCTTCCAGGTGATCGAGGCCTACAACTCCACCTACTACCGGCCCTTCGCCGCGATCGAACGCGACGTCCTCGGTGAACTCGCGGAGGGGCGGGACCACCTCCTGGAAGCCGGCCTCAAGGCGCGGCGCCGCACCCCGCACCACCCGGACCACACGGCGGCGCCTCCCGGCTGATGGGGGAATTGGTCCGATTGGGTCCTGTATTCGGCTGATCCTCTGAAGATCGACGGAAATCTGGATGGGGTGGCCCGCCGAGGGCAGTCGCCCGGTGTCGGCCCCGGCCGGATCGCGAGCGCGCCGGCGCTCCGGCGGACGCGCGACCGGGACGCGCCGACCGGCGCGTGCCGACCGAGCACAGGAACAGGACCCGTGATGACCCCCACCAGCGCCAGCCCCCGTACGACGCCGACACGGGCGGCGACCGCGCCCGGTCCCCGCCTGGTACCGGGCCGCGGTGAACTCTCGGAGGCCGTGACGAGCGCTCTGCGCCACGGCCTGCCGCCCGACTGCGCCCCCGGTGCGGTGCTGAAGGCGGATCCGTGGGGTGAGGATCTGCAGCTGGCCCTGTACCTGCTGTACGAGCTGCACTACCGGGGCTTCGAGGGCGTGGACGACGCGCGGGAG
>NZ_JBVJGW010000076.1:0-1571 GCF_055587105.1 Streptomyces sp. NPDC048461 | reverse complement strand
GGTCGAATTTTTGCGCGACTATTTTCGTGAGCACTACGGCGAAACGGGGCCGGCGAGCGAAAATTCGTCGCGGTCTTGAGGCCAAAAATGTGCGCCAGATCATCTTATGCTCGTAAAACTCCCGTCCGTTACCTGAGGAACTGTCGCACCTGTTCCTTTTGCCAAAACTTTGGTTTATGCTCAGCTGAAGCGTTTCAGTTGAAGCACTCTTCAACAGAAATGCCGATGTGACGGCGGTGAAAAACCGCTGAAGCGCGGGAATAATGCAAACTCGGCGATTCACAGCGGGCGGTACGATCCACTACTCTATGCGGGTTAGTGAGACAACCAGTCAGCGCCGGGCGGCGCCGGTGAGTCACCCGGCGTGGACGGCCCTTTTTCAGGAGCAGCATGACCATCCGCATAGCGATAAACGGCTTTGGCCGCATCGGCCGCAGCGTATTGCGCGCACTGTACGAATCGGGACGACGGGCGGAAATCTCCGTGGTGGCGATCAACGAGCTGGCGAACGCCGAAGGCATGGCCCATCTGCTGAAGTACGATTCCAGCCACGGCCGCTTTGCGTGGGATGTGCGGCAAGAGTGCGACACGCTGAGCGTCGGAGACGACGCGATTCGCCTGTTGCATCAGCCGGCGGTGGAGCAGTTGCCCTGGGGCGATCTGGGCGTCGACGTGGTGCTGGACTGCAGCGGCGTGTACGGCAGCCGGGCGGATGGCGAAGCCCATCTGGCGGCAGGGGCGAAGAAAGTGCTGTTCGCCCATCCGGGCGGCAACGATCTGGACGCCACCATCGTGTTTGGCGTCAACCATCAGACGCTGCTGGCGGAACACCGCATCGTGTCCAACGCCTCGTGCACCACCAACTGCATTATTCCGGTGATCAAGCTGCTGGACGACGCCTACAGCATCGAGTCCGGCACCGTGACCACCATTCACTCGGCGATGAACGATCAGCCGGTGATCGACGCGTATCACGCGGATTTGCGGCGCACCCGCGCGGCGAGCCAGTCGATCATTCCGGTCGATACCAAGCTGGCCGCGGGCATCACCCGCATCTTCCCGCAGTTTTGCGATCGCTTCGAGGCTATCTCGGTGCGCGTGCCGACCATCAACGTGACGGCTATCGATCTTAGCGTCAGCGTGAGCGCCGCGGTGAAGGTGGCGGAGGTCAACCAGCTGTTGCAAAAGGCCGCACGGGAATCATTTCGTGGTATAGTTGACTACACGGAATTACCATTGGTCTCGATCGATTTTAACCATGACCCGCACAGCGCTATCGTCGACGGTACGCAGACCCGGGTCAGCGGGCAGCACCTGATAAAGACCTTGGTCTGGTGCGACAATGAATGGGGCTTTGCCAATCGGATGTTGGATACAACACGGGCAATGGCCGCCAGCGGTTTCTAGTACGGCGGCGCCGGCGTGATGGGCGCGCTGCTCAGGCAATTTTATAGAGATTCAATAAAGAGGGTTCACCATGTCTGTAATTAAGATGACCGATCTGGATCTGGCGGGTAAACGCGTACTGATCCGCTCCGATCTGAACGTGCCGGTAAAAGACGGTAAAGTGA
>NZ_JBVJGW010000075.1:0-1688 GCF_055587105.1 Streptomyces sp. NPDC048461 | reverse complement strand
CGCTGCCGCTCGGCAAGCTGTTCCTGGCCGCCTATCTGTTCATCATGATCATTTTCCTGGCCTCGCACATGGACGCGGTGGCCTACACCATGGCCGCCACCAGCACCCGCAACCTGCAGGAGGGGCAAGATCCCAGTCCGATGCTGCGCCTGTTCTGGTGCGTGGTGATCACCCTGATCCCGCTGTCGATCCTGTTTACCGGCGCCTCGCTGGACACCATGAAAACCACGGTGATCCTGACCGCGCTGCCGTTCCTGCTGGTGCTGCTGGTGAAAACCTACGGCTTTGCCCGCTGGCTAAAGCAGGACTACGCGGCCATCCCGGCGCACCTGATCGAAAGCAGCCCGCCGGCGCTGCCCGAAGCACCGGCGGCCGCCGAACTCCCCGCTCCATCGTCGTATCAACCGCGCCCTATGGCGAAATGACAATAAGAAAAGAGGAAGGTTAACTTATGAGCACTCTGATCCCTGAATTTACCTTACCGAAAGATTTCTGCGCCGACGCCCGTGAGGCTTACACCATTCCAGCCCGGTTCTATACCCACCAGGCGGCGTTCGAGCACGAAAAAGAGCAGGTGTTCGCCACCAGCTGGATTTGTGTGGCGCACCGCAGCGAGCTTGCCCAACCGAACGACTACATCACCCGCGAGATCATCGGTGAAAACATTCTGGTGGTGCGCGGCCGCGACAACGTGCTGCGCGCCTTTTACAACGTCTGCCCGCACCGCGGCCACCAACTGCTGGCGGGCGACGGCCGGGCGAAGAACGTCATCACCTGCCCTTATCACGCCTGGGCGTTCAAGCTGGACGGCGAACTGGCGCACGCGCGCAACTGCGAAAACGTGCAGAACTTTGATAAGGAAAACTCGCACCTGATGCCGGTGCGGGTCGAAGAGTACGCCGGGTTTATTTACGTCAATCTGGACTCGCAGGCCGGCACGGTGGAAGACCAGCTGCCGGGCCTCGGCGCCAAAGTGCGCGAGGCCTGCCCGCAGGTCGAAGAACATCGTCGACAACTACCTCGAGTGCTACCACTGCGGCCCGGCACACCCCGGCTTCGCCGACTCGGTGCAGGTCGATCGCTACTGGCACACCCTGCACGGCAACTGGACGCTGCAGTTCGGCTACGCCCGCCCTTCCGAGCAGTCGTTCAAGTTTGAAGAGGGCAAAGAATCCAGCTTCCACGGCATCTGGCTGTGGCCGTGCACCATGTTCAACATGCCGCCGCTGGAAGGCATGATGACGGTGATCTATGAGTTCCCGGTCGATGCGGAAACCACCCTGCAGCACTACGACATCTACTTCACCAACACCGATTTGAGCGACGAACAGCTCAAACTGATCGACTGGTACCGCGACGTGTTCCGCCCGGAAGATTTGCGGCTGGTGGAAAGCGTGCAAAAAGGCCTGAAGTCGCGCGGCTATCGCGGCCAGGGGCGCATCATGGCCGACGGCGCCGGCAGCGGCGTCAGCGAACACGGCATCGCCCACTTCCACAACCTGCTGGCGCAGGTTTATCAACCTTGATGCGACGGGGCCCGCGGGCCCCTTTCCCCTGACTTGTGAGGTTCTTGTGAAAATTTCCGATCGGGCGCTATTCCGCCAACAGGCATATATCAACGGCCAATGGCGCGACGCCGACAACCAGGAAACCCTGCCGGTGAGCGATCCCGCCACCGGCCGGCCAAT
>NZ_JBVJGW010000074.1:0-1715 GCF_055587105.1 Streptomyces sp. NPDC048461 | reverse complement strand
AAGCGCCATGCTCATAGTCTCCAGCAAGCCTGATTTCCACCGGCTAACCTGTGACTCATTAACTCCCATAGCATCAGCAAACTTGCGCTGACCCATTGCTGCGATTTTGTTCAGAAGCGACGAGTGAATCTTCATCGCCGTCTTGCGTGTGCTTGCAGTTTCCATGCGTAATACTTCCTTTGTGGTTTAGATAGTTAATGCGTAAATAATTGTTTTATCGTGCACCATTGACAGTCATCCATTGACCACGCCGGGCACCCGACCATATACCGGGCCGTTCGGTACTAAAAGTACATTTTATTTACATGACTAATTGCTGCTTACCGATACGGCGAATCTGTGCTGCTGAATACTTGCCGCCTGATGCTTTGGCGATCTTATCCGCGTACTCGGTTTCTCCTGTAAACTCGGTACGCGGCAGAGAACCACGCTCTATCCATTTATAAATGGCCTTGGGCGTAAGTCCGCAAACCTCAGCCACAACAGATACACGAACGGATTTAATGACGTGTCCAAACGTGATTTCGTTCATTTGCATCTCCAGTGGTGAACTTATAGTTCATATTATGACGGAACTGATAGTACAGTCAAGCACAGATATAGTTGAACTTATGGTTCAACTAAATGAGCGCGAAAAATTCTCGCAAAGGCTTGCGCTAGCCTGTGATAAGGCGGGATTACCACAACATGGCAGGCAGGCTGATCTCGCTGCCAGAATGAAGCTTACGCCCAAGGCTGTGAGCAAGTGGTTTAATGGTGAGTCGCTTCCACGAAAGGATAAGATGGAGTTGCTCGCTTCAGTACTTGGAACTACTGCTGCTTACCTGCATGGGTATGCATCAGAGGATGGAATTACACCAAACCATGCCAATAAGGTATCAGACTCTTATAGAGTCGATGTATTAGACGTTCAAGCTAGTGCCGGTCCAGGGATTATGATTTACAACGAGTTCGTTGAGAGGGTAAGGGCCATTGAGTATACGACTGAGCATGCCAGGACTCTGTTCAATGGCAGACCGCAGAATAATATAAAGGTCATTACCGTAAGCGGTGACAGCATGGAAGGAACGATAAATCCTGGCGATGAGATCTTCGTTGATGTGTCTGTTAACCACTTTGATGCTGATGGAATTTATGTTTTCGTTTACGGCAAAACCCTCCATGTAAAGCGGCTTCAAATGCAGAAAGATAGATTAGTTGTCATATCTGACAACCCAGTCTACGAGAGATGGCATATCGAAGAAGCTGATGAAGACCAGCTTCATGTCGTAGCGAAAGTACTACTCCGTCAATCGATAGATTATCGTCGGTTCGGATAAAAATAAATTACCTTAAAGTTCATTATGTTATGACATGATGGGCTTTTTTTACCCGAAATATGTACTTATGGTACTTTACATTAATGAACTTTCAGTACATTATAAATCCATCGAAGCGAAACACGCAGAGATCAGTCGAACGGCGCGACAGTAAACCATGCGTCGGGAGCGCGGCGGGTTCAGGATGAACGGCAATGCTGCTCACAAGCTAAGTTACTTTCGGGTGCTAGTTACCACGAAAGAAACTTACTGATAGATTAAAGTAGGTCTAATCACAAGGAGAATTCTGGTGAAAAGTAATATGACGTATACAGCTATGAGGGTAAAGCAATTCGGATACACGCCCGCTGTTGAGGTTACATGCTATGACGAGCGCGCTAAGCAGAAAACAGAATG
>NZ_JBVJGW010000073.1:0-1770 GCF_055587105.1 Streptomyces sp. NPDC048461 | reverse complement strand
CCGCCGCGAACCGCTCGCCGGCCTGAAGCCGGATCCCCTCACGAAACGCCCGACGCTCAGCGGTCAGGCCCCCACCCTCCGGATAACGCATACCAACGGAATATCGCAAGGATCATGAACCGTCACTCCCCGACGGCAACCCGCAAAGCTCAGTACGCATGCGGCGGCAGATCAGGGGTCCGTCGCTCTCGGGCCTGTCACATCCAGTGGTCAGGGCCCGGGTCCCGGCCCTCGGCTCGTGCAGCCAGACGCTGCATGTAGTGGTTCCAGCCTTCCTCGTGGGCGGCGCACGCCTCGGGGGAGGGCAGGCGGCTGTGGACCAGGCGCAGCAGGGTGCCGTCCGGGGTGGGTTCCAGGGTGATCTCCACGGTGGTCGAGCCGGGCGGTACGGGCATGGCGCCCTCGGCCCACCCCCAGGTGAAGACCAGCCGCTTGGGTGGATCCACCTCGACGAACCGGCCTTCGGCCACGCTCTGGCCGGTGACGTTGGTCCGGTACGCACCGCCGGGCGCGAACACGAACTCGCCCTCCCTGCCCATCCAGGACAGCCACTTGTCCCGGTCGGTGAAGAAGGAGAACACGGTCTCGGGCCGGGCGGCGATGTGCCGCTCGACCGTGACCACGCCGTCGCTGACTCCGCTGCTCACGCTCACGCGTCCGTTCCTTCCGCCCGCTCGGCGGCCTCGGCCAGTTCGGCGAGGGTGTCGAGCTTGGTGGCCCACGAGGGTGTCGAGCTTGGTGGCCCACATGGACTGCAGGTAGTCGGCCATGGGGCCCATGGCCTCGCGGTCCGCTCGGTAGAACCGCTTCTTGCCGTCCTTGCGCAGCGTAACCAGGCCGGAGTCCCTGAGCACCTTGAGGTGCTGGGAGACCGCACCGAAGGTGACCTCGAACCGCTCGGCGATCTCGCCCGCCGACAGCTCCGAGTCCCAGACCAGCCGCAGAATCTCGCGCCGCCTGGGCTCGGCGACTGCCCGTACCGCATCCATACAGGTCATTTTAGCGTCCACTGCAATTTGCCAAGTCGCATAGAGTCATTTTAGTGTGGACTAAAGCGAGGGGGCTGGTGGTTCCACCCGCTCCTCCCGCCCCCAGATACACGAGGAGCGGCAATGTCCGAGATCACCTTCCGGACCGACATCGGCGTCGACCGTGCCAAGGTCTACGAGGCGCTGAACACCCATGACGGCCTGACTGGCTGGTGGACCACCGGCGTGAACCGCGACGGAGAGGTCCTCTTCTTCGACTTCCCACAGATCCCCGAGCCCTTCCGGCTCCGCCGCGACAGCGCGGACAAGGAAGAGATCGTGTGGACGTCGATCGGCGCATTCCCGCCGCACTGGTCCGGCACCGTCATCACGTGGCAGCTGACCGACACCCCCGACGGGACCGGCACCCGGGTGGAGTTCCGGCACACCGGCTTCGCCGACGACGACCCGGATCTGCCGCACACCGCCGACACCTGGCAGCAGTTGATGGGCCGGCTCAGGCAGTACGTGGAGTCGGGCACGCCGCAGCCCTTCTTCACCCTCTGAGCAGGGGTGGGAAATGCCGATCGACGTGACGGCCGAGCGGATCATCCCCCTGCCGTGCGCGCAGGTGGCGGCGTACGCCATGGACTGGCGCCACGATGCCGAGTGGACCCAGGGCATCCGTGAGGCGGCGCTGACGAGGGAGGGCCTTGACCCCGGATTTTGAACACGTCTATGCGGCTCGGGCCAGGGTAGTTGATGTTGTTTGGAAGGCGTTCTCGAAGGCGATCGGAGATCG
>NZ_JBVJGW010000072.1:0-1782 GCF_055587105.1 Streptomyces sp. NPDC048461 | reverse complement strand
CGTGACTCTGTTGGTGATCTTGTGTGGGGTGCTGACAGGTCGTCCGTTCGGCGGTTCGCTGGAGTGGAGCGGGGTGGTTTCGGGGAGAGGGGCGGAGATGTCCTTGCGGGCCAGGAGTTTCCAGCGGATACCGAAGCGGACGGTGGTGACAGCGTGGGCGGCGTGCCCGAAGGGCACGCCGGCGATGCTGATACGGGACCGGCTGGATGTGGTGTTCGAGGACGGGGAGTTCGCTCGCCTGTATCCGAAGGACGGTCGTCCGGGGCTGTCACCTGGGCAGTTGGCGCTGGTGTCGGTGCTGCAGTTTGCGGAGAACCTCTCAGACCGCGCGGCCGCGAACGCGGTCCGTACCAGGATTGACTGGAAGTACGCCTTGGGCCTGGATCTGGACGATCCCGGGTTCGACCACTCGGTGCTGTGCGAGTTCCGGGCCCGGCTGGCCGAGGGCGACGCGGCAGACCGGCTGTTGCAGGTGATGCTGCGCCGGCTCGTGGAGGCCGGACTGCTGAAGGCCGGCGGCCGACAGCGCACCGACGCCACTCACGTGCTCGCCGGCGTGCGAACACTCAGCCGGCTGGAGCTGGTCGGCGAGAGCTTGCGGGCCGCACTCGAACAGATCGCCCAGGCAGCCCCGGACTGGCTGCTGCCGCTGATCGAGCCGGAGTGGGACAAGCGCTACGGCCGCAAGGTCGAGATCGGCAGGGTCCCCGGCGGGAAGGCCGGGGTCACCGCACTGGCCGAGACCTTCGGCCGGGACGGGCAGAAGATCCTCACCGCGGCCTGGACCGCCGAGGCTCCGCCCCGGCTGAGGGCGTTGGCGCAGGTAGAGATCTTGCGTCAGGTCTGGGTCCACCACTACGTCTGGGACGCCCGCGGGCGGCTGC
This sequence comes from Streptomyces sp. NPDC048461, assembly GCF_055587105.1. NCBI lineage: Bacteria > Bacillati > Actinomycetota > Actinomycetes > Kitasatosporales > Streptomycetaceae > Streptomyces > Streptomyces sp. NPDC048461. Next base: position 898 of record NZ_JBVJGW010000072.1, on the reverse strand, counting down.
GCTGGCGCGACGGCCAGGCCCTGCCACCCGCGTCGCTGCGGTTCGATTCCCCGTACGACACAGACGCGCACTACTGCGTCAAACGGGACACCGCCTGGTCCGGCTACCGCACCCATGTCACCGAGACGTGCACGTCAGACCTGCCGGAGGTGGTCGTGCACGTGGCCACCACGATCGCCCCGGTCCAGGACGGCGCACTCACCCCCGTGATCCACGACGACTTGGCCGCGGTCAACCTGACACCGGCCGAGCACGCGGTCGACGCCGCCTACATCAGCCCCGCGCAGATCGAACGCGCCCGCCGGGTGCATGGCATCACCCTGCTCGGACCCGTCGTGCCCGACCACAGCCACCAGGCCAAAAGCGGGGCCGGGTTCGGCAAGGCCGCCTTCGCCGTCGACTGGGATCACCATCGGGCCAGCTGTCCCCAGGGCAACCTCAGCCGCGAGTGGCGCCCCCTGCACATCAACGGCCACGACTACATCCAGGTCAAGTTCGACAAAGCCACCTGCCTGGCCTGCCCCGTCCGCCCCCAGTGCACCAACGCGGTCAGCGGCCCGCGCGCGCTCGCACTGCTGCCCACCCGCGAACTGCACGAGATCCAGCAACAGAACCGCCTGGACCAGCGCACCAAGGACTGGCAGCGCCGATACGCGATCCGCGCCGGCATCGAAGCCACCCTCTCCCAGAACGTCCGCACCTGCGGCCTGCGCCGGACACGCTACCGAGGCCTGCCAAGAACACACGTCCAGCACGTACTCACCGGCCTGGCCTGCAACGTCACCCGCATCACCGACTGGATCGCCGACCCGACCCGCCCCCGGCGAGCCCCCAGTCACTTCCACGCCCTCTGCACGGCCTCCGGCTGACCCCTCACAAGATCACCAACAGAGTCACG
>NZ_JBVJGW010000071.1:0-1958 GCF_055587105.1 Streptomyces sp. NPDC048461 | reverse complement strand
GCAAAGGTAGCGTTGCCAATGATGTTACAGATGAGATGGTCAGAATAAACTGGCTGACGGCATTTATGCCTCTTCCGACCATCAAGCATATTATCCGTACTCCTGATGATGCATGGTTACTCACCACTGCGATCCCCGGGAAAACAGCATTCCAGGTATTAGAAGAATATCCTGATTCAGGTGAAAATATTGTTGATGCGCTGGCAGTGTTCCTGCGCCGGTTGCATTCGATTCCTGTTTGTAATTGTCCTTTTAACAGCGATCGCGTATTTCGTCTCGCTCAGGCGCAATCACGAATGAATAACGGTTTGGTTGATGCTAGTGATTTTGATGACGAGCGTAATGGCTGGCCTGTTGAACAAGTCTGGAAAGAAATGCATAAGCTTTTGCCATTCTCACCGGATTCAGTCGTCACTCATGGTGATTTCTCACTTGATAACCTTATTTTTGACGAGGGGAAATTAATAGGTTGTATTGATGTTGGACGAGTCGGAATCGCAGACCGATACCAGGATCTTGCCATCCTATGGAACTGCCTCGGTGAGTTTTCTCCTTCATTACAGAAACGGCTTTTTCAAAAATATGGTATTGATAATCCTGATATGAATAAATTGCAGTTTCATTTGATGCTCGATGAGTTTTTCTGATAGTTAGTCTTTGTAGAGACACAAACCTGAAATTCCGGACACCGCGCTTCAGGACATCTCCCTGGACGCCGATATCTGGCAGTATCCGGACGGTACTATCGAACGCCGGGCCAACGGTACTACCCTGCCCTTTATGACTGACGACCGGCTATCTCACCCACGCACTTCTCCCTGAAATTTAGCATCGTCGCGGTTAATGTCGAAAATTTGCCACCTGACGTGGTTGGCATCGAGGGTGAAAACTGCCGTGGCGAGGGTGTTCTCCTCATCCGGATCGTCGGCAGCCAGCCGGTATTCACCGGCATCAATTTTCAGATTGATATCGTGCAGCACCTGGGTGGTGCCGAAATGTTTAGCGACCGCGCTAAATTCGGCACTGTTGCAAAGTTAGCGATGAGGCAGCCTTTTGTCTTATTCAAAGGCCTTACGTTTCAAAAACTCTGCTTACCAGGCGCATTTCGCCCAGGGGATCACCATAATAAAATGCTGAGGCCTGGCCTTTGCGTAGTGCACGCATCACCTCAATACCTTTGATGGTGGCGTAAGCCGTCTTCATGGATTTAAATCCCAGCGTGGCGCCGATTATCCGTTTCAGTTTGCCATGATCGCATTCAATCACGTTGTTCCGGTACTTAATCTGTCGGTGTTCAACGTCAGACGGGCACCGGCCTTCGCGTTTGAGCAGAGCAAGCGCGCGACCATAGGCGGGCGCTTTATCCGTGTTGATGAATCGCGGGATCTGCCACTTCTTCACGTTGTTGAGGATTTTACCCAGAAACCGGTATGCAGCTTTGCTGTTACGACGGGAGGAGAGATAAAAATCGACAGTGCGGCCCCGGCTGTCGACGGCCCGGTACAGATACGCCCAGCGGCCATTGACCTTCACGTAGGTTTCATCCATGTGCCACGGGCAAAGATCGGAAGGGTTACGCCAGTACCAGCGCAGCCGTTTTTCCATTTCAGGCGCATAACGCTGAACCCAGCGGTAAATCGTGGAGTGATCGACATTCACTCCGCGTTCAGCCAGCATCTCCTGCAGCTCACGGTAACTGATGCCGTATTTGCAGTACCAGCGTACGGCCCACAGAATGATGTCACGCTGAAAATGCCGGCCTTTGAATGGGTTCATGTGCAGCTCCATCAGCAAAAGGGGATGATAAGTTTATCACCACCGACTATTTGCAACAGTGCCGATAAAAATATATCATCATGAACAATAAAACTGTCTGCTTACATAAACAGTAATACAAGGGGTGTTATGAGCCATATTCAACGGGAAACGTCTTGCTCGAGGCCGCGATTAAATTCCAA
>NZ_JBVJGW010000070.1:0-1998 GCF_055587105.1 Streptomyces sp. NPDC048461 | reverse complement strand
ATCCGCTGCGCGGCCCGTGAGGGCCGGGCGCTGCGCGCCCTCTCGGCGCAGCGCCGGGGCGCAGCGGCCTGGTTGGCCGGGTGCGGGCCGGGGTGTGGCTGGGGTTCAACCGCTTCCCGCGCAGCGGGTGACCGGATCCGCTGCGCGGCGCGCTGCGCGCCCTCTCGGCGCAGCGGCGGGGCGCAGCGGCCTGGTTGGCCGGGTGCGGGCCGGGGCGTGGCTGAGGTTCAACCGCTTCCCGCGCAGCGGGTGACCCGGCGCGCTGCGCGCCCGGGGGAGGCCCGCCGCTGCGCGGCGGGCGGGGGCGGTCCGCTGCGCTCCCCGCCAGGGAGGGGCGGTCCGCTGCGCTCCCCGCCAGGGAGGCCCTGGCGCTGCGCGCCCGGGTGGTTCGGGGTTATGAGCAGTGCTTCTGAGCAGGGGATTTCCGTGGACTGATGAGCTTGAGTCCTGTAAAGTTGTCTTTGTCGGAGAGGGGCGGCACACCCCGACCCGGCAACAACGTTCACCAACCGGAAAAGGACAGCACATGACGAGTCGTCTCCTCCCGCTCGACCTTGAAGCCCGTCGGATGGATCTCCGGGTCGTGGACTCCCTGCCCGCGAAGGGCTACCGGGGCTACGTCAACGCGACGGGCCGTCTGCGGACCGTCAGCAACCTGTACGACCGGACCACGGTGTTCGGACACGTCGTGATCTCGCCCGATGAGGCGTTCGCCCTCACCAACAAGAGCGCGCCCCACGCGTTGTTCGAGCTCATGGTGATCTCGGCCGGGGCGACGCACCGGCCGGGACTGCACGACCACTCCGCAAAGTTCGGCGCGGCCTTCGGAGTCATGGCCGATGCATTCGCGGACCACTGCCGCGCCTACGACCTCACTCCGGTCGTGTCGTGGAGCTACGACCCCGCGACGGTGGACCGCGAGTCCATCCAGGGTGAAAAGCGGTTCCACGCTCACTTGGTCGGGCGTACCCAGGCCGAGCGGGCGACCGTCGCGGAAATGGCGGTGCGGGCGGGAGCCCTCTCCGCCAGCCGGTCGCGGCGCATCGTGGAGGAAGCCTCCGTGCTCGGATCGCTCCTCAGCGCCGACTGCGTGGACCCGGACGCGCTCCGCGTCCTCGTCCCCGTACCGGCGCTCTCCACCCCCACGGCAACCGTGACGGCTCAGTTCCTCCTGCCGGAGGGATGGGCAAGCCTCACGGACCCCGGGCTCCATGCCGATCTCGCCTACGTGCAGCGCAAGCTGCGGCGCACCTACGACGAGATCGTGAGCACCTGCACCACCGGCGACACCGGCATGTGGGAAAGGCCCGTGGTCCGGGAGTTCGACGCGGACGACATCAGCATCCCCCTTCGTCCGGCTACACGCGCCACCCTGGCGCACTACCTTCGGGCGCTCCGCCCGGAAATCCTGACGAGTCATCGGGAGGCCAACCGGTCCCGCGACACCCACGTTTACCCGCTCGCCGATCTGGCCTATGCGGTCACCATCGCCGAGCAGGACGGCAGGGTGTACCTGCACCTGCGAATCAATCTCTTCTCCGATCTCGGCGGAGCGGGAATCAGCATCATCGACGGAGTGGTCGTGAAGACGAAGAAGGGAGTAGGAATCCTCCGCGCCGACGAAGTAGCGGCCCGAAAGGCATTCCAGGCCGAATACCTCGGTAAGATCCACCAGCACCCGTTCGCCTCCCGGGTGTTCTTCCCGGGCATCTAAACGAGCCGGACCGGAGAGTTTCTGACGAAAGGCCAGAAACTCTCCGGTCCCCGCGTTCACCCCACCCCGGGTGCCCAGCTATTTCGCCAAAGCTACATCCTGCATCAGATGACACACCGCCGCCACCCTCCGCCCTTGCCAGCCGCCCGCGAAGCGGGCTCAGGGCCGGGGAGCGCAGCGGACCGGCCCGGCCTGAAGCGCAGCGAAAGGCCATCACCGGCCGCGCGCAGCGCGGCCGGTGACCCTCCCTCACCCCCGACGCGCCGCGCCGGGGGGGTGGGAGG
>NZ_JBVJGW010000069.1:0-2022 GCF_055587105.1 Streptomyces sp. NPDC048461 | reverse complement strand
GGTGAGATGTCGCTACGGGAGCCCAGCGATCCAGTACCAGCCGCCTGCGAACGCGCACGGATCAGCGAAGCCGGAAAGTGGTGTGCGTTGGGCTCCGGGGCTGTCGTATGGTGACCAGGTTCCTGTGCCGAGGTGTCGGTGGCAGTGACCCGATTTCCTGTTCCTTCTGTGTCGATCTTGAGGTGACGTCCTATCCATCAGGCCATGTAGTCGTCCGTGTTACCCACGTGCTGAGTTGTCGCATGTGTGCGGGGGCGGACGTCGCGCTGGCCTGAGTTGCGTCACCCCCATGCTTTCTGTCTTTCCCGGGTGCAGCTCTGCCGTCTGCCCCGGGTTTCGTGTTTTCCGGCCCCGGTGCGGCTGTCGGCAGGGCTCCCCGATTCCTTCGGATCAGGAGTTTCCCGCCGTGTCTTCCTCCGCGCTCGACAACGAGCCGCAGCACACCACCCAGCCCCCGGGCCACCGGGCACCTCACCACCCGAAAACGGCCTGGGCGGCCCGGATCGCCCTCGTGGTGCTGCTGACCGCCGAGCTCATGGACATCCTCGACCAGTCGGTCGTCCTGACCGCCCTGCCCGCGATCCAGGAATCCACCGGCGCCGGGCCTGCCGCGTTGCAGTGGCTGACCACCGGCTATTCACTGCCCGTGGCCGTCGGGCTGATCACCGGCGGGCGCCTCGGCGACCTCTACGGCCGACGCAAGATCCTCCTCATCGGCACCGTCGTGTTCACTGCGGCCTCACTGCTGTGCGGCCTTGCTGCCGGGCCGGGCGTGCTGATCGGCGCCCGCATGCTCCAGGGCGTGGGCGTGGCCCTGATGATCCCGCAGGTCCTCGCCACCCTCCATGTCACCTTCGAGGGGAAGAACCGCAGCAGAGCGTTCGGCCTGTACGGGGCCGTCCTCTCCCTCGCCAACGTCCTGGGCCCGGTCATGGGCGGCCTGCTCACCGAGGCCGATCTGTTCGGGCTGTCCTGGCGGCCGATCTTCCTGATCAATGTGCCCGTCGGCCTCGCCGTGCTCCTCCTGGGACGCCGGTTCATCCCCGAGTCGACCGCGCGGAAGGCCGACCGGCCCGACCTGACCGGCATGGCGCTGTCCGCACTGGCCGTCGTCCTGATCGTCTTTCCGCTCACCGAAGGACATCTTCACCACTGGCCGCTGTGGTGCTTCGTCCTGCTCGGTGCAGGACTTCTCGTGCTGGGCGTCTTCCTGCGCCACCAGCAGCGCAAGCAGGACAACGCCCCGCTCGTGCCCCTGTTCCTCTTCCGGGTCAGGCAGTTCTCCGGCGGCACGGCTGCGCAGCTGGTGCACGGACTTCTGTGCGGGCTGTTCTTCATGACCTGGACCCTCTACCTCCAGCGCGGACTGGGCATGAGCCCCTTCCACGCGGCCCTGGCCTTCGTGTTGCTCTCTCTCGGAGAGCTGGCCGGCGCGACGATCGCGGCGAAGAGCAGCGGGCGTTTCGCCCGCCGGCTTCCCCAGGCCGGAGTCCTCATCACGATCGCTGCCATGGCCGCCTACGGATTCCAGGCCGGCGCAGGACAAGCAGGCTTGACCCTGCTGACGATGACCCCTCCGGTGGTACTGATCGGCTTCGGCCTCGGCATGGTCAGCGGACCGCTCGCCGACATGTCCCTCGCCAACGTCTCGCACGGGGACGCCGGGTCCGCCTCGGGCCTGTTCAACACCGCCATGCACCTGGGCATCGCCCTCGGTACCGCGCTGACCGCGCTCGTGTATTTCGCCACCACCGACGGCTCAGCCGACGCCGGACTCAACCGCGGCGCGTTCATCACCGTGCTGTGGTGGGTCGGCAGCCTGCTCGTCCTGATGTGGGCCCTGATGTTCTGCCTGCCCAAGCGGGCGGCCACCCAGCCCGACTGATCCACCCCACAGCCCGAGCCTCTTCCCCGCCCTGCGGGGATGCGGGAGCGGGGCGGTGACTCGTGCGCATTCCAGGCCGGCCTGTTCCACCTCGGACGACCTCGAATGCGCACGGACACCTGCCGAGGGTTGCTCAG
>NZ_JBVJGW010000068.1:0-3421 GCF_055587105.1 Streptomyces sp. NPDC048461 | reverse complement strand
GGCCCGCGCGCCCGGTCGTCCCGCCCTTGCCCCTCACCCCCCCCGGGGCGTGTGTGGAGGTGGGCACGGGGTCGCGGGGCCCCCACGTCCCAGGCGTCAGGCCCATCCGTCGATGAGCTGCCCGGATCCGCCCCGGCCCCCTGCCGACGGCCCCGAGGCAGGGAGCCGGACCATCCAGGTCGCCAGATCTGCCGGAGTGCCCTGATTTTTCTCGCTGGGGCTGGTCACTCGTGGACAGGCGGGGTGCTGTCTTGGGTTGCCGCGGCCGCGGTGAGGATGCGTTCCCAGGTGCGGGGGGTTCCGCCGTGCCGCGCGGCGAGTTCGGCGGCAAGACGGCCCTTGGATGCGCTGTGCGCTGCGGTGAGGGCGTCGGCCGCGGTGCGCAGCCGCGGGTCGCCCTCGTAGGCGTGCTGCTTGCGGGGGCCTTGGGGTTCGCCGGCGCGGCGGCCGCCGCCCTTTCCCTGGCCGGGTGCGTTGTCGCGGCGCGCTTCGACCTCGTGCCGGGGCCACAGCCGCGCGCCGTAGACGGTGGTGCCGGCGGAGAGGTAGCCCTGGACGCTGTAGGCCCGCACGGTGCTCGGGCTGATGCCGAGGATGCCGGCGGCTTCCTCGGCGGTGAGCAGGTCGTCGGGGTGCTCACCGTCGGGTAGCGGGGGGATCGGCTTGCCGGCGAGGTAGGCCTCTGCCTGGGCCAGGCTGTAGATCAGGTAGCGGCTTCCGGGGAGGAGGCTGGGCACGTGGTGGCGGAAGGCGGGAGCGTCACGGCGGCGCCAGGTGGCCACGGGTACCCCGAGCCGGCGGGCGATGTCGGCCTCGTTGATGACCGGCTGATTGCGGGGGATCACGTCGTCTCCTCGGCAGCTGCTGCTGTGCCGCGGGGGCGCGGCCTGTAGGCTTGGCGTGCAGGCTGGTTGGTTTTCCGGGCCTGAACGTTGTACGAAGCCGGCGGTGTGCCGGGCCGCTCCCAGAGCGGCCCTCCGCCGGCTTCGGCGTTTCCCGGGCACCCGCGAGAGACGGATTTAACCTTACAGCATTTGGGTTCACAGGGGGATCCCCCGGTCCCGAGGCCCCTGGTTCACCGACCGGAGAGCCGGCCCGCGAGCCATGCATCCGCCTGCCGCCCGCTGCGGAGCCGTACGACATCGACGCCCAGGGCCGCGGTCTCGGCGACCTGCACGGCGTACCTGGGGCGGTTGCTGCGGTACTTCCGGATCGCGGTGCGCAGCAGGGAGCGCCGGCCGAAGAAGGCCCGGTTCCAGGTGAGGTGCTGTGCTTGCGCGCTCGTGTCCAGACCGGCGAGCTGACGCAGGCTTCGGTGCACGATCCGGCACACGATCAACGGCAACGGAAGGTCGAGCCAGACCAGTACGTCGGCCCGATGCCACACCACATCAGCGAGTTTCGAGTAGTTTCCCTCGACTACCCACGACTCTCCCCGTGTGATCCGATCGGCCTCGCCGCGAAATTCACCGAGCGGCAGCGGCCCGTCCTCTGTGAACAGCACGTCGTCAAGATCGGTATGCGGCAGACCCAGTGAAACAGAGAGGTTCTTCGCGATCGTTGTTTTTCCGCTCGCAGGAGGGCCGAATAGGGCGATCTTGACCACCAAGGATTCCTGACTACTCGTCCAACGGGTTAGCAAAGCTCAATTATCCCTGACCGCAGAACCCCGGGCAGACCTGCCGACCATGGTTATCGACGTGACGTCGCAGGGCCACAAGGAGGGTCGATACTGTCACTTGAAGAGCAGAGAGAGTGAGAGCGTCACGCAGAGTGCTCCGGCGGCAATGAGGGCCACTCCGAATGCGATCACATGACCGCGAGTCGCGCGAAACCCGTCTGCGGGTTGGTTTGTCTTTTCGAGTATCCCACTCGCAACGTCAGTGACTTTGTTAATTCTGAAAAGGAAGGTAGCCCCTACCAGCCACAACGTTAACCCCACGAAGCCCAGGAAAACCTTTCCTTCGGCTGAGGTCTCAGCTGCGATCATATACTGAAGCATATCCACGTCCTTTCCTTCCTGGAACTGGTAAGTCCGAGCATGTCCACGTCGGGTCCGACGGGTAACAGTCAGGGCCCCGAGCGCGTGAACACGGCTTGTGGCGGGCTTGACGGAAGGGTGTGGTTCGACCTCGCTGAGCCCTCGTCAGCGGACTGACGAGGGCTCAAACAAGCCTACGGAGACGCGTACGATGCGAATCAGCCGATTGTGCGGCATCGACGTGAAGCATCGATTACGGATTCCGTTGCCTGTCGGGCGCACCTAGGTATCGGATCGCTGCCACAGTAATGACTCCGACGGCAGCTCCTGCGATCGCCTGAAATGTTATTGATGCTACAGAGTCATTCTGCGAGAGTCCGAATGCGGCATACACGAACGCCCCCAGGATGGCGCCGCAGATGTACTGCCACTGCAGACTTATCAGGGAGTCGATCCCCTGAACGAGTTTATTGAACACCATCACCACCACGTATCGGATCCCTTGAAGATCCCATAGACACCCCCAATCGTGAAGTCTGTGGCGAAGCCCCAGCCGCCGCCAGCGGCAGCTCCTGGTGGGCAGCCGATCCCGCCCATGACCGTGTGCCGGTTCGCTCCGTTGCTCCTGGGCTACCTCGCCCTGGTGACGGCCGGCCGTGGGCGACCCCGCACAGCCCGGGTTCGCCGCGGTCACGGTTGCCGTGTGCCTGCGCCCTGTCTGCGTCGTGGCCGCCCAGGACGGCGGCCCGGGTGGTTCCGGCCCCGCCTAAGCGGGGGCGGTGCCGCCCGGGCCTAGGATCCGCCGATGCGGCCGTACGGCGGCCTCTGGCGCCGGTTCCTCGGTCGCGGGTACCACCGGGGCCGGGGCGGCGAGTTCGGCCGCCAGACGGCCATGTCGTACCGACCCGTCCGGGTCGGTGATGTGGCGGGGGCCGGTGCCCAGGGGGGCGGCGCTGATCATCCACCCGCACAGTCTCCGCCCACGCTCAGAGCCGTGGCGCAGCGGGCCGCCTGCCGGCACCCAGGGAGACCTGTGCGCGGCGTGGGGACCTGCGGGCGCGGGCTAGGTTCGTGTGCAGTCCGCGCCGACATGGGCGCGCGGGCCAGGGCCGGTACCCAGAGCGCTCTGGGGCAGTACGACCGGGCCGCCCCGGCCCCGGTATTCCGACGGAATACCGGGGCCGACGGACTCGCGGGGTCCAGCCGCTCCCGCGATCGCGCTCTCCGATGGCGCGCAGCGCTTCTCGACCCGCTGGCCGAGCCTTGTGAGCCCGCCACGGTCTGACGGGTTCACCGGGCGCGCCGGGACGGCTGTAGGCCCCGGGGGACGCACCGGAGGGGATGGGGTCGGGGGGGGGGGGGGGGGGGGGGGGGGGGGGGGGGGGGGGGGGGGGGGGGGGGTGGGGGGCCGGCGGGCGGGCCCGGGGGGGGGGGGCGGCG
>NZ_JBVJGW010000067.1:0-4074 GCF_055587105.1 Streptomyces sp. NPDC048461 | reverse complement strand
GACCAGTCGACGTGCGGGGACGGCTCGTCCACGTGCAGCGTCCGGGGCAGCACCCCGTGCCGCATGGCCTCGACCATCTTGATGATCCCGCCGACGCCGGCCGCCGCCTGGGCATGGCCGATGTTCGACTTCAGCGACCCCAGCCGCAGCGGCCGGCCGGCCGGCCGGTCCTGACCGTACGTCGCCAGCAGCGCCTGTGCCTCGATCGGGTCCCCGAGCCGGGTCCCCGTACCGTGCGCCTCCACCGCGTCCACGTCCCGCCCGGTCAGTCCCGCGGAGGCGAGGGCCTGGCGGATGACGCGTTCCTGGGAGGGGCCGTTGGGCGCGGTCAGGCCGTTGCTCGCACCGTCCTGGTTGACGGCAGAGCCCCGTACGACGGCCAGTACCCGGTGCCCGTGGCGACGGGCGTCCGACAGCCGCTCGACGAGCAGCAGCCCGGCACCCTCCGACCAGCCCGTGCCGTCCGCCGCGGCCGCGAAGGACTTGCAGCGTCCGTCGGCCGACAGGCCCCGCTGGCGGCTGAACTCCACGAACGTGTCGGGGCGCGCCATGACGGTGACCCCGCCGGCCAGCGCGAGGTCGCACTCGCCCTGCCGCAGGGCCTGCGCCGCCAGGTGCAGGGCGACGAGCGAGGACGAGCACGCGGTGTCCACCGTCACCGCCGGGCCCTCCAGCCCGAAGGTGTAGGCGAGCCGTCCGGAGACCACGCTCGCCGTGTTGCCGGTGAGGACGTACCCCTCCAGTTCCTGCGGGGTCCGGGCCAGCCGGGAGCTGTAGTCGTTGTACATCACCCCGGCGAACACACCGGTGCGCGAGCCGCGCACCGATCCCGCGTCGATGCCCGCGCGCTCGAAGGCCTCCCAGGCCGTCTCCAGCAGCAGCCGCTGCTGCGGGTCCATGGCCACGGCCTCGCGCGGGCTGATCCCGAAGAACCCGGCGTCGAACTCGGCGGCCCCGTAGAGGAACCCGCCCTCCCGGGCGTACGAGGTGCCGAGGTGGTCCGGGTCCGGGTCGTACAGCCCGGCCAGGTCCCATCCCCGGTCGGCCGGGAAGGGGCCGACGGCATCCGTACCGGAGTCGACCAGTTCCCACAGGCCCTCGGGGGAGTCGACCCCGCCCGGGAACCGGCAGGCCATCCCCACGATCACCACGGGATCGTCGGCGGGCGCCGCGACGGGGGCGGGCGCCGCGTCCCGCCCGGAAGGCGCCGGGGCGACGCCCGGCAGGAGCCCCGTCAGGTACGCGGTCAGCGCCTCGGGGGACGGGTGGTCGAACACGGCCGTCGCAGGGATCCGCAGGCCCGTCAGCACGCCCAGGCGGTTGCGGAGTTCCACTCCGGTCAGCGAGTCGAAGCCGAGGTCCCGGAAGGCCCGGGCGGCGTCCACGGACGCGGAGTCGGTGTGCCCGAGCACCGTCGCCACGGTGGTCCGGACGAGTTCGGCCACGGCCCGGGTCCGCTCCGGCCCGGGCAGCGCGCCGGTCCGGCCGGCCCAGGACGCGTCGGCCGCACCAGCGGAGGCCGGGCCCGCCGCCCGGCGCAGCGGTGCGCGCACCAGGTGTCGCAGCGGAGCCGGCAGCGGACCGCCCGCCGCCCGCTCGCGCAGGGCCGCGGTGTCCAGGCGCACCGGAACCAGCGCGCCCGCCGTGTCCCACGGCGCCGCGTCGAGCAGCGCCAGCCCCTCGGCGGCGGTCAGCGGGGTGAAACCGGACCGCGCCCAGCGCGTCCGCTCCGCCGCCCCCAGGCCGCCCGCCATCCCGTCGTCGGTGTCCCACAGACCCCAGGCGAGCGAGGCGCCGGCCAGGCCCAGGGCCCGCCGGTGCTCCGCGAGGGCGTCCAGGACCGCGTTGGCGGCCGCGTAGTTGGCCTGTCCGGCCGTCCCGGCGAGCGCGCTGACCGAGGAGAAGAGCACGAACGCGGACAGGTCCAGGTCACGGGTCAGGTCGTGCAGGTGGACCGCCGCGTCGGCCTTCGGACGCAGTACGGCGTCCAGCCGGTCGCCGGTCAGGCCCTCCACGGTGCCGTCGTCGAGGGTGCCCGCCAGGTGGAACACAGCCCCCAGCGGACGGTCCCCGGGCACGGCCTCCAGCACCCGGGCCAGCGCACCGCGGTCGGCGGCGTCCACGGCCGCGAACGTGGCGCTCGCACCCGCCCCGGCCAGCTCGGCCGCGAACTCCGCCGCTCCGGCCGCCGCGGCCCCGGACCGGCTGAGCAGCAACAGGTGCCGTACGCCGTGCCGTGCGACGAGGTGCCGGACCAGCAGCCGCCCCAGCGAGCCCGTCCCACCGGTGACCAGCACCGTGCGGTCCGCGAGCGCCCCCGGTGCGGACGGCTCCCCGGCCCCCTCGTCGTGGACGAGGCGGGGAGCGAACACCACGCCCGCACGCAGCGCCAGCTGGGGTTCCGCCGGCGCCGCGGCCGCGAGCGCGTCGAGGCCGTCCCCCGCCTCCGGGGGGAGGTCGGCGTCGACGACCGCGAACCGGTCCGGGTGCTCCGACTGCGCCGAACGCACCAGCCCCCACACCGCGGCCGCCCACGGGTCGGCCACCTCGTCCCCGGCGGCCGCGGCGACCGCACCGCGGGTGAGGAACAGCAGCCTGGACTCCCGGAACCGCTCCTCGCCGAGCCAGTCGTGCACCTGCGCCAGCGCGTGCCCCGCGGCCTCCCGTCCCCCGGGCACCCGTACGGCGACCACGGGCGGGACGGCCGCTCCCACCTCGGCCACGGTGTCGACGAGCACCACGGGCACCGCCTGCGATCCGGCGGAGTCCGCGAACGGACCCACCGGCTCCCACCGGACCCGGTGCAGGTCACGCGGCCGTTCGGCGGCCGCGGCGCCCAGCCGCTCCGTGTCCACGGGCAGCAGGGCCAGCGCGTCCGCCGTGAGGACCGGCCGCCCCTCCGCGTCCGCGGCGGACAGCCGGCCGTCCTCCCAGCGCACCCGCAGCGCGCTCGCTCCGGTCGCCCGCAGCTCCACCCCGGTCCAGGAGAACGGCAGCGTCAGCCCGCCCCCGCCCCCGCCCTCGGCCGCGCGGGCCACCGGAAGGTGCAGCGCCGCGTCCAGCAGGGCGGGGTGGACGGCGAAGCCGTCCGTGTCGAGCTCCGGCAGCTCCAGTTCGGCGTACAGGTCCCCGCCGTTCCGCCAGGCCGCGCGCAGGCCGCGGAACGCGGGCCCGTACGCGTACCCGAGGGCGTCGAGCCCCTCGTACAGCGCGTCGGCGTCCACCGGCTCGGCGCCGGGCGGGGGCCAGGTCTCCGCCCGGCCGACGGCCGGCCCGGTCCGGGCCGGCGTCAGCAGACCCGAGGCGTGCAGGGTCCACTCGTCACCCGTACCGCCCGCCCCGGCGGGGCGGGCGTGCAGGGACAGCGTGCGCGCCCCGCTCTCGTCGGCTGCGCCGACGGACAGCTGGAGCTGTACCGGCGCGTCACCGGCCAGGACCAGCGGTGCCCGGAGCGTCAGCTCCTCGACGCGCGGGGCTCCGGCCTGTTCGCCGGCGACCAGCGCGAGGTCCAGGAACGCGGTGCCGGGCAGGAGCACGCGGCCGGCGATCCGGTGGTCCGCGAGCCACGGGTGGGCGCCCGCCGACAGCCGGCCCGACAGCACCAGCCCGCCGTCACCGGCGAGTTCGGTACGGGAGTCGAGGAAGGCGTGCGCGGCTCCGGATGGCCCGAGGAGCCCGCGCCCGCCCGAGGACGCCCCGGCTGCCGTGGCCGCGGTGAGCCAGTGACGCCGGTGCCGGAAGGGGTACGTGGGCAGGTCCGCCAGGCGGGCGGGCAGCAGCGGCCGGCCGGGCAGGACGGGGTGGAGCACCGACCAGTCCGGCACCGCGCCGCGCGTGTGGGCGGCGGCGAGTACGGAGAGCAGGGTGTGGGCCTCGGGGCGGGCGCGGCGCAGGACCGGGAGGGCGCCGGGGGTGGCCGCGCTCAGGGCGGCGTCCGGGCCCAGCTCGATCAGGACCTCCGCGGGGGCCTCCTGCCCCGCGCGGAGGGTTTCCACGGCGTGGTGGTAGCGGACGGTGCCGCGGAGGTGGCGGGTCCAGTAGTCGGGGGAGGTCAGTTCGTCGGCGGTGGCGAAG
>NZ_JBVJGW010000066.1:1740-4246 GCF_055587105.1 Streptomyces sp. NPDC048461 | reverse complement strand
TTCAGAACTAACACAGTGGACGCGAGCAACTGAGGACAAGCCCTCGGCCTATTAGTACCAGTCAGCTTCACCCGTTACCGGGCTTCCACATCTGGCCTATCAACCCAGTCGTCTACTGGGAGCCTTACCCTCTCAAGGAGGTGGGAATACTCATCTTGAAGCAGGCTTCCCGCTTAGATGCTTTCAGCGGTTATCCCTCCCGAACGTAGCCAACCAGCCATGCCCTTGGCAGGACAACTGGCACACCAGAGGTTCGTCCGTCCCGGTCCTCTCGTACTAGGGACAGCCCTTCTCAATATTCCTACGCGCACAGCGGATAGGGACCGAACTGTCTCACGACGTTCTAAACCCAGCTCGCGTACCGCTTTAATGGGCGAACAGCCCAACCCTTGGGACCGACTCCAGCCCCAGGATGCGACGAGCCGACATCGAGGTGCCAAACCATCCCGTCGATATGGACTCTTGGGGAAGATCAGCCTGTTATCCCCGGGGTACCTTTTATCCGTTGAGCGACGGCGCTTCCACAAGCCACCGCCGGATCACTAGTCCCGACTTTCGTCCCTGCTCGACCCGTCGGTCTCACAGTCAAGCTCCCTTGTGCACTTACACTCAACACCTGATTGCCAACCAGGCTGAGGGAACCTTTGGGCGCCTCCGTTACTCTTTAGGAGGCAACCGCCCCAGTTAAACTACCCATCAGACACTGTCCCTGATCCGGATCACGGACCGAGGTTAGACATCCAGCACGACCAGAGTGGTATTTCAACGGCGACTCCACAACCACTGGCGTGGCTGCTTCAAAGTCTCCCACCTATCCTACACAAGCCGAACCGAACACCAATATCAAACTATAGTAAAGGTCCCGGGGTCTTTCCGTCCTGCTGCGCGAAACGAGCATCTTTACTCGTAGTGCAATTTCACCGGGCCTATGGTTGAGACAGTCGAGAAGTCGTTACGCCATTCGTGCAGGTCGGAACTTACCCGACAAGGAATTTCGCTACCTTAGGATGGTTATAGTTACCACCGCCGTTTACTGGCGCTTAAGTTCTCAGCTTCGCCACACCGAAATGTGACTAACCGGTCCCCTTAACGTTCCAGCACCGGGCAGGCGTCAGTCCGTATACATCGCCTTACGGCTTCGCACGGACCTGTGTTTTTAGTAAACAGTCGCTTCTCGCTGGTCTCTGCGGCCACCCCCAGCTCACGGAGTAAATCCGATCACCAGTGATGGCCCCCCTTCTCCCGAAGTTACGGGGGCATTTTGCCGAGTTCCTTAACCATAGTTCACCCGAACGCCTCGGTATTCTCTACCTGACCACCTGAGTCGGTTTAGGGTACGGGCCGCCATGAAACTCGCTAGAGGCTTTTCTCGACAGCATAGGATCATCCACTTCACCACAATCGGCTCGGCATCAGGTCTCAGCCTTAATGAGGGACGGATTTGCCTACCCCTCGGCCTACACCCTTACCCCGGGACTACCACCGCCCGGGTTGGACTACCTTCCTGCGTCACCCCATCGCTTACCTACTACCACCTTGGACCGGCGGCTCCACCACTTTCCCTTGCCCGAAGGCTCCGGAACGGCTTCACGGCCTTAGCATCAATGGATTCGATATTGGGCGTTTCAAAGCGGGTACCGGAATATCAACCGGTTGTCCATCGACTACGCCTGTCGGCCTCGCCTTAGGTCCCGACTTACCCTGGGCAGATCAGCTTGACCCAGGAACCCTTAGTCAATCGGCGCACACGTTTCTCACGTGTGTATCGCTACTCATGCCTGCATTCTCACTCGTGAACCGTCCACAACTAGCTTCCGCTGCTGCTTCACCCGGCACACGACGCTCCCCTACCCATCACAGCGGGCGTTGGCCCTATTGCTGCAATGACACGACTTCGGCGGTACGCTTGAGCCCCGCTACATTGTCGGCGCGGAATCACTTGACCAGTGAGCTATTACGCACTCTTTCAAGGGTGGCTGCTTCTAAGCCAACCTCCTGGTTGTCTCTGCGACTCCACATCCTTTCCCACTTAGCGTACGCTTGGGGGCCTTAGTCGATGCTCTGGGCTGTTTCCCTCTCGACCATGGAGCTTATCCCCCACAGTCTCACTGCCACGCTCTCACTTACCGGCATTCGGAGTTTGGCTAAGGTCAGTAACCCGGTAGGGCCCATCGCCTATCCAGTGCTCTACCTCCGGCAAGAAACACGTGACGCTGCACCTAAATGCATTTCGGGGAGAACCAGCTATCACGGAGTTTGATTGGCCTTTCACCCCTAACCACAGGTCATCCCCCAGGTTTTCAACCCTGGTGGGTTCGGTCCTCCACGAAGTCTTACCTCCGCTTCAACCTGCCCATGGCTAGATCACTCCGCTTCGGGTCTAGAGCGTGCAACTCAATCGCCCTATTCGGACTCGCTTTCGCTACGGCTTCCCCACACGGGTTAACCTCGCTACACACCGCTAACTCGCAGGCTCATTCTTCAAAAGGCACGCAGTCACGACCGT
>NZ_JBVJGW010000065.1:0-6020 GCF_055587105.1 Streptomyces sp. NPDC048461 | reverse complement strand
GTGACGGGCAGAGACGACCGGCCGAACCGGCCCCGGACGCTCGGGGCGCCCTGGGGCCGCAGGGTGTGCATTCCCTCCCCCTCCAACGACCGCGTAAGACACCCGGCACGGGTGACCCTGCGCCGGAGCCGGGGCGCCCGGAACGGGGACGGATGCCTCCCAGGGCGGGCGCGTATGAGAGGTGGAGCCCGGCGGCGGCAGCATCGGCCGGACGTTGGCACGCCGCCGGGCCCGGAGCCAGTGTCGCCTACTCCCGGACCGCGCCACAGGGGAGGAGCATGGGGAAGGTGACCAGGAAGAACATCCGGCGGTGCTCGCAATGCGGGGCCCCGCTCCCGCCAGAGGCAAGGACATCCCGCCGGTACTGCAACGCATCGTGCCGGACGGCGGCATGGCGGCAGTGGAGGGCCCGGCGGGCGCAGCTCGACGCGGGAGGCGAGGCACTGCGCGCCCTGCTGGAGGGGCGTCGGCACCCCTGGCCGCAGTTTGAATGCCCCGAGTGCGGGTCGACGTGGTACTCCAGCGACACCCCGTTCGGGAGGCGGAAGCGCTCCGACAGCCGGTACTGCTCCCCGCGCTGCCGCACACGGGCATGGCGACGGCGGAACGCTTCCCGTTCAGCAGGCGTCACCGGGTGACGCCTTCCCGTGACGCTCACCCGGGTTCTGCGGTGGTGCGAGCGCGTAGGAAGGATGGGGCGGCCCGGCGGTACTGCCCCCGTCGAAGCGGGCACCGGGCCTGACCTACGCACCCATGTCGGCGCAGGCTGCCCCGACCCTAACCGGCGTCCAGCCCGCGCCCGACCAGCGGGGGCACCGCTGCTACGGAGAGGCGGTCAAAACCGTCCCTTCCCGGGCCTGTGTCAGCTCCGTGCAGCGGATGCCTCCGCCGGGCTGCCACTCCCGCACGCCTCTGGCCAGCGCAAACGGCGTGCCAGGCTTAAAGCCTCACAGCTGGCCGACCCGCCCCGCGCGGGCCGGCCGGAAGGGCGATCGGGGTTATCGGCCGATTTCCGCAGGGTGCAGGACATGGATCAGGCGGCGGCCGCAGTCGGCGCATGGTGCGTGCGGGCCCTCGGTCAGGTGGGCCTCGCAGTGGGTGCATGCGGGGCCGCCGCACTCCTCGCACCGGGCCGGGTCCGCGGTGCCGTTCACGAACGCTGACCCGGCCTCCGCGCACTCCTCGTGGGTGGGCGGCGGGTCATCCTCTCCCGGCGTGAGGTTCGCCAGGGAAGAGTCCGCCCGCAGGTTCGCCAGAGCCGCGACGTAAGCCGCCGAGGCATCCCCCTCCTCCGCCAGGGCCTGGCCGCCGTACGCCTCGGCGCAGGACTGGCAGCGGTGCCCACCTGGAAGGACGTGGGTCTTGTAGCAGCCGGTGCAGACCGGATAGCCGCAGCCGTCGCAGTAGTCGCCGTCAAGGTCGAGCCCGGGGCATTCAGTCACGGCGCGCACGATAGTGGCCGCCACCGACAACCCCCGATTGTCGGGTCGCCACCGACAAGCGGGGGCTGCGGCCTACTCGTGGCCACCGAACCGGCGGATCGGTGCCCGGTCAGGGCGGCGGGGCCCGGTGTCTCACGCCATGGCCGGACCGTCACGCACCACGCATGTGTCACTCCTCGGCGGACCCGCACAACGAAAACACATCTATCTGACAGGCATCAGGTACTGCGAGAAATTCAGCACGTCGCCACATTCTCGGAAAAATGATCGAAACGGCGCCAGCGAACTCGGTTTCAGAACAGGGCAGGGGGCGTAATATTCAGATAAGGAGTAGCCGATCACGGCGCTCACCTTTACCTCTAAAATGAGAGAGTAAAGGAAATTCAAGTCACCTTGGGAACCCCGATGGAAATATTAAATGTAATTCATGTCATTCGTGATGTCGTATTCGTCTTAGCGACTCTTTGGGCTGTCGTCACATACTTATTAGGGAAGGTGAAACAGTCACGTAGCTGAGCGGGCGGGACCGCCGCCCTCACCTGGGCGGGCCGGGGCCAGGTGCCTCCTGCCCGTCCAGGACCTTCGAATCATGGAGCGCCTGATAGGCCGGCCCGCCCCACCGTCCTGCGCGTAGGTGCTCACGGTCGGTCCGGACCGCGCCCGCTACGTCGCGGAATAAGGGTCGATTACATCAACTTCGTAGACCTGTACCCAAGGTTCGAAATCGTCGTGCCTGCACTCAATATGAAGCCGGACAGGTTGTCGGCCAAATTCCATGCTCCACCAAAGCAAAGCCCCCGCACCGCGGTGCGGCGATCGTGTCTGTTCCATCATCAGAGGCAGGGTAGAACCGAGGTACAACCCATTTCGCGACGCTGTACGCCCGTCCGCTGAGACACCCTCCAAGCCAGGCTGAAGTCGATATGGGCCCCAAACCTGTGCCGCCAGTTCCTCTGCGGTGGGACCTTCGGCCGGGTTAGAAGCAAGTTCGATCGTGCGGTCCTGCCCATCATCAAGTACCCGAACACGCACCTCGGCCAACCGCTCCAGCACTGAGGGGCCGTTCCACCTCACCGTTAGCCGGGCCCGGCTACCCTCCCCCGTTTTCCGAATCTCCACCTTAAGGTCGGGAAGCATATCGTGATGAATTCTCACACGCTCAATACCGGCAACAATATGGGCAGCATTCGTTGCCTGCTTAGCGGTGTTCAACGCATCCGCAGAAATCTGCTTCGCTTTTACCGCTACCCACAAAGATCCGCCCGCTGCAAAAACGCTAGCCCCAGCAGCGATTGCACTCCACACATCAGCAGACCACATATAAGCACCCCCATCACAATGGCAACTGGGCAGGCCGCGCCCGATCTCGTCGGCGGCAGTGCGCCCGACCCGCGGCCTCCTGTCCCGCCTTATCAGAGGTCGGCTAACCACAGAGACCCGTAGATCAGCCTGCGTCGCCTTACAGCCCCTCCACGGGAGCGCGGGAAACGAACGATCCTGCCCCGATCGCTGGGGCACGACCACCTGGCAGCCGCACCCACCGAAACATTTCACCGTACATATCGCGCACATTCTCCGCGCACTCGCATACGCAGAGGGTGGGCGGCCATGTGCCCTACGAGGCTCAGAAGCTACCTTGAGCCTCACCGGTCGAATTCCCGTCCCGTACTCGCTCGGCCTCCACCGGAGTCCCCTCGGCCTCCAACTGGTCGATCCTGCGATCCATCTTCTTGTTCTCGGAATACCTGCGGAGTCTGTTCACCCCGAAGGCCACCCCCGAGACCACAACGGCGCAGACCGCGTACGTGACCGCCTCCTTCTGCCCCTGCGCTCGGTAGAACTCCCTGAGAGCATCAGGACCCCCGCGTTCTCCTGCTTCCTGAGTGAGCCTCGTCCAGTCGTTGCCCATGCGTCCACTCCCCAGCTCCAAGACACCACTTCGGCCCTGCAGCGCCCCCGGTGTTGCTGCGCCGCCCGCCGCGGCTGGACATTACTGGCCATCAGCGCCCGCTGACCGCCACTTCGCGTACCTGGGCAACGGCCCATCAGGCGCAACGCGCAGACTCAGGGGGTGAAAACCGACCGCCGGCCCCTGGGCACCGGCCACGCGCCCGTCCTTCTCCCCGTCTCCGCCCCGGGTCCGGGTTCTGAACGGCCCCGGCCCGCAAACGCCGGCCTTAGCGCCGCCGAACAGATCCCCAAAACTCCGGCCGTCGCGCTGCCTGCACGCACAGGTCGCCGCATCCTCGGCAACGGTCCGTTACCGGACGCGGAATGATCAGCCGTCGCACCCGCACCCCGAGACCGCACACGTCCTCTGAGCAACCGCCCGACCGGGCGGAGCAGGGACGGAGGGAGAGCCGGGGAGCGGGTGGCCGCAGAGCGGGCGGGGCAGCAGCGCCGGCGCAGACCGCACGGAGGACGGACGACCAGGACGACGGCCAGCGCGAAGTAACCCGCAGGTCACAGGGCTACTGACGGCACACCGTTACACCGTTGAGCCGTCACAACGGCAACCAACGGGCAGTGCGGACCACCCCACCGGATCCAAGCGCAGGCTTGGATCCGGTGGGAAGGACGCGGAGCCGGGAAGGGAAGTGTCGGCAAGGGTGGAGCGGCTAGAGGTCGAAGGCGACGTGTTCGACATCGGTGAACTCCACGAGCAGGCCTCCGGCGCGGCGGCCGCCGTCGCGGAAGTAGACGTCTTGGAGGGCTTCCGCGGCGATGTCGCGCAACTGCTGCTCGGACGCGCCGGCTTCCTGGGCGCCGAAAAGGCGGCCGGCGTACTGCGGGGGCAGGGCCACGGTCAGGTGGCGTAGGCGGGCATCGTCGGTGCTGCCAGGTGCGGCGGTGTATCCGAAGCGGGCGCGGGTGTCGAGGATCAGGCCCGTCGATGTCGCCGCGGTGCGCTTCGCCATCGCGCGTACCTGTGGCTGCCAGCGGCGTGCGACCTCACCCGCCAAGCGGCCGGCCAGGTCCGCGCGCGGCTTCTTGATCTGGCCTTTCACGTACCGCTCGACGGTGCGCTGTGAGATGCCGAGCGCGGCCGCGGCCGCGCGGGTTCCCTTCATCTGCTTGACCAGGTAGCGCATCTGCGCTGGCGCCGTCTTGGGGGCGGGGCGCGTGAACGCTTTTTGTACGGCTCGGTCGAGACCGTCGCCGACTGCGGTCATGGTGTCCTCCGTTGCTTTCCCTGCCGGGGCGGGTGATCGCCTAGGGGGTCTCGTGGGGGCCTAACGGATACTCACGTGACCGGAGAGGCCTGGCGGGTGGGGATCGGCGCTCTACGGGCCGTTTAAGGGGCCTGTGGGGCGGCAGGGCGCCTATTGCGTGATGGTGGTCTGGAGTCCGCCAGCTCGTCGGAACTGCCCCCGCCTGGCACCCGGAAGGTGCCAGGCGTGCAGGACCGCTACCGGCTGACGAGAGCGGCGAGTTTGGCGGCTTCCCGCTGCGCCTTCATCGCCTGGTACTCCGCGCTGGGGCGGGCCGCCTCCCACGCCGCGGCATCCTCGGCCTGGTCTTCCTCGTCGGGGCCGTCGTAGTCGGGCTCTTCGACCAAGTCGTCAGCGTCGCTGGCCGGGTGGTGCTGTGCGGGCACGACCGGCCGGCGGGTGCCGGGCGCGGCGTCCAGCGCAGCGAACTCGGCGGCCATCGCCGCTCGGGCTGCTTCGGCTTCGGCCGCCGCGGCAGCCTTGTCCGCAGCGCGCCGGTCCCACCGCACGTTCTCAGCAAGGGCCTCTGCGTGGTCCGCCGCCAACTCTGCGAGCTCCCGTTCCATCACCTCACGAGCCCGCCGCTTCTGTTCCTCCAGCGCTTCCGCGGCCTTGGCGTTGTTGATCCGCTCGTGCCTGCGGTAGTTGCAGGTGGCGCACTCGGCGCCGCTGTCGATGAGTACGCCGAGTTCGCAGTTCGGCAGTTCGCAGGCCTGCTGCGTCAGGACCTCAGCGAGGTAGCCGATCGGCCGGACGATCCGATCCGCTTCCTTGTAGCCAGCGCTTGAACGCAGGGGTCCGTGCGCGCGGTGCCACCCGGCATAGATCCGGGTGGTGGCGTGCTCCGCGGTGCGCGGGTACAGGGCGTAGGGGCCGCTGGTGGCATCGGCGTAGTGACCGAGGAGTTCGCGGACGGCGCGCCGCAGGGTCGGAATGCGCTCCGCCTTGCTGGTGGAGATGCCCAGGGCATCCAGCGCGGCGTACACGTCCGTCTCGCCGTTCACGGGCACCAGCTCGCTGACGACAACCGGTTTCTTCGCGGTGGGCTTCTTCTTGCGGTCGGCGGCGTAGCCGCCCTGGGCGGTCGGAGTTTCAGGCGCCGCGCCGTCGCTCGCACCCGCACGCGCGAGACCACCCGCACCTTGGCCTACGGCCGTCACCACGGGTTGTTCAGCAGTAGTCGTAGAAGAAGAACCACAAGAGCAGGACTGCGGGGCGCGTTCTCCCAGGTCAGCGGCCTGGTCCTGGTCGGAATTCCGACCACAGTGGTGGGGGTGAGGCCCCGCCCGGGGGGGGGTGCGGGCCCAGGCGAGCCGGGGGCGCCCCCCGGGGCGGGCGGCGGCCGGCGCGGGCGGGGGGGGGGGCG
>NZ_JBVJGW010000064.1:0-6855 GCF_055587105.1 Streptomyces sp. NPDC048461 | reverse complement strand
GTAGTAGGCGTGCTGGTATCGGCAGTCGAGGGTTTTGGGGTCGTCTGGGCCGTGAACCCGTGCGCGGTCGGGGGTGAGGTCGGCGTAGAGGTCACGCGCCGTTGCAGGGGCACCAGCTACACCGGTGTAGTGGGCAAGCTGGTGTCGGCTGTTGAGGGTGTAGGGGTTGTCTCGTCCTTGCTGCTGTTCGTAGTCGGTGGTGAGGTCGGCGTAGAGGTCACGCGCCGTTGCAGGGGCGCCAGCTTTACCGGTGTAGTGGGCAAGCAGGTATCGGCAGTCGAGGGTTTTGGGGTGCTCTGGGCCGTGAACCCGTTCGTAGTCGGTGGTGAGGTCGGCGTAGAGGTCACGCGCCGTTGCAGGGGCGCCAGCTTCGCCAGTGCAGCGGGCGTGCTGGAGTCGGCTGGTGAGGGTGTCGGAGTGGTCTGGCCCTAGAAATCCCGCTGAAGCTGTGGCCAGAAGCCCGTACAGGTGGCGGGCTGCCTGAAAGTCCCCGCGTTCCTTGGCTGCGGCGGCCTCGGCGCGTAGCTGCTCTGCGGTCTTGTTCGGCATGTCCGCGCTGGTGGACGGTTTGTCCGGGACAAGGCCGGGTGCTGTGTCGCCGAGTTCTGTGGTGATGCGGTGGACGGTGTCGTCATCGGTGTCGTTGACCGCGCGCACGCGTGCCAGGGCTGCATCGATGTCGTCTGCCTCCGGGTCGGCAGAGGCTTCTTCTACCCGCGGGATGGGGCCCAGGTCAGGCAGACGCTCGTGGGGGATAGCGGTCTGGCCTCGGAGGCGGCTTAGTTCGTCGGTCAGCGTGGTGATCTGTTCTTGCAGGTGCGCGGAGAGGGCTTCGGCCTGCTGTTTCTTCTCCTCGGCGCGGGTGAGCTCGCTCTCGGCCTTGGCCTGCTGGGACTGGGCGCGCGCGAGCTTGGCCTGGGCGGCCTCCACCACTTCCCGGCCGGTGGCGTTGTCCCGTTCCCGCGTCAGTGTGTGGACCCGGCCGGTCAGGTTGTGGATCATCCCGAGGAGGATCCAGATCAGCCGCGCGCTGTTGTCGGCAGCCTGACGGAGCTCCGCCTGCTGTTCCAAGGCGCGAGTGAGCCGGTCATACGTCTCGATCTGCTGCGCCTGCACCGCGGCCACGTCCATGACTCCTGATCCAGCACCCGCAGCCGGCGTCACGCTTCGGGCCTGGGGGATGCGGGGTGGGTGCATCGCCTCGTACAGGAGGCCATCGGCCTCGCTCTGGCGGCGTTCGCGCAGCTGTGCCGGCACCGTCGCGCTGATCAGCGCCGTGACGAAGGGCTGCGGGGGGATCCGTCCGCTCAGGAGAGAGCTGATCTGGGTGGTGGAGCAGTTGATCTCCTTCGCGAGCACGGCGAGGGTCTTGCCGGAGCCGTCGACCTGGGCGCGCAGGAACGTGGCGAGCTTGCCCGCTGACGGGTTCACCGGCCGGATCGACCCCCACGGCCGGCCCCTGCGCTTGTCCGATCCCGCCACCGGTACCCCCTGCTGCATGCCGTGCGTTTGTCCGCCCTGTCCGGGACAAGTGCCGTTCTGTCCGCAACCTACCTGCGATGTTCCGTCTGGATGGCCGGGATAAGCCAACTCCCCTGGATGGTCTGGCTACCGGCCGCACACCGCGGCCCCTGTACTCGAAAGGGCAGCCCGTGAACGACGTCCTCTCCATCGCCGCCGACCTCCTCACCCTGGTCGGAGCGGCGCTCTCCATCACCCTGGAAGTACGGCGGGCCCGCCGGGCGGCTGACAAGGGCAGCGCGGACAGCGGGGGTGAGAACCCTCCGCAGTGACCAGGCACCTGCGCCCCGGCCTCTCGGCCGGGGCGCAGCCGTGTCGAAGGCCGGCACTTCGCCGCGGTGCGCGCTGCGGGGCGCTGGTCGCAGTGCACTGCTCTGCCTGTGACGCGACCGAGCGCCGGACTTCCTGAAGCCCCCGGTGCCCCTTTCATTCACAGCGGCCGGACACGGGGACTTGCCCTGCTGGGCCGTGCGCGTGTTGCAGGTCACATCGGGGCGGGTTGCGGGGCTAGGGGTGGGGCGGTGTAGCACCTGCGCGATTTTCACCATTCAGCGTCCTGAGCTGCGGTTATGTGGAAACTTGCGGGGCTAACCCCTTGCCGTTCGAAAGTGCGGGTCACGCCTTCGGACGGAGGCGTGACCCGCGTTTTCACGCAAGGAGTTACCTGACATGAGCACGACAGATACGGGCGGGGAGTCCATGGGTGAGGAGTCCGGCCGGGAGCCGGGCCGGGAGTCGTCCCCGCGGCGCCGCCGGGTGAGTGGGCGCCGGCTGGCGGGCCAGGTGGTCGCTGCGCTCGCAGTTGAGGCGGCGCAGGCCGCGGTGTCGGTGTGGGCGCCGGAATGGGCGGAGGTGGCGCAGGCCTTGGCTGCGGCCGCACGGGTAACGTCCCGGCGCCGCTGGGGCCGGCACGGGCGCCCGCGCAGCTAGCCGAGCCGGCAGGTTCCCGGGCCGTGGGCGGCCCGCAGACCCGGGGCGCGCCGTTGGCGGCGCCCCGGGTCCGGTACCTGCCGAAGGGCCGACGGGCCACCGGGAAGTCGAAGAGCTTGCGTCAGTGATGCAAGTCAAGTAACTTTATCTATGGAGGGTTCTGAAGCGCCGCGTACTGCCGGCCGAGGAGCCGTGCACCAGCCGGGGCATCCGTCGGGTGCGGGGCGCAGGACTGCAGCGAGGGGAGCGGCGTTGATCATCCAGGGGCGGACGCATCTGGTGCGGACCCGGGAACAGCTTGCCCGGGACATGGGCATTCCCAAGGGGACGTTCGCGAACAAGCGGCCGTATGACGTGGACGGGTTCCCTGCGCGGATCAGCTCGGTGGGTGCCCGGGTCCTGTTGTGGGACGGGGAGCAGACGGCGGCCTACCTCGCCGGCAGGCCTGTGCCGGAACTGCCCGGCCCGGGCGGGCCCGGAGACCTCCTCGACCGCCAGGAGGCCGCGGCCGAGCTCGGAGTTACACCGCGGAGCTGGGACGGCTACAAGACGGACCCGCGGATTGCCCCGCACGCGGTGTGGGCCGGCGGCGTGGAGCACTGGCCGCGCTCCGTGGTCTGCGCGTTCCGGGACAGCCGACCGGGCCGCCGGGCTGCCCCCGGCCGGCCCGCGGGCACGGGCGACGCGGTACCGCGCGGGGAGTTGCCACGGCTGGTTGCCGCGCTCCTCGACGCCGATCCGGCGATCACCATCGCGGAGGTCTGCGCCGCACTGGGCGTGGCTACCGCTACCGCCCAACGGGCTCTGTCGAGGCTGCGGGGTGAGCGTGTGGCGGCCCTGATGGAGGCTCGGCCGGCCTTGTCGGAGGACCAGGCCGCGCAGGCGCTCGGGTACCCCGCTGCGGTCCGCCGGCGCACGCGCAGCAGGACCGCCGAAGCAGGGAGCGAGACCCGTGGGTGAAGCCGTGGACGTCAGTGCCTGGGATGCGTACTACGCGGGCGGCCGGTGGTTCCGCCCGGTGATGGACGAGGAGAAGGAGTTCCTCCGCCGGTCCGCAGACCTCGGGCCCGGCCGGACCGCCCTCGACGTCGGATGCGGCACCGGAGGTTTCGCCGAGTTCCTCCACGCCGAGGGATGCGCCGTCCTGGGAGTCGACTACTCAGAAACGGCAATCTCGCTTGCCCGGTCAAAATTTGCAGAGACCAGCGGACTAGAGTTCCGGCACTTGGACGCGGCGAACGACACATGGGAAAACCTGCCGTCCTACCACCTGATCTCTACACGCCTCACCTACGCATTCATCGAGCAGAAAACAGAATTCCTGAAAAAGGTGAGAGACCACCTCAACCCGGGCGGTGTATTCCATGTGATGACACCCCTTTCTGAGCGTCTCCCTGAAAGCCGCAGCGGTATCGGAATTACGAAGGAAGAGCTAGAAGAAATGATCTACGGGTGGTCCTCGGTAGAGGAAAGAGAGCTCGATGCACAACATGTCGCCTACGCCCTGACGGTCTAAAAATTGCTGGGCGTTAGGATTTGGATGTCTGGGCTTGGCACGGTGTTGCCTCGTGGGCTCAGACGGCGGTGATGGCCGGCCATGGGGCCGCTAACCCCGTCCACGCGGCAACGCGAGGAGCCGGCCATCACACCGCCCCAAGCCCCACAGCCGCAGCGCGGGTGTTCGCCGCCGCCCGTACCAACCCCCCTGCTTTCACTGCTCTTCGGGGTCGGGACTCCATACGTTCGGCCCGCCGCCGCGCCACTCGATCAGCAGCGGATCATCGAGCCTGACGACGTCGGGGTCCAGGCCGGCCCTCCGCAGGAATTCGAGGAGATCGGCGGGGCCAAGGGCGCGGCCGAGGATTTCGCCGTCACAGCGGACGCGGCGCCCGCCGTCGGCATCCGGCGGGTAGACGATCAGGCGCAGGGGGCTCATCCCTTCACCGTGGCGGTACCCGATCACTCCAGCACTCGGAGAGCGGCATCGGGACGGCAGTACGGGCAGCTCTCCACACCCTCTCCGAGGAGTCGCAACGCCTCGGCGCGCTCCACGGCCCTGCCCTGGCCATCAGGGCAGGACCCAGCGTGCACGCGGAACGGCTGAGCGCCGTAGCCGGTGCGATGGATCTCCAATTTCCAGTCAGGGACGAGCAGGGCCGGGCGGCGGGCCGACGTGGCAGCCTCCTCCGACTCCAGTCGACTGATCGCAGCTCTGACCTGGGATATCTGCCACTCCAGCCAGCTCTCAACTGCTCGATACCGGGCCAGACGCACGCCCACATTTTCGGTCACAAGTTCGATTATAGGAGCGGCGGATTCCACCAGGCCGAGGGAAGGGGGCGGCGCCGGCGGCGGGGACTCCTATCGAAGAGTTGGGGCTACCCGTGAGCTCGAGTGAAAAGTTACAGATCGTCTCGCGCGGACATCCCCCCGCACGGCCGGCGAACGCACAGCTTCGCCGGGGTGATGCTGCTCTGAGCAGCCGCTTCGCCGATCCGGAGTCGTTCGCCTCGGCGGGTGTACCTACCATCACCGCCTTAGCTTCCGTGTATTGACGTCGCGACACGCCGGGAGTGGAAATCCCTCACAACCCAAGATCTGGTGGTTGTATAGCCGCTGCCGCCCAGAGGTTGTGGTCCTCGGTCCGCCGCGGGTCCCGGCTTCTCGTAGAGTGGTGAGTGCTTCACCAGCTCCTCCCGAACCTCCACCGGCACCCGTCGCGTGGAGAGCCTGCGCGCGAGCGCGGGCAGCCTCAAGGGAGTTGGAGGAGCAGTTGACGAACAAGGTGGAGCACGAGGAACGGCGCGAGCGGCGGCTGATAGTCCTTCAGGCGCTGGTCGACTGGTCGCTTATGGTGCCGCTGATCGTCAAGGCGGTGACGTGGCTGGTGGAGAACGTCGGATGACGACGTGGTGGGACCGGACGACGGCAAGGCTCAGCACTGAGCCCGGCCGGTATCAACTCGGCCGGGCTCATTAGCACCACCGTCACCTTGCAGGGGGCTGGTCCGGGCGGCAACCCGGACCAGGACCTCCGCTGCGCCTGTCACAGATGGCGGCGCTCGACGCGGTGGGCGGACAGCCCCTGCTTCAGCAGCAACTGTCTCTCGCGGTGTCCGGCAAGCGCTAGGCACTCACGCAGCAACCGAACCCCACCGTAGCGCACTGCCCTGTGTGCTGGACTACCAGAGTCGGGCTCTGAGGCACATCCAGCCGTGCGGCTCACACGGATCCCGTAGGAGCTCCGCAAAACGACTAGCGGAGCAAAAGATCTTGACTATCTGGCCTCTCCGTCCCCGCACCGAGGGCGTGAAGGTGGGGATGGCCGGGGGCGATCACAGCGCCCCGCGAAGGCCGGCGGGCCCGGCACGGCGAGCGAGCCCCGCAGCCGGGTCACGGAGACGGGGTCCGCGTGCCACTCGCGTCCGCCATGCTCGCCCCGCCGGCCGGGCGCGGGCCGGGCGCGGGCCGGGCGCCGGTTAGGGTCGGGGCAGCCTGCGCCGACATGGGTGTGTGGGGCAGGCCCGGTGCCCGCTTCGACGGGGGCAGTACCGCCGGGCCGCACAAAGCGAAGTGCCGGACTCGGCGACGGGTTCTGAGTGCCAAGATCAAACCCGAGAGGGCAGATTTGACGTTCGAGGCGTTGAGGTCCGCTCTGGCCCGGGATGGCTCCATCAGCGGGCCCGCGGCCTTGGCCGCTCTGCTGTCAGGCGCGCGGTGGGAGGTCCCTTCGCATACGGCCTCGGCCCGCTCGTTGTGGTCGATCTGGTGCGACCGGCTCGACATGCTGGTGGAGAGCGGAGAATTTGATCCGGGCAAGCTGGAGAGCCTGGCTCAGGCCGTGGACGGGCTTGATGATGTAGGAGACGTACGGGTGTACATGGCCACGGTCATCGACCCGCCACGCCGTTTTCACGTCTACCTCTCAGAGGACCTCGCCCACTGTGTCGGGACGTGGGAGGGCCGCTTGAACGAGCAGGCTCCCCGAACGGACACCTGAACCGAGGCGGCCGGGCCTTGCTGGACTCGGTGTCGCCCTCGGCTTGGGAGCAGGGTGGTCCCGGCCAGGCTGGGTGGGTGGGGCGCAGCGTGGTCCTGGTCCTGGTGCGGGCCGGGGTGTGGTTGGGGTTCAGACGTTTCCCGCGCAGCGGGTGACCGGGCCCGCTGCGCGGGCCCGGGGGGTCGGGCGCTGCGCGCCCTTGCGGTGTGGCTTCGGGGGCGCAGCGGGGCCGTGGTCGGGGTGCGGGTGGGGGTGTGGTTGGGGTTCACCCGTTTCCCGCGCAGCGGGTGACCGGGGCGCTGCGCTTCCCGGGGGGGGGCCCCGGGGGGGGGCCGGGGGGCGGCCGCGGGGGTGCGCGGGGGGGGGGGTGGGGGCGCCGCGGCGCGGGGGGGGTGGGGGGGGGGC
>NZ_JBVJGW010000063.1:0-6900 GCF_055587105.1 Streptomyces sp. NPDC048461 | reverse complement strand
AGCCTTTCAGCGCCGATGGTACTGCAGGGGGGACCCTGTGGGAGAGTAGGACGCCGCCGAACAATTATTGTGGGAAAGCCCCGCACCTTATGGTGTGGGGCTTTTCTGCGTTCCGGACCCGTTTCCTCGGCTCAACAGCAGCTGGACGACGGCGCACCACTCATCCCTCAGCCGGCCATGACCGCGGGAACCCGCCGGAGACCCGGCCGCGACGGAAGCCCGGTTCGGGGCCGCCATGGAGACCAGCAGCAGCATCCTCGCCGACGCCCAGCGGGCGACGGGCCAGTGATCGTTTTCAGCTTCGCAACTTGCTTGAGTCCTGCAAGCTCGTCGGCTGGGCCCGCGGGGGCACAGTGGGTTGTCTGTGAAGTCGCGGACGGCCACTTCGCTGAGGGGCCGGCCCTGCAAGGTTCTCCTGCGGGTACTTCCCCAATCTCCGCAGTGGCGTAGTCGTACGGAGACATCCCTGTAGAGAGGGCAGAGGACGATGAGTGTGTCTGAGAGTTGGTCGCGTGTGATGAGTCTTCTTCGGGAGCACGCGCCGGCCGATCACGCAGATCTGCCAGGGCCCGCCACGGAGCAGACGCTCGCGGCAGCCGAGGTGCGGATGGGGATCTCCCTGCACGAGGACCTGAGAACGTGGCTGTTGCAGAACAATCTGGATCTGCCGGACGATGACGTCGATGACGAAGTGGCATGCTGCGGCTTCGCCGGGTTCCCCGACGAGGGCAGCTTCTTTCTGGGCATCCGGGCGATGGAAGGGCTCTATGCGAACCGCTCCATGCCCGGTGGATTCGACCCTGCGGACCAGCCGGACAATCCGTTCTGGCGTAACGAGTGGATCCCGTTCCTGTCGGACCAGGACGGCTGGATGGGAAAGTTCATCGATGTGCGGGACGGCCGCGTCGGCAGGTGGTTCGTAGGTGAGGTCACGGTCACGGGCGAGTACGAATCGATGGCCCAATATTTCGACTCCGTGGCGGAGACGCTGACAAGGATTGCCGACGGAAGCTACCCGGTCTGTCGGTTCACCGAAGGCCGACTTGTCTGGTCGTGAGACGGCGCCCCACTGGATGACGGTCGTCCGGCCCGGCGGAAGATCTGCAAGGACTCGAGTCGCGCGATGCTTCGTTCGACTGGCGTTCGTGCCACTCACACGGCTCGGTTGATTGTCTGCTGGGTTGTGGTGAGGCGCTGGCTGGGAAGCCGTCGGATGGGCGCGGTCACCCAGGGGCCGGCCCCGGTGTAGGCGCGGTCGGCGAGCACGGGGACGCCCTGGCGTTCGCAGATCGACGTGATCAGGATCCGGCTCGCGCAGGACCTGCAGCAGACCGGGTGCCCGGCGGGACGGGGGACGGGTGATCGACGACGGCCGTGACGTAGGCGTGGGCGGTCCCGACGGATATACGGGAGCCGGCCGGCGATCTGCGTGAGCGTGTCGTGCTGGCGCAGGTAGACCAGGCCGACGAGGGCGAGCTGGTGGGGCGGGAGCTTGCGGCGTCGGCCACCTCACGGGTGACGACGAGCATCGATACGCACTCGGCCAGAGCATGAGGCAGGTCGAGTGCGGCAGGCCTGGGAGCCAACGAGACTCCAGTGCTGCCGAGTTGAGTCGTCGAGCCTCTCCCTCAACGGCACGAGCGCCTCGTGCGTTGCGGGACACCAGCCCGTCACCCGATCGGTGGCCACTCTCAGAGAGCTCAGTGACCTGGGGCCGAAGGCGTCGAGAACGACGCCAGCTGGGGCATGGGAGTGCGATCCGAGCCGGCTGTGGGCGTTGGGGAGCATGCCGGGGGAGTACCAGCGTCTCGTCGGGGCCGTCCTGCACGGCCTGGTCGACCTGGCCTCGATGTCGATCGACCCCAAGGACGGCAGCCTCTACGAGGATCCGCAGCCGATGCGTATGCGCATCCATGAGGCCGAGCACCGGATGGTCTGCGACCAGACCATCCCGCACCGCAGCCGGGTCTACCGCAAGCGCGTAGACCTCTGACGCGCCCAAGCCGACCCATTACCGGGCGGTGGCCAGGACGTCGGGTGCGTGGCTGCGTAGGTGAGAACGAAGAACGGATGTCGGTGGGTTTCGGGATCATCTGATGCCGGGCCGGCTCTGGAGTGTTGCCGAGTTCTGGGAACGCCCCCTGACGCGTGTCGGGCGTCGGGTCCATGACCGGTGCAGCATCAGAACGTGCGATCGATAGCATCGCCTCGCGACGTTGCAGTGGCCTGACGAGGCGGGGAAGCTATGAGTGATGACGTCCTGTCGATCATCCCGAATGATCCGCAGTGGCAGCCGGATCGCGATGCGGTTGATCGCGTCATCGCGCTCGTCGAGGAACTGACTCCCGGGGTTGCCGACGGCGTGGACGTTGAGATCGACGTGATGTGGCACGACGTGGTGACCGCCGTCGACTGTGGAGAGAACCTGGAGAGGATCGGTTGCCCCTTGTGTCAGGCAGCCATCGACACGGAGTGGTGGGGCGACCTCCTTGAGGCTCACCGCGACGACGGGTTCACCACGCTCGCGATCGAGGTCCCGTGCTGTGGAGGATCAACCACTCTGGACGTGCTGGATTACGACTGGCCGTGTGGTTTCGCCCGTTTCGAGATCGCCATCTGGAACCCCGAACGTCTCTGGTTCAGCGAGGACGAGCTCACGGCACTGGCGGACCGACTGGGCCATCCGGTGAAGCAGATCCGGGCCCACATCTGAACTTCCGCAGGTCAGCCGAGTGCCTGCTGCTCGGCGCGTGCTCGGGTGGTGGCGAGACGGTAGGAGTCGGTTTCGGCCTCGATGATGTTGCCGCCGAAGGTAAGGCGGTCGACGATGGCCGCGCAAAGACGAGGGTCGGTGAAGGTCTTGGTCCAGCCGGAGAACGACTCGTTGGAAGCGATGGCGACGCTGTTCCTTTCCTCCTGTTCGGTCAGAACCTGGAAGAGGAGTTCGGCGCCGCGGCGGTCGAGTTCCATGTAACCGAGCTCGTCGATGCAGAGGAGATCGACGCGGCCGTAACGGGCGGTGGTCTTGGTCAGCTGCTTCTCGTCGGCAGCCTCGACGAGCTCGTTGACCAGCTTCGTCGCCAGGACGTACTTGACTCGGTAGCCGGCCATTGCGGCCTCGGTGCCCAGTGCGATCAGCAGGTGGGACTTGCCGGTGCCGGAGTCGCCGATCAGGCAGAGGGGCAGGCCCTTCTTGATCCATTCGCACTTGGCGAGGGTGTGGATCATGGCGGCGTCGATGTTGGGGTTGGCGTCGAAGTCGAACTTGCGGAGTGCTTTGTCGCGGGGGAACCCGGCCGCCTTGATGCGGCGTTCGGAGCGTCGGCGAGCCCGGTCGTCGCACTCGGCGAGGAGGAGTTCGGCGAGGAAGCCGAGGTAGGACATCTGCTCGCGTTCGGCCTTCTCTGCGAGCTCGGAGAACTGGAAGCGGATGGTGGGCAGCCGGAACATCCTGCATGCCTGATCGACGGCGGTGGTGGCGGCCTGCTCGTGAGTCCTCGCTGGCGGGGAAGTGACACGACGTTCGCCTCAAGGGGTGGGGCGGTCGGATCGGCGGAGCCGCAGGAGCTGGTCGTAGTGGGGAACGGAGGGCAGTGGCCCCTTGTCGGGCGGCAGACGGGCCCGAACGGCAGCGGGCAGCGGAGCGATACCGGGGGGACTTCCAGGGACGACCGGCTGTGCGGGCTCCTCGGGCTCGGCGTCGGCCTCCTTGCGGGCCTCCAGGGCGAGTACGTCCGCGGTCAACGCGCCGGATTTCAGGGCTGCGCCGAGGCCGGTGATCAGGTGTTCGTGGGGCAGGTGGCGGCTGAGGAGGAGGACTTCGATGAGGGCCCGGGTGCCCTCTCGCTCGCCGTGCGCTTTCACCGCGGCTTGCACCAGGCGTCGCGGATGGGTGTGAAGCGGCCGGCGGCGCGGGCCTGGTCGAGGGCGGTGGCGCCTGGCAGGGCACCCGGTTTGCGGATCAGGGCTTCCAGGTAGTGGTCGAGTTCGAGGCGGGTAGCGCCGCGGGCGTTGAGCCGTTCATGCCGGGCGGCTTCCTCACGGCCCTCGTAGAGCACCAGCTCAGAGGCGTGCAGCATGACGCGGACGGTCCGCCCGATCAGGCGGACCGGCACTGAGTATCGGTTCATCCGGACGCAGATCTGGCTGTAGCGGTCGACCCGCGGAGTGGAGAGCCGGCCCGTCTCGAAATGCTCCTCCGGCAGGGGCACCAGCAGCGGCTGCTCGGCCGCGAAGTACTCGCCGATGGTGCGGGGCCGGGACCGGATGCGGCGGGCGTCGTCCTCTTGGTCCCACCGGTCGATCATCGCGTTGAGCTCGGCGAGCGTGTCGACTTCGGGGACGGGGACGAGGTGGTTGCGGCGGAACCAGCCGATCTGGCCCTCGACTCCGCCCTTCTCGTGGACGCCGCGGATGCCGGGTTGGCAGTAGAAGGCTTCCAGGCCGTAGCGGGACCGGAAGGCGGTCCAGCGTTCGGCTTCCACTCGGCGGCGTGAGAGGCCCAGCACCTGGGCGACGGCGGCCCTCAGGTTGTCGTAGCGGACCTTCCCGGTCGGCACCCCGCCCAGCACGTTGAGAGCGTGGACGTGGCCCTCGATGAACGCCTCCGGGCCCGCCGAGGCAAAGATGCGGTGGACGGCTTTCCCCGAGTACGACAGCCGGAACGCGAACAAGTAGCAGGTAACCAGCTCGCCGGCCAGCTTGACCGTGACGTCCCCGAAGTCGACTTCGGCCTCGGCGCCGGGCTTGTGGGTCTGCGGGACGAAGGCATCGACGACTCCCTTGCCGGCCTGCAGCCGGATCTCCTCGCGACGGGCAGCGACGTATCCGCGGACCATCTGGTAGGAGATGTCGACGGCGTCGTGCTCGTTCAGCAGCCGGTCGTAGATCCGCTTGACGGTGTGCCGCTGCTTCCGCGGCGCGGTCAGATCCGCCGTGAGGAAACCGTCGATCACCTGCCTGTAGACGTCGAGCCGTGTCTCCCGCGGACGCATCTTCTTACGCGGCTCCGGCAACGCCGACACCAGAGCCCGCTGTACGGTCTCGAAGCCGACGCCGTACTTCCGCATGACCGCCCGCAGCGACATGCCGGTCCTGGCGTCACGGCGGATCGCCGCGTACAGATCGACCTTGGACTTCGGCAGCATCCCGGCCCCCCCATCGTGCAGAGCACAACCAGGGTCCCGAGTGGTGACAGCGGGAACATCGTGGCTCGCGCCGATGCAGGTGTGGAGTGGACGGCTGGCTTCGCGCATCTGGACCCGGTGGAGTTCCCGACGCTCTGGGCCCTGACGCCGTATGGAGATGCGGTCTTCAACGAGCGGCAGCTGCCGCGTCTGCTGTCGGAACTCGACGGGATTTCTGCCGACCTGGGCGGTGACTGGGTCGGGGAGGCCCGCGGTCTGTGCCAGGTCGTCGAGCGCGGGATGCACCTGTATCTGTGGTTCATCGGCGACTGACGTCGGTCAGTCGCCGATGGCTCCCCAGGTGTTGTCTGCTGCCGGCCCAAGGCTTGCCAGGCGAGGGTGCCGTTCTGGACGGCGCGGGCCTCATCCGCGCGGACGACCTGGCCGACGGGTTTGCTGGCCGCGATGAACTCCAGGATGGAGACCATGTCGTCCTCGGCGAAGCGCCCGACCACAGCCGCGAGCCCGAGGGCCTGATCGATTCGGTCGCGGCCGGGGCCTTCTTCAGCCAGAGTCCGGCTCACGGGCCGATGCCCACGGACGCAACGTCCCCCTCCGAGCGTGGTCGGGACAGTGCGCATTGATCTGCGGGACGCCAGGTGTGGACAACTGGTGACGCCAGACATCAGGCAGGTCAGCGGAACTGGTGCGGGCCGAGATCGGAGCACCGCATTGAAGCTGACGGTGCGGTCCGAGCCGACCACCCGCTCCTCGCCAGCTCGAGCGCCAGCGGCTCCGATGGCAGGACGTTCGTGCAAGGTGGAGCGTTCAATATCGAGCCGGTCCGCTGGGACCTGCCCGGTCACCCGGTGCCGACGCGTGTCCGCGCTGTCGATCCAGATCAGGCGGGTGTCCGTCAGGTCCGCGAAGGTGTCGTAGGCCGACCGCGGGTTCGCCTCGCTGGGGACCAAGTCGGCCTTCGCGATGCGGCGGTCTGTACTGCGGGGCCCGGGTCACGGGGCTGGCGGGGCTCGGCCTCGTGACCGGGCAGTGGCGCGGCACCTTGCACGGCGCGGTGCGCCGAGGGTTCTGGACGGGAAGGTGACCCAGGCCTGGTCGTCTTCGTCGGGCTGGCTGACGACGAAGCTGGTGTCCGATCCGTTGAGGTCGTCGAACAGCATGGACAGGCCGCCTTCGGAGGGGGCGTCCATACGGTCGCCGCTCTTGCTCTCGGCCTGGTGGTACGCAGCTGCCCTCGGCCGCGAACCTGGCGAACGGGTCGCGACCGCTCGGTTCCGCTGCAGCCGGCCGATGCCGCGCGCGACCGCGCGCTTGGCCCTGCACCAGCTCGCTGCCCTGCGGCGGAGACGCCACAGACCGTCAGGCACGCACCGTACTTGGGTGGCGGAGCACGCCACGGGGCACCGGCCCGCGGGGCCTGCAGTGCCGCGGTTCGACTGCTCTGGCCACCTGCTGTTCCCCGTTTTGACACTG
This sequence comes from Streptomyces sp. NPDC048461, assembly GCF_055587105.1. Lineage (NCBI taxonomy): Bacteria > Bacillati > Actinomycetota > Actinomycetes > Kitasatosporales > Streptomycetaceae > Streptomyces > Streptomyces sp. NPDC048461. The sequence continues at coordinate 280 of NZ_JBVJGW010000063.1, read as the reverse complement.
TCGCGACCCAGCTTGTAGAGTCAAACGGTTGCCTCGAACTGGACAAGTTCGGCAGCCCCACCCCTCAAGGAACGCATGTTCCATGTGGGGTGCATTCGACTCCTAGGAATCTGAAGCCGGGAAATCCGGTGGAAATCTTCTGATAGAGTCGGACTCGCCGGAAAGGGAAGCGCGAAAGCGAATATCTGGAAAGCAAATCCCGCTTCGACCGGGAATCGGACACGAAAGAGTCTGATAGAGTCGGAAACGCAAGAACAGAACGAAAGCCCGGAGGAAAGCC
>NZ_JBVJGW010000062.1:0-11464 GCF_055587105.1 Streptomyces sp. NPDC048461 | reverse complement strand
CGGCGGGATAGTGCTTCATCCCCACAGGGACTCCGTTCTCCTGGACCATCAAGATCCAAGTCTCTCCGGTGTCCAAAATCCGGGGTCAGGGCCCCAGCGATGCGGGCAGCCAATACACCAGTTTCAAGCTGGCCGAACACCTGGACGCCGCCGGCATCGCGGCCTCGATTGGCTCCGTCGGCGACGCGTACGACAACGCCCTGATGGAGAGCACGATCGGCCTGTTCAAGACCGAATTGATCAAGCCGCAGCGGCCCTGGAAGACCCTCTCCCAGGTCGAGCTGGCCACCGCAGAGTGGGTCGACTGGTACTGCCACCGACGCCTGCACGGTGAGATAGGCCACGTCCCACCCGTCGAGTACGAGACCAACTACCACCTGACAACCACGAAACCCCAGGTCACAACCACCAACTGAGATCTCTACCGAACCCGGGGCGGTTCACATGCAGACCATGCTCGGGGTCCGGTTCCTGGCGAGTGAATACAGCACCGGACCGGTTCACGGCGGCCGGATCGACTCGTTGGGCATCGACGAGAACGGCGCACCGGTGATCGTCGAGTACAAGCGCGGAACCGACGCGGGAGTCATAAACCAGGGCCTCTTCTACATGGCCTGGCTGCTCGACCACCGGGATTCCTTCCGGCACCTGGTCCGTGACCGGCTCGGGGTACAGGCCGCGGCCCAGGTGCTCTGGAGCGCACCGAGGCTGATCTGCGTGGCCGGCGACTTCACGCGCTACGACATCCACGCCGTCCGCGAGCACCGGCACGCCATCGACCTGGTCCGCTATCGGTACTTCGGCAGCGAGCACGTCGGACTTGAGACGGTGGTCTCCTTCCCCGGCCGTGCGGCGGCGCCGAAGGCGGGGTGCCGGAGCCGGGGTACGGCGAAGGTGCAGCGAACCGTGACGGCGGCGGGGGCCATGACGGAGCTGGCCGCGGCGGTCGACGAGGCGCTGCTCGGGCTCGGCGAGGACCTCACCAAGGTCTCGAACCAGACCTACACCGCCTACCGGCGCATGCAGAACTGTGCATGCCTGGTCCCGCCGAAGAAGGCCAGACTACTGGTCTACCTGAAGGCCGACCCGGCGATGGTTGACCTCATGCCCGGCTTCGCACGGGACGTGACGGGGCTCGGCCACCACGGCAGCGGCAATCTGGAACTGACGCTCCAGACCGAGCGGGACCTGGAGCGCGCCGCCGACTACTTCCGGCAGAGCTACGCCCTGGCGTGATGGCATCGGCCTGTACCTCATCTTCAAGGAGCACGACTGGCTGTAGACGGTCCGCACCGAGGGTGTGGTTTCGGATCAGGTGGGTGGGCCGGTGAGGGTGAAGCCGGTGTAGCCGTTGCTTGCCACGGCGGCGCATTCCTCGCGGTAGCGGTCGGCGCCTCCGACGTAGGCGAGGAAGACCCGGGGTTTGCCGGGGACGTTGGCGCCCAGGTACCAGGAATCGGCGGCCGGGTAGAGGGTGTGGGAGGCGAGTTCCGCGACGTGGGCGGTCCAGGTTTCCTCGGCCTCGGGATTGGCGTCGATCTCCGTGATGCCGTTGCCGCGCAGATGGGCGAGACAGTCGGTGATCCACTCCACGTGCTGCTCGATGGCGACGGTCATATTGGTGAGCACCGACGGGCTCAGCGGCCCGGTGACCGTGAAGAGGTTGGGGAAGCCGGCCGAGACGAGGCCGAGGTGGTTCCGGGGGCCGTCCGCCCACTTCTCGCGGAGGGTGGTGCCCCCCTTGCCCACGATGTCCACGGCGAGCAGGGAGCCGGTGACAGCGTCGAAGCCGGTGGCGTAGACGATCACATCGGCGAGATGTTCCCGGGCCGCGGTGCGGACCCCCTTGGGGGTGATCGCCTCGATTGGGGTCTCCCGCAGATCGACGAGCGTCACATGCGGCTTGTTGTAGGTGGCGTAGTAGCCGGTGTCCAGGCAGGGGCGTTTGGTCCCGAAGGGGAAGCCGCGGGGTGAGAGCCGCTCGGCGGTCCACGGGTCGCCGACGATGGAATCGATCTTGGACCGGATGAACTCGGCGACCGTCTCGTTGGCCTCCTCGTTGACCAGGATGTCGGTGTACGAGCGGAGCATCGCGCTGAGCAGGCCTTCCTTCCAGGCGGCCTCATAGGTGACGGTCCGCTCCTCCTCGCCCGCCTCCAGTGCGGACCGGGTCGGCATCTCGCAGACGCTGCCGCCCTTCGACCGGCGCTGGGCGGCCCGGAACTCCGGGTATACCGACTTCCGCTCGGCGACTTCGGTGCCGGTGAGCGGACGGTTCCAGGCCGGGAGGGCGTACGCGGGAGTCCGCTGGAAGACCGTCAGCTCGGCGGCCTGCTCGGCGATGAGCGGGATGAGCTGGACTCCGGATGATCCGGTGCCGATCACCGCGACCCGCCGGCCGGTGAAGTCGGGCTCCTCCCGCGGCCAGTGGGCGGTGTGGTGCGCAGGGCCGGTGAAACTGTCGGCTCCGGGGATTCCAGGGTCCTTGGCGGTGGAGGAACAGCCCGAGGCCATCACGAGGAACCGGGTGGTGACGCTCTCCCCGGTGTCGGTGGAGAGCTGCCAGAGGTGCCGCTCCTCGTCGTACACCGCCCTGGTGATCCGGGTGTTCAGCGTGATGTCCGGGCGCAGGCCGAACCGGTCGGAGACATGGTGGATGTAGCGGAGGATCTCCGGCTGGGTCGCGTACTTCTCGCTCCAAACCCATTCTTGGTCCAGCTCGGGAGAGAAGGAGAACGAGTACGACATGCTCTCGATGTCACAGCGGGCGCCGGGGTAGCGGTTCCGGTGCCAGGTTCCGCCGATATCGTCCCCGGCCTCGAACACGCGCGTCCGCAGGCCGAGTTCACGCAGACGGTATAGCTGGTAGAGGCCGGAGAGGCCGGCTCCTACAACGACCGCGTCCTGTTGTGGAGCGGCGGGCCGCAGGGTGGTGTTCATGGGGGCGGTCTCCTGTGTGCGCATTTCCGGCGGGGTGGACGGCGCTGAGGCGGGACCGCAGGCCGGGCGCGGTATGGCACCGGGCCCCGACTGTCCTCCGGCCGGCCCTCAGCGTGCTTCAGAGGTCACGCCGTTCGCTGTCCGGTCCGGCCGCCGCGAGGGCGAGCTCGCGTGGGGTACTGTCCGCCGGAGACGCTTCGGGGCTGCGGACGTCGGCGCTGGTGTGGGCGGTCCATGCCTCCAGGGCGGTGCTGCAGGCGTGGTCCAGGTGGCGCAGTCGCGAGAGGTCGAGTTCCACCGGACGGTCCTTCGGCAGGGCCTCCAGGGTGTCGAGGATCAGGGGCAGCCGCAGGAATGTGGCGCTGCCGCTGAAGGCGACCGTGATGCGGTCGTCATGCTCGACGATGTCCAGGCGGACCGCGGAGGTCTCCCACGCTGTCTTGATCACGGCCATTCCGATGCCGAGCAGCACGCCCATGAACATGTCCGTGGCGATGATCGCCAGTGCGGTCGCCGTAAGGACCACGGCCTCGCCCCGGTTTTCGCGCCAGAGCGGACGGAACGTCGTGACGGGTACGAGCTTGGCGCCGGCATGGACGAGCACCCCGGCGAGAGCGGCCACGGGGATCAGTCCGAGTACGGCGGGGAACAGGGCGGCGAACAGCAGGAGCCATACCCCGTGCAGGATTCTGGACGCCTTGGTCCGGGCCCCGGCCTGGACATTGGCGGCACTACGCACGATGACGGCGGTCATGGGCAGCGCGCCGAGGAGGCCGCACACCGTGTTCCCCGCGCCCTGGGCGATGAGTTCCTTGTTGTACTGGGTGCGCGGGCCGGTGTGCATCCGGTCCACTGCCGCGGCGCTGAAGAGCGATTCGGCCGAGGCGATGAGGGTGAAGGCGAGTACGACGCCGAGCAGCTCGGGCTCCGCCAGCAGCCCGAAGTCGCCGAGGCCCGTCAGCCGGAGCGAGTCGGCCAGGCCCCGGACCTCGATGGTGGCGACGGGCAGGTCCAGCACCGCCACCGCGGCGGTGGCCAGTCCGACGGCCACCAGCGGTCCGGGGAGCAGCCTGGGCAGGCGTCCGGGAAGCCGCTTCCACAGGATCAGTACGGCGATGGTGCCGGCACCGATCGCGCAGGAGGAGAGCGTCGGGGTTCCGTCCGCGATCTGGGTGAGCAGCTTCGGCAGCCCGAGCAGATTGTCGAGGCCCTTGCCCGGCGCGCTAACCCCCGCCAGAGCGTAGAGCTGGCTGCAGATCAGCACCAGGCCGATCCCGGCGAGCATCCCGTGGACGACCGCGGTCGAGATGGCACGGAACCATCGTCCGAAGCCAACGAGGCCGAGCGCGATCTGGAGCAGGCCGGTCGCCAGGACGAGGATGCCCAGAGCCTGGATGCCCTGCTGGGTCACCGCCTCGTACACCAGGACGGTGAGTCCTGCGGCCGGGCCGCTGACCTGTAACGAGCTGCCCGGCATCATGCCAACGATCAGCCCGCCGACGATACCCGTGACCAGGCCCAGTTCGGCGGGGACACCGGAGGCTACGGCGATGCCGACGCACAGGGGCACGGCGACGAGGAACACCACGACCGAGGCGAGGGTGTCGCGGGAGAGGACGTCCGGCCGAAACCGGAGACGTGAGGGGTGCAGGGGAGAGGGCATGGGGGGTCGGCTCCTAGTGTGGGGGGGGGAGCGGTCGGATCGGTGAGAGGGGATGACTGCGCACACATGCCCGAGCACGCGCATATACGCACGCACAGGCACATGCAGAGGCATTGCTGTTCAGAGGGACGAGAAGGTTCCGGTGGCGAGCTGGTGGGTCCGGACGGCGCCGGTGTGGACCTCGTAGTACCAGGCGTGGAGAGCGAGCCGGCCCTCGCTGACGGACCGGCTCACACACGGGTACTCGCGGAGCTTCGCCATCTGCTCCACCACGTGGCGCTGCACGGGCTGTGCGACATCGGGGCCGAAGCCGCCGGGGTCGGGGAGGCCGTCGGCCGTGGGGACGGACTGGCCGAGCCAGCCGTGGACCGCCGGGAGGGCCCGCAGATCGTCCCCGCGGGCCAGGGCTCCGACGGCGCCGCAGTGGGAGTGCCCGCAGAGGATGATGTCGGACACCTCCAGGACGCTGACGGCGTACTCGATCGTCGCCATCTCGCTGGTGGGTTCTTCCGGTGCGTAGACGGGGATGATGTTCCCCGCGGTGCGCAGCTCGAACAGTTCACCCGGTCCGGTCCCGGTCAACAGGGTGGGAACCACTCGGGAGTCGGAGCAGGTGATGAACATGACGGTGGGCCGCTGACCGTCCGCGAAGCTCCGGAGATCGCGGCCCGCACCGCCGCAGCGGGAGCCGAAGGCGCGGGCGTGGTCGATGAGTCTCTGCACAGGGTCCTCCATACGAAAGGGCGTCTGGCTTCTCGCACCGGGTAGGCCTTCCTGGTATGCGGTGTGGCCCGGGTGCCGAGGGAACAGGTGCGGGTGATCGCATAGCAGAGCTGCTGGGGCTTCACTTGCAGTCTGGTCGGTGTGGTGGCGCCCGTGACTCGGACGGGACGGCGGCGACCGGCACGCCGTTCACGGGCACCACGTCATGGTTCCCCCGTGGGAAGAATTCTGCGGTCGGGGCATGAGGCGTTCGTGAGACGGCGATGAGAGAGCCCTCATCGCGTGCGAGGCTCCGGCCGGGTTTCAGGACCGGAGCCGGTACCCGACGCCCCGCACGGTCTGGACCCGGTCGGATCCGATCTTGCGCCGCAGGTAGCGGATATAGACGTCGACGATGTTCGAACCGGGGTCGAAGTCGAACCCCCATACCTGGCTGAGCAGTTGCTCGCGGGACAGCACCCGGTCGGGATTGCGCATCAGGATCTCGGCGAGGGCGAACTCGCGGGCGGAGAGGTCACTGACCCGCTCCCCCACGTGTGCCCGGCGGGTGCGGAGGTCGAGGAGCAGATCCCCCACACGCAGCAGAAAGCTCTCCGCCGGCTCCTCACGGCGCAGGCGTAGCCGTACCCGCGCCAGTAACTCGTCGAAGGCGAAGGGCTTGGGCATGTAGTCGTCCGCGCCGCCCTCCAGGCCGGCCACGATGTCGCTCACCGTGTCGCGTGCCGTGAGGATGACGACGGGCAGGGTGCTGCGCGCGGTCCGCAGCTTGCGGAGCACGGTCAGCCCGTCGTTGCCCGGCAGCCCGAGGTCCAGGATCAGGAGGTCGAAGTCCTGTCCGCTGGCGTGCTCGTAGGCGGAGACGCCGTCGGCGACGACCCGGGTGACGTACCCGCTACGACTCAGCCCCTTCTCGACGAAAGAGGCAATCCGGGCCTCGTCCTCCGCTATCAGGATCCTGCTCATGATGGGTTCCCTCCGTCGTGGGGTGCAATGCGGGAAGGTCGATGACAAATCGCGCGCCCCTTCCAGGGGCGTCCACGACGTAGGCGAAGCCGCCATGACCCTGGGCGATCTCGCGGACGAGAGCGAGTCCGATGCCGATACCGGAGCTGTTCCGCCCGAGGTTCGCGGTGCCGCCCTGGTAGAAGCACTGGAAGATCCGCTCGCGCTCCTCCGGGGCGACGCCGGGCCCGTTGTCCGATACCCACAGCAGTACGCGGCCGAGCTGCAGGCGCGACCCGATCTCGATGGCGCCCCCCTCCGCCGTATGGCCGACCGCGTTGGCGGCCAGCTGCATCAGGGCCTGGGTCACCCGCTGGCCGTCCAGGTGCGCTTCGGCATCGGCGACCTCGGCCACCGTCCACTGTCTCCGCCCCAGGGCCTGCGCCTTGGCGGCCACGTCCACCACCAGGTCGGTGAGATGGGCCGCGCGGAGGGTGAGGAAGTCGGGGCGCTCGGCCCGGGCCAGGAGCAGCAGGTCCTCCACGATCCGGCTCATCCGGTCCAGCTCGTCGATGAGCAGGGCGCGGGTCTGGCGGCGCTGGCTGTCGGGGTCGTCGTCCATCAGTTCCAGATGGCCGCGGACGACGGTGATGGGGGTACGCAGTTCGTGCGCCACCTCGTCCAGGAACCGGCGCTGGGTGGTGAAGGTGCGTGACAGGCGGTCAAGCATATGGTTGAACGATTCGGCAAGTTCGGCCACATCATCGCTGCCCCGCACCGGCAGCCGCCGGGACAAGTCCGTCTCACTGATCCGCTCGGCCGTCTGCCGGACCAACCGGATCGGAGCCAGCACCCTGCCCGCCACCAGCCAGCTCGTCAGCCCCCCGACCATCAGGGCGCAGCATCCCGAGGTCAGCAGCGTCCGCGCCAGATGATGCTCCCGTCCCAGATGCTGGTCCCGGAAGACGACCAGGACGAGCCGGACATCGGCGGGATCCCCCTCCACGCGCACCGGGACGACCCCGTAACGGACCATCCCGGCCGAGGAGTCCAGCCACCGGATGCGTTCATCGGCCGTATGCGTCAGCAGGTCCACAACCGCCGGGTCCCGGTCCAGCCGGGCCGGCATCGAGCCGTGGCTGCGCCGGTCCGCACGTCCCTCGACGATGCTGAAGAAGGCCGCGTCCCGGCCGGGGGTGTGGACTGTCATGAACGCCGTCAGCAGCGCGGCTCCCGTGGTGAACCGCTCACCGGTGTGAGGGTCGCGCGAGGCGCGGGCGAACGCACGCAGCTTGTCGGCCTCGGAGCGGAGCTGCGCGTCGACCTGATGGTCCAGCTCGGCCCGCCACACGATGGTGATCACGATGGTGGGCACGGCCAGGGAGGCGGTGAGCAGCAGGAACATCCAGCCGACGATCCGGGACCGCGCACTGATCGAACGCCTGAGCATCAGTCGTCCCACTCATCGTCCGCTTCCTGGTCCAGGCTGCCTGCCGGTCCACCCCGGGAGTCGTCGTCATCGTCGTCGTAGTCATCGTCGTCGTAGTCATCGTCGTCGTAGTCATCGTCGTCGTAGTCATCGTCGTCGTAGTCATCGCTGGTCGCGGGCGGCGGTACGAGATCGACGGCCCGGCCGCCGGGGCAGGCGCAGGGCGGATCGGGCGAAGCCGACGGCGGTGCGGAGGCGGCAGGAGGAGTGGCAGGGGTGGCGTCGGGCGCGGGTACCGACCCGTACCCGGCGGGCACGACCACCGCGGGCCCCACGGAAGGCTCCGCGTTCTGTCCGGGCCAGAGCCATACGGCCAGTAGCACCATGAGCGCCACTAAGGCAGCTCCACTCACGTATACCGGCCTCACCGTGCGCCACCGCATCAGATCATTGTGCCTTGGTCTAGTCCAAAGAGTCGACACGAGGAGAGCATTCTCATGATGGGTGGGGTGCCTGTGTACTTCCCGGCCGGTCGGGGGGGTATGCCGGGAGGCATGCGCATCGGGCCCCGGTCGCGAGACCGGCTCCCGGGCTGCCAGGTCACCGCGGGCGGCGGACCGGACCCCGAACCTGCGCCGACCGGACACCCACGTGGCGGAATCGCGCCAAAGTCGACCCCGCCGGGACCGCTTCCGATGATTTGCCATTCCCGTTGATTGACATTCGCACGATCGCACTTCTAAATTCACGGAGCGGGTCGGGAAGTAATCCACGTATGACCGGCCCGTCAATAATGAACCTTCCGTACTATCACCGGAGGACCCCATGGAGCAGCTGATCAAGCAGATGTCAGATGACCGAGTCTGGCAGATTTGGACCGCCGTCAACTCGGCCCAGCAGGACGCGAAGAGCGGCTGCATCAGCACGGCGTCGAAGGTCGGCTGCATCTCCTGACCTGCAATGAAAGAACGCCCGGGAACGACCCTGCGAGACTCTCCCCCCACCACCGCAGCAAGTTCCCGGGCGTTCCGGCCCGGACTCCTCATATCCCATATTTCTTCAGCCATGCGAATCATGAGAAGGAATTAATGAATGGCCAGCCGACCGCCGAGGTCATCGACCACATTCGCGACATCCCCATCTATCAGGAATCCCTGACGAAGGGGCATTTCCCCCTGCTCGACAAGCCGGAGATCGCACGCGGCTTCCCCGGGAACTGGATGACGCCCCGGCTGGCGGCGGCCCTGGCGGCCGGCGAGGCCGAGTTCGTCCTGTCCACCGGCACCAACCACGCCAGGATGCAGATCATCCGGCCTCCCTACTTCCTGCTCCGCTCCTACTACGAGCTGTGGCGCAACCATCCGGACATCGCAGGCACATGGGAGTCGGGCTGCCGCCGCGTCTCCCTGACCACGGTGCTCGCGACGGAACACGTGGCACGGGTCAACGCCGCCCGCCGGGGCGTCGAGCCCCGGCCCGTACCGGCCCTGGACGACCGCTGGCTCGATGAGCGCACCTGCTATCTGAACCTCCGGCTGGACCCGGCCCGGTGGGACCGCGGGGACGTGCTGCGGATGCTCGGCGAGATCGACCGGGCGCGCGCCGGCCATCCCCTGGGCCAGTACCACCTCGACTGTTCCGGCTACCACCTGGCACACCTGGTGCGAAAGGCCGTGGCCTGGAACCTGTGGGAGGGCTTCCCCCTGCCGGCCAGCATCATCCACGCGTACGAGTACACCCCGGTGAACGTGCGGCGCTTCCTGCGCCGGCACTTCACCTGCCCGATCATCGACCTGTTCGGCAGCACGGAACTCGGCTACCTGTACTTCAGCGACCGGGAGGGCGCGTACCGTCCGCACCTCGACCGGATGAGTGTGGAACTCCTGCCGGTGGCACCGGGAAGCACGATCCACCAGCTCATCGTCACCAGCGTGCGTAATCCCTACATGCCACTGGTCCGCTACCGGTCGGGGGACTGCGTACGCACTCTGGACGGCACACCGGATCCGGAAGCGATCACCCAGTTCTGCGGCCGGGAGAAGGAGCTGCTGAGCACGCAGGACGGGCCGGTCGCCCAGGGCGACTTGGACCGGATCATCGGCGATGCCTCCACCCAGATCTTCCTGCACCAGCTTCATCTCCACGGCGACGCGGAGGTCATCCTGCGGTACACCACGTTCAGCGGCGAGCCCGTCGAGGCCGCGGAGACGGCGGCTCTGCGGCAGGCCATCGGCGCACTGACGGGGCGGCGCTGCCGGATCGAGCACCGCGGCCATATTCCCGTCGGGCCCTCCGGCAAGTACGCCTGGCTCGTCGGTGCCCATGCCGACGCCGGTGCCAAAGTCGGCGCCTGATACACGTTTCCCACACTTCCGCCGATTCCCCTTCGCCGTTCAGAAACCGGAGCACCATGACCAGCGGACGAACTCTTTCCGCCGAAGACATCAAGAGCCTCCTCGGGGACACGCTGCACGCCGAGGTCCTTCGGCATTTCGGCGAGAACACGCCGACCGCGCCCCGGGATTTCGTGGAGCGTCAGGTCACCGAGTGCCTGCGGTACCTCTACCTCGTCTCCCGGTACCGGGACCAGCTCAGCGGTCTCTTCCTGCCGGTCGAGCAGGACATCGACGAAATATGGCACTACCTCATCCTGCAGACCCGGGAATACCGCGCACTGTGCGAGGAGCGACTTCCCGGACGGTTCTTCATCGAGCACCGCAGCATCTCCTACGAGGAGTACCAGGAGGTGCCGGGCCGCGAGCAGGCATTGGAGGAAGCATTGCGCTGGATCCCCCTGTACTGCCGGGAATTCGGGCCGTTCGACGAGGGCGCGCTGCCTCACTGGACCGTGGTGCGGTTTCTCCACGAACATATGGGTCTCTCCCTCGCGGAAATTGCCCATCTGGAGCCCCTGGCCGTGGCCTGACCGCAGGGGTCCTTGCAAGATCGACGATCGTCCGGTTTGCCGGAGTCGTCGCGAGGCAGGGTGAGCATCCCGGTTCGGGCAGGCAGAACGCAGTGCAGGCGCGGTCTCAGTGATCATGTGAGTGTCGAAGTCCCATGAACACTTGGTGAGTCGGTGCCTGCTCCTGCGTCTTCCCTCATACCCCAGGGTCATTGCACGATTGGGATCTGTCCGGGTTGATCACGTGAGGCCGAGGGCCGACAGTGGTCGGAGGTAGTCGCGGCTGGTGTGTCGGAGGGCGGCGGCGATGTTGGTCTCGCCGTTCTGGCGGAAGAGGCTGATGGCGAGGTTGCGCAGGCTGGCCATGGTGCGGGGCAGGTGGCCGGTGCGGACTTTGGAGTCGTCCTCGCGGAAGGTCCGGTCACGTACGTGGTGCAGGAGGTTCTCGATGCCCCAGTGGCCCCTGATCCAGGCGGCGAGCTGGGCCGGGGTGGCGTCGAAGACGTCCAGGCTGGTGATCAGGTAGATGCGTTCGATCGTCAGCTTCTCGGTGGCGAGGTCGCGTCGCCATCGCACGACTCGGATCGCCTGGCGGGCGCCGGGGTAGTCAATGTGGCGGAACGCGGCGACCTTGAGGCGGCGGATCTCATCGCGGTGGTGAGCCCGGTCGCGGGTGTGGTGGTCCAGCGGGATCTCGGCCCAGGGCAGTTTCCTGACCTGCGTATACAGGCCGGGGTGGTTCTTCTTGACGATGGCCAGGTAGGCCGTTCTTAGCGATCACCTCGCGGCCCAGATGTGGATGGCCGCGAGGTGGAGGGCCGCCTGGTAGGTGGTCGCGGTCTTGTCGTATCGAGTGGCCAAG
>NZ_JBVJGW010000061.1:0-11848 GCF_055587105.1 Streptomyces sp. NPDC048461 | reverse complement strand
GGCGCCCCCCGGGTGGGGGGGGGGGGGGTGGGCGGGGGGGGGGGGGGGGTTAGGGGCGGGGGGGGGGCGGGGGCCGGCGGGGGGGGGGGGGGGGGGGGGGGGGGGGCGGGGGGGGGGCCCCCCCGGGGGGGGGGCCCCCCCCCCCCCCCCCCCCCCCCCCCGCCCCCGTCGCGCCGGTGCCCGGCGCCGTGCGGATCAGACGCGCGTCTTCTCCTGGCGCGTCTCCTCGGAGCGCTGCGGCTCGGGGAGGCGGCCGGCGGGCCCGGTCCGTGACGGCCACCAGTTGGCCCGGCCGAGCAGGGTCATCGCGGCGGGCAGGACGTAGATCCGGATGATCGTCGCGTCGATGACGATCGCCACCGCGAGACCGATGCCGATCTGCTTCATCTCGATGAAGGTCAGGGTGCCGAAGGTGGCGAACACCGCGACCATGACCGCCGCGGCGCCGGTCACGACGCCGGCGGTGCGGGTGATCCCGTCCACCACCGCGTTCTTCGTGGTCATGCCGGCGACCACGCTCTCCCTGATCCTGCTGACCACGAAGACGTGGTAGTCGAGCGAGAGCCCGGAGAGGATCACGAACAGCAGGATCGGCACCCAGGACACCACGTGCCCGGTCGAGGTGAAGTCCAGCAGGTCCTCGGCCCAGTTCCGCTGGAAGACGAGGCAGAGGAAGCCGAACGAGGCGGCCACGGACAGCAGGTTCAGCACCACGGTGGTCAGGGCCACGACCACGGAGCGGAAGGCGAGCAGGATGATCAGGAAGGTCAGGGCGAACACGCCCCCCATCACCAGCGGCAGCCGGGCGTTGAGGTTGGACGTGTAGTCCATGTCCTCGGCCTGGGCGCCACCGACGGCGTACTCCGCGCCGGTCACGCCCCGCAGCGCCTCCGGGACCAGGTCGGCGCGCAGGCGGGTCACCGAGTCGCGGGCCGGCCCGGTGCCGGCGGCGGTCGGCGTACCGGCCTCCAGGACCGCGCCGCGGCCGTCCTCGGAGTAGCGGATCCGGGGCGGGCTGTCCTTGGCGAACAGGGGGTCCTGCCCGATGGACTGCGACAGCAGGGTCAGCCGGGTGCGCAGCAGTTCGCCCTCGGCGGCCGGGACCCGTACGGCGACGACGTCGGTGTTCGCGGTGGAGGGGAACGCGTCGACCAGGCGGTCGTAGGTCTGCATCGAGCTCAGGGAGCGGGGGAAGTCGTCGACCTGGGTGGCCTTCAGGTTCATGCCCAGGGCGGGCAGGGCCAGGGCGGACAGCGCGCCGACGGCGACGAGGAGGGTGACCAGCGGGTGCCGGGTGGCCGGACGCAGCAGGAAGCCCCAGACGCGGGGAGTGCCGTTGCGCTGCGAGAGCCGCCAGACGAGCGGGACGCGGGGGCGGTCGACGGCGCGGCCGAGCTTGACCAGCAGGGCGGGCAGGACGGTGACCGCGGAGATCATCGCGACGGCGACCACGATGATCGCACCGGTGGCCATGGAGGCCAGCATCACGTCGCCGGAGAGGTAGAGGCCCGCGGCGGAGACGATCACCGCGACCCCGGAGACCATCACGGAGTGGCCGGAGGTGGCGGCCGCGATGCCGACCGCGGAGGACGGGTCGTAACCGTTGGCGCACTCCTCGCGGTAGCGGCGCAGGTAGAAGAGGCAGTAGTCGACGCCGACCGCCAGGCCCATCAGCACGATGACGTCCGCCACCATGCCGGGGTCCGGTACGAGGTGGGAGGCCAGGGCCCACAGGCCCATCGTCGAGGCGACCGCCATCAGGCCGAGCAGGACCGGCACGCCGGCCATCACGATCGCGCCGAAGATGACGAGCAGGATCGCCAGGGTCACCGGGACGCTGATCGTGGTCGCCTTCTGCACGTCCTTGGCGAGCCACTCCTGGAAGTCGTGCTTGATGGACGCGTCGCCGGCCTGCTCGATGACGAGGTCGGCGTGCTGCTCCTGCGCGTCGGCGGTGGCCGCCAGGAGCGGGTCGACCCGGTCCGCGGCGGTGTCGGGGTCGCCCTTCATCGCCACCTGGAGCAGGAGCACCCTGCCGTCCGGCGAGGAGATCGGGTCGCTCACCGAGGCGACTTCGGGGAGGGCCGCGAGGCGCTCGCGCAGTGCGGTGGCGGCGGCTGCCTGGGCGGTGGTGGCCTGGCCGGCGCGGGCGCCGATCAGGACGTTCTCCGCGGCGGGGTCCCGCAGCCCGCTCTCCTCGACGAGCCGTGCCGCGACGGCGGACTCGCCGACCAGGAGGTCCTGGTTGGTGGCCTGCTTGGTCTCGACCACGCTGCCGACGGAGAAGGCTCCCACGACCATGACGAGCCACAGGAGGATGGCCGTCCACGGGTGGGTGGCGCCCCAGCGTCCCATCCGGGAGGCGAAGTGGCGATTGCTGACCGGCATGTCGAGATGTCCTTCGGTCGGTGATAAGGGTGGTGTGCGCATGTCGTTTCCCGGAGCCGGAGCGGGGGTTCAGTTGGCCGGGGCGTCGGCCGCGGCGTCCCTGAGGAGTTCACAGGCGATCTCGAAGACGACCGAAGTGGGGCCGCCCAGCGGGCTGGTGACCACGAGGAGGCCGTCGAAGGCGGCCAGCCGGCGCTCGACCCCGGCCAGGCCGGTGCCGTTGCGGGTGTCGGCGCCGCCCACGCCGTCGTCGTGGACGGCGACGCGCAGGCTGTGGTCGGAGTACCGGATGTCGACGGTGGCCTCGGACGCCTTGGCGTGCTTGGTCACGTTGCTGATGAGTTCGGCGACGGCGAAGTACGCGGCGGACTCCACCGGGGCCGGCAGCCGCCCGGGAACCGAGCCGGTGACGCGGATCCGCAGCGGGAGTTCCAGGGCGAGCGTGCGGACGGCGTCGACGAGCCCGCGGTCGGCGAGCAGCGGCGGGTGCACGCCGTGCACCAGGTCGCGGAGTTCGTTCAGCGCCTTGGTGGAGTTGTCCCTGGCCTCGACGAGGAGGGCGCGGACGGCTTCGGGGTTCCGCTCCAGCAGCGATTCGGCGGCGGACAGGGTCATGCCCAGGGCCACGAGACGCACCTGCGCGCCGTCGTGCAGGTCCCGCTCGATCCGGCGCAGCTCGGTGGCGTTCATGTCCATGGCGTCGGAGCGGGTGCTGGCCAGGTGCTCGACGCGGTGGGTGAGGTCGGCGCGGGTGGAGCCCAGCACCAGCCGTACCCAGCGGCCGTGCAGCGGCAGCATCAGGCGGGGCAGCAGGGCGATTCCGGCCACGATCTCCACCAGGCCGAGGCCCGCGGCCAGCAGGGCCGTGGTCTGGCTGTCGACCGGGATGAACGTGAACCAGACGCTGTCCCAGGACTCCGGCAGGCTGTCCCACAGGAACGGCAGGCTCAGGCCCCACAGCCCGCCGAGGACGGCCGCCGCGGGCAGCAGCGCCAGCAGCGGGCCGACCAGCGGGTTGACCAGCGTCCACAGCAGGTCGCGCCAGGTGGCGCCGTCACCGAGCATGCGGTGCGCCCGCTTCCAGACCGGGCCGGGCGCTCCGGCGGGCTCGGGAAGGTACGAGGACTCCACCCGGACGCCGGACCACTCCCCGGCCAGCCTGCGCTGGTTCCGGGCGTCCCGGCGGACGGCGTTCAGCGCGCCCGGCAGGAGGGGGAGCCCGATGCCGACGGCGCTGAGGCAGACCACGAGCGACACCCACAGGAGCAACAGCGCCTCGTAGACCGCCAGTCCCGTCAGTGCGACGCCCCGCAGCACCATCGCCGCGGAACCACCGAGGTTCCGGCCCGTCTTCTCGATCTCGCTCCCACGTGTACTCATGTCCTGCCTCACTTCGCGTTCGCCACCGTGTCGCTGTGATCTCAGCATGGCGATCGGCGGAGCGGATCTCAGGGGTGCTAGTACCCCTCTTGGAGATCGGCCCGGCGGCGTACGCGTCGTGCGGGTGGCGGCGGCCACCGGCGTGCGGCCGGCGCGTGCGACGGGCCCGGTCGGCGGTACCGGTCTCACCGGTGGTGGCCAACTCGGCCCGGAGGCAGATCACTTCGACGCCGGCCCGCAGGCCCCGCCGCCACCCGGCGGTCCGCGGGGCGGGCATCCCTTGCGCGGCGCGCCGACGGGAGCCGGCGGCCGACCGTGAACGGCGTGTGACAGGTGTGTGGCGGCCGCGGCCGCGCCCTTCCCGGCGGCGATCCGGGCCCGTACGGTCGGACCACGAAGCACCACCAGCACCACCACGACCGTGTGCCCGAGCGGCTCAGGGGCCGGCCTGCAAAGCCGGTTACGCGGGTTCGAACCCCGCCACGGTCTCCATCGGCTGCCCGGCCGGCGTCCGCGCCGGCCGGGCAGCGCCGTTCCCGCCCGCCGGGAGACCGGCCGGGCGCGCCCTCAGCGCCTCGGCGCCGCGGGGCCCCGCCGTCTCACCGCCGCCGCGACTCCACCAGGGTGAAGACCGCGCCCTCCGGGTCCGCCACCACCGCCAGGCGGCCGCTCACCCCGTCGCGGGGCGGCTCGACGATCCGGCCGCCGAGCTCCGCGACCCGGTCGGCGGCGGCGTCCGTGTCCTCGACCTCGAAGTACGCCATCCAGTGCGGCCCCCGGTCGTGCGGCAGCGAGCGCCCGACCCCGTGCACCGCGGCCACCGGGCGGCCGTCCAGGTGCAGGGTCAGGTAGTCGAAGTCGTCGGAGGCGGTGGCGTGGGCCTGTGCCTCGTGGCCGAAGACGTGCTCGTAGAACTTGCCGACCGTGGACGTGTCCTGCGTGACCAGCTCGTTCCACACCGGAGTGCCCGGCCCGCCGTGCATCCCCGTGCCCATCGGGGTCGTGGCCTGCCAGATCCCGAAGATCGCGCCCAGCGGGTCGGAGCAGATGGCCACCCGTCCCGCGATGCCGGCGTCCAGGGGACCGACCGCGACCGTGCCCCCGCAGGAGCGGATCGCCTCGGCGGTGGCGTCGGCGTCGTCCGTGGCCAGATACGTGGTCCAGGCCACCGGCAGATGCCGGTCGGGCGGCATCTCGCCGATGCCGGCCACCTCGGTGCCGTTCAACAGGGCCCGGACGTACGGGCCGAGCTGCTCCGGGCCGGGGACGAACTCCCAGCCGAACAGGTCCGCGTAGAAGTCCTCGGTGGTTCCGAGGCCGTGCACCATGAGGCTCACCCAGCACGGCGTGCCGGGTGTGCGCCGCGTTGCGTTCGCGTCCTCGGTCATCTCAGCGTCTCCTCCGTCGTACCGCTTGCCGTGCTGTGATGCTTCCACCCCGGAGGGCTCGGCGCGCCCCGACCGCGCCGGATCGGCTGGGCGCGGGGCAGAGATGACCGGATCGATGTGCCCCGTTGTTGACGGTCGTGTGAAGGGGACGACGGCCGCGTGCCGCGCGGGGCGGGCGGGGAGGAAGATGGCCCGCATGACTGCGACCTCTGCGATCCTCTCCGCCGCCGAACTGAAGAGCGAGCTGGCGGGACCCCGCCCCCCGGTCCTGCTGGACGTCCGCTGGCAGCTGGGCGGCCCCGATCAGCTGCCGGCGTACGAGGCCGGGCACCTGCCCGGAGCCGTGTACGTCGACCTCGACCGCGAACTGGCAGGTCCGGCGGGGTCGGGCGGCCGCCACCCGCTGCCGGACCCGGAGGCCTTCGGGGCGGTGATGCGGCGGGCCGGCGTCTCGGAGCAGGCCCCGGTGGTCGTGTACGACGGCGGCCAGGGCTGGTCCGCCGCCCGGGCGTGGTGGCTGTTGCGCTGGACGGGTCACCCCGAGGTGCGGGTCCTGGACGGGGGCCTGGCCGCGTGGACCGCGGCGGGCGGCGCGGTGACGGCCGAACGGGTGACCCCGGTGGAGGGCGATTTCAAGCCAACTCCGGGGGCGGTCGGACTGCTGGACGCGGACCAGGCCGCCGAGCGGGCCCGTGACGGGGTGCTGCTGGACGCCCGGGCGGGGGAGCGCTACCGGGGCGACGTCGAGCCGATCGACCCGGTCGGGGGTCACATTCCGGGCGCGCTGTCGGCGCCGACCGCGGAGAACGTGGGGCCGGACGGCCGTTTCCTGCCGGCGGCGGCGCTGCGGGCCCGCTTCACGGGGCTCGGCGCCTCGGAAGGGACCCCGGTCGGCGTGTACTGCGGCTCGGGGGTCTCCGGAGCCCAGCAGGTCCTCGCCCTGGAAGTGGCGGGCGTCACCGCCGACCTGTACGCCGGCAGCTGGTCGGAGTGGTCCGCCGACCCGTCCCGCCCGGTGGCCACGGGCCCGGACCCGCAGTAGCCCGCGCGGCGGTGCCCCGCCCGGGTCGTCCCGGGCGGGGCACCGTGCCGCCGGACCCGCGGGTCCGGCGGCGGCGCTACTCCTGCTTCTTGCGCCGGGTGCCGAAGACGATCTCGTCCCAGCTGGGCACGGCCGCCCGCCGCCCGGGGCGGACCCCGTCGGCCTCGGCCTGCCGGTCGGTGGTGCCGGTCAGCCGGTCGCGGTGGCCCGCCACCGTACGGGGCATGAGGACGTCGGCGTACGCGGAGCCCGCGCCCGCCGAAGCGGCCGGTGCCGGCGGCTCCTCCGCCTCCGGCTCCTCGGCCGGCGGCTCGGTGCGGTCCGGGACCACGAGGTCGCCGCGGAAGCTCGGGACGGCCTCCAGCAGGCTCGTCAGGGTGTCCCGCTCCTCCTCCGCCTCCGGCGTGGGCGCGACGGGCCGCTCCAGCTGGCGGTCGAGGGCGCGGTCCAGCGGCCGGTCGCGCGGCAGCCGCGCGATCCGGGGCACGAACGGGAAGCTCGGTTCGGGCGTCGCCGGGAGGTCGTCCGACTCGCCGATCAGCGAGCGGGCCTCGTCGTCGACGGCCACGACCAGCCGGCGGGGCGGGTCGTACGTCCAGCTCGCCGAGTGCGGTTCGCCCGCGACCAGGTAGACCAACAGGACTTCCCAGGTGCCGTCGTCGCGGCGCCACGAGTCCCACTGGACGGATTCCTTCTCGGCGCCGCGCAGCGTCAGCCGCTCCTGCACGGCCTCGCCGAGCTGCGGTCCGGTGTTCTCGCCGGGCCGGCGCACGGGGGTCTTGCGGGCCCGCTCGGCCATGAAGGCGCGCTCGGCGAGCACGGGGCCCTCGAAGCGGCGGACGCGGTCGACGGGGATGCCGGCGAGCTGGGCGACCTCCTCCGCGGAGGCACCGGCCCGTATGCGGGCCTGGATGTCGCGGGGGCGGAGGTGGCTCTCGACCTCGATCTCGATCTGGTTCAGCCGCGCGCGGTCGTTGCGCACGGCGGCCCGCAGCCGCTCGTCGATCGGAAGCGTGTACTCCGTGCTGTCCCCAGCCTTGAGCACCAGTCGTGTGCCGTCATTTGAGACGGCCACGACACGCAGTTCGGGCATGGGGACCTCCCGGGTGGTGCCTGCCGACGTCACGTGCGTCGCTGCTTCCGCTAGTCGAGTGTGGCCTGCCCGGGTGCAGCCTGCCACAACCTTGCCGAGTTAAACCGGCGTGTCGGGCATGCGCCCTTGATCGCCGTCATGGCACGGTTACCTGTTGGGTACGCACAGTGACCAGACGGTTACTGTGCGCAGCAGGCGCCCGTGCAATACCGCGGCATCACCGGTCTTTGAGTGCCGTTTTCCATCAGCCGGCCCCCTCTCCCGGGTCCGGACATCCGAAAGGAAGGACGGCCCCAGGGCTCGTCACAGTACTCCATTCGGGCCACCTGGGTGGACCGCCGCGCCGCCGAAGTTCTCACCGGTGGCGGGAGTTGGCCTGCCCTCCGTCGGCTCCGACCTGCGGGGGTGTCCGCTCGCGGGTGTCGTGCTTCACAGAATCCCCCGAAACGGAACTAATCGTTTCGCCCGGGTGTCAGTAACTCCTGTAAGGGATGACGCGCGAGAGGCAGGACACGCAGGGGATGGCGATGGGTCAGAAGGTTACGCAGGACGTCGAACCGGAGACGAAGAAGCTCGACCTGAGCGTGGCTCAGGTGGCCGGGACCTCCCTCGCGACGGTCGCGGCGGCCGTGCTCGCCTCGCAGCTCGGGGTCTACGGCACGATCGGCGGGGCGGCGGTGGTCAG
Source organism: Streptomyces sp. NPDC048461 (assembly GCF_055587105.1). Lineage (NCBI taxonomy): Bacteria > Bacillati > Actinomycetota > Actinomycetes > Kitasatosporales > Streptomycetaceae > Streptomyces > Streptomyces sp. NPDC048461. The sequence continues at coordinate 3,872 of NZ_JBVJGW010000061.1, read as the reverse complement.
CGTGGTGGCCACCGCGGGCGGTCCCGTCATCCAGCACTTCTTCCGGCGCACCGGCGACCAGCTGCGCGAGACCGTCCGGCCCGGAGCCCGGCAGGTGCCCCTCCCCGCGGAGGAGAAGCTGCCCGACGGAACGATCCTGCTGCGCGCGGTCCCGGCCGACCCGGAACCCGACGGGGACTTCGGCCGGGCCACCGTCCACGGCAGCCGCGCACGGGGGTGGAAGCGGACGGCCGTCGCGGCCGGCGCCGCCTTCGCCCTCGCGATAGGCGGCCTCGGCACCTACGAGGCGATCGCCGGCACCTCCGTCAGCTCCGACGGCCGCACCCTGCTCACCGGCGGCGCGGGCACGGCCCGCGACCACAAGAACGAGCACCGCGAGCAGGAGCCGGGAACCGGCGGCAACAAGGGCCGCCAGGGCGGCGGGACCCCGGAGTCCGGCACGCCCTCGCCGCACCCCTCCGGCTCCCGGAGCGGCGGCGAGAGCGGCGGCCCCGGCGCGACCCCCGGTCCGGACACCTCGCCCTCCGGCACCCCGAGCCCGCCCGTCAGCCCGAGCCCGCCGCCCGTGACCCCGAGCACGCCGGCCGGCCCGAGCACCAAGCCCTCGAACCCGGCCACCCCGGACCCCGCGACCCCGCCGGCCCCGCCCGCGGGCGGCGGGAGCGGACCGTCGACCGGCTCCTGACGGGGCGTGGGCCCGGGGTGGCGTGGGCCCGGCTCACTCGCCGAGGACGCGCCGCAGGTAGTCGTTGCCGAACACCCGGTCCGGGTCCAGCCGGTCCCGGAGCGCGGTGAACTCGCCGAACCGCGGGTAGACCCGCGCGAAGTACTCCGCGTCCCGGGTGTGCACCTTGCCCCAGTGCGGGCGGCCGCCGTGCGCGGTGAAGACGCGCTCGGCGGCCGTGAAGTAGGCCTGGTACGGCGTGCCCCGGTACATGTGCACCGCGATGTACGCCGTCTCGCGCCCCGACGCCGTGGACAGCGTGATGTCGTCCGCCGGAGCCGTCCGCACCTCCACCGGGAAGCTGATCCGCAGGTCCGAGCGGTCGACCACCGCCCGCAGCTCCCGCAGCGCCGCGACGAGGTGCTCGCGCGGGAGGGCGTACTCCATCTCCACGAACCGCACCCGGCGCGGGCTGGTGAACACCTTGTACGGAATGTCCGTGTAGGTCCGCGCCGACAGGGCGCGGCTGGCGACGCGGGCGATGGAGGGGATGGCCGCCGGGACGCCGCGGCCGAGCGAGTTGACGGCCTGGAAGATGCCGTTGGACAGCAGCTCGTCCTCGATCCAGGCGCTCACCGGGCCGGGCGGGGCGGCCGGGCCCTGGCTGCGGTTGTTCCGCTTGGTGTTGCAGTTGCCGGTGTGCGGGAACCAGTAGAACTCGAAGTGCTCGTTCTCCGCGACGTGCTCGTCGAACTCCGCGGTCACCCGGTCGAAGCCCATCGGCTCCTCGCGCGCGGTGAGGAAGAACAACGGCTCCACGGCGAGGGTGATCGCCGTGATGACGCCGAGCGCCCCGATGCCCAGCCGGGCCGCCGCGAAGACCTCGGGGTTCTCCTCGCGCGAACAGGTCAGCAGCCCGCCGTCCGCCGTGACCAGCTCCAGGCCGCGGATCTGGGCGGCGATCGAGGCCGAGTCGCGGCCGGTGCCGTGGGTGCCGGTGCTGGTCGCGCCGGAGACCGTCTGCTCCATGATGTCGCCCATGTTGGTGAGCGACAGGCCCTCGGCGGCCAGGGTCCGGTTGAGGTCCTTCAGGACCGTGCCCGCCGCCACCGTGACGGTGCCCGCGGCCCGGTCGATCGCCGTGATCCCGGCCAGCGCCTGGGGGCGTACGAGCACCCCGTCCGTCGCGGCCGCGGCGGTGAAGGAGTGGCCGGTGCCGACCGCCTTCACCCGCAGCCCCTCCCCGGCGGCCCGGCGGACCGCCTCCTGGAGCTCCCCGACCGAGGCCGGGGTCACCACGCGGGCGGGTGTGGCGGTGACGTTCCCCGCCCAGTTACGCCACGCGGTCGCCCCGCGGCTCTTCCCTGCTGTCGCCGTCCCCATCGGTAGCTGGCTCCTCCCCTTGCGCCGGCTTCGTCAGCCGGCGGTATCCCGCGAACGCAACCGCCGCCGCGGCCGTCCCCGCCGCGATCGAGACGACGTACCCGCGCTGCGCGCCGGCCGCGTCGATGACCAGGCCGGTCACCGAGGAGCCGACCGCGACGCCGACCGCGAGGCCGGTGCTGATCCAGGTCATGCCCTCGGTCAGCTTCGCGCGGGGTACGTGCGCCTCGATCAGGGCCATCGTGGTGATCATCGTGGGAGCGATGGCGAGGCCCGAGACGAAGAGCGCCACGGCCAGAAACGGAAGGTTCCCGGCCAGTAGGAGGGGGATCATACTCACGGCCATCGCACATACGCCCAGTACCCAGCGCACTTCGTTCCGGCCCTTGAGGTGCAGCAGGCCGAAGACGATTCCGGCGATACAGGACCCCAGCGCCCAGATCGCCAGGATGAAGCTCGCCGAGGACTTGGAGCCCTGCTCCTCGGCGAAGGCGAGGGTGGACACGTCGATGGACCCGAAGATCGCGCCGGTCGCGACGAACGTGGCGGTGAGCACCTGGAGGCCGGGGGAGCGCAGCGCCGAGGTGCGGTCCGTGTGCTCCCCGCGCGGGTGCGGCGCGGGCTCGGTGGAGCGCTGCGCGGTGAGCAGCCAGACGCCCACCAGCAGGCACAGGGCGGCGATCAGCGGGCCCGCCTCGGGGAACCAGGCGGTGGACAGCCCGATGGCGAGGATCGGCCCGAAGATGAAGCACACCTCGTCGACGACGGACTCGAAGGAGTACGCGGTGTGCAGCTCGCGCGGGGAGTCCCGGTAGATCACGGTCCAGCGGGCCCGGATCATCGAGCCGACGCTCGGTACGCAGCCCGCGACGCCGGCGCACACGAACAGGATCCAGTCGGGCAGGCCGTTCGCGGCCGCCAGCAGCAGACCGGTCACCGCGGCCACCGAGACGAGCGTCGCGGGGCGCAGGACGCGCCGCTGCCCGTACTGGTCGACCAGGCGGGAGATCTGCGGGCCGATGACCGCGGCGGCCAGGGCGAGGGTTCCGGTGAGCGCGCTGGCCATCGCGTAGCGGCCGGTGATCTCCGAGATCATGGTCAGGATGCCGACGCCGACCATGGACAGGGGCATCCGGCCGACGAGGCCGGCGGCGCTGAACGCCTTCGTGCCGGGGGCCGCGAAGATCGCGCGGTAGGGACTGGGCACGGGCCCTCCGTAGGGGATGTCGTGGGCCCGTACAGGCTACGGCCGCCGGCGGGGCACCCGCGCGGGGAAATCCGGACGGGAGCCGGGGCGGGCTCCGGGGCGTCCTGCGAGGTGGGACGGGAGCCGGGCCCGTTTCCCGCCCGGGGATTCCGGGTGGCAGGATTCCAGGTATGTCAGACCAGCTCCTCCCGCCCTCCGGCGGACCCGCCGCCCCGTACGACGCCCTGCTGCTGCTGTCCTTCGGCGGCCCCGAGGGGCCTGATGACGTGGTGCCGTTCCTGGAGAACGTCACGCGGGGGCGGGGGATCCCGCGGGAGCGGTTGAGGGAAGTCGGGCAGCACTACTTCGGTTTCGGCGGGGTGAGTCCGATCAACGGGCAGAACCGTGAGCTGCTGGACGCGTTGCGCAAGGATTTCGCGGAGCACGGGCTGGACCTGCCGGTGTACTGGGGCAACCGGAACTGGGCTCCGTACCTGACGGACGTGTTGCGGGAGATGGCGGCGGACGGCCGTCGGCGGATCGCGGTGCTGGCGACGAGCGCGTACGCGTCGTACTCGGGGTGCCGGCAGTACCGGGAGAACCTCGCCGACGCCCTGGCCGTCCTGGCCGAGGAGGGGG
>NZ_JBVJGW010000060.1:0-11884 GCF_055587105.1 Streptomyces sp. NPDC048461 | reverse complement strand
CGATGTCACCCGCCGGCACATCCGTGTGCTCCCCGATGTGCCGGTACAGCTCCGTCATGAACGACTGACAGAACCGCATCACCTCCGCATCCGACTTCCCGCGCGGATCGAAGTCACTGCCCCCCTTGCCCCCACCGATGCCCAACCCCGTCAGCGCATTCTTGAACACCTGCTCGAAACCGAGGAACTTCACCACACCGATGTCCACCGACGGATGAAAACGCAGACCCCCCTTGTACGGACCCAGCGCACTGTTGAACTCCACCCGGAAACCACGATTGACGTGAACCCGACCCCGGTCATCCGTCCACGGAACCCGGAAGACGATCTGACGCTCGGGTTCCAGGAGCCGTTCGAGGACCGCGGCCTCCGCGTACTCGGGGCGCGCGGCGAGCACGGGGGCGAGGGTGTCCAGCACCTCCCGTACGGCTTGGTGGAACTCGGGCTGCGCCGGATTGCGGCGCTCGATCTCGGCCCGGAGTACGTCCAGCCTGTCCTCAGCGACGGTCACGTGTGATCCTCTCCCATGCAGCCGGCGGGCGTGCGGGCCCGGGCGGGGGAGCCTACCGTGCGCCCCCGCATCCCATCAGGGCGGCTCCAGCCCGGCTCCAGCGCGGCTACGACGGGAGGGAGAGGGACCACCCGGCGACGTCGGCTAGGCGGCCGCGCCACAGCGCGTAGCGCATCGTCTGGTTGGCCGCGCCCGTGAGGAACGTGGCCTCCCGCAGGTGCACCCAGCGGGGCAGCAGACCCGGGGTACGGGATCCGAGTTCCTCGCGTACGGTCTCCCGGACGAGGCGGGGGACGGCGGCGAGCGCCTCCGACCCCGGACCGCCGTCGCGCAGGCTCTGCTCCCACTCCTCCTCGTACGCCCTGCGGCTGATCGCCTGGCCGTAGAGGAGGCCGCCGGGGATGTTCAGCGAGACCCCGAAGTGGGACTGGCCGGTCTCGTCGCCGTCCAGCATGCTGATCAGCATCTGCAGGTCGAGGTCCAGGATCGGCTCGACCACGTTCGCATGCGCGGTGTCGTCGCGCTGCTCCGGTCCCCCGGCTGTGGATTCGGACATCGAGGCATCCCTCCCGTAGGCGCGCTGACCGGGAACCCGGTGGCACCGTCGACAGCGCGAACCGTCCCCACGGTACCGGGGGCGCCGGCCGCACCGTCCGGCGCCCGGCCGGGGCGCGGGAAGGGGCGCCGGCCGCCCACAGCGCGCGGGGCGGCTGCGGGCCCCGTGTCCGCGCCGCCCGAGGTCAGCCGCCCGCGACCGCGAGACCCTCCCCGCCCGGCACGTGCTGCTCGGGGCGGCCGGGCGCGGCGAACCGCAGACCGCAGAACTCCCCCGGGTCCGGCGGCGGGTCCGGCCGGAGGGCCGTTGCCGGCGGGTGTCCCGGAGCCGCGTTCAGCAGGCGCGCCGCCGACTCCCCCACCGTCGACCTGACGAAGGCGTACACGTCGGCGGGATCCGCCGCGCGGAACGCCTCCGGCGCGTAGTGCTCGATCGAATCGGCGATGACCGCTCCGGCGTTGACGAGCGGCGTGGGGAGGTAGTCGATGCCCCGTTCCGCCAGGACACGGAGCGTGGCCTCCTCGTCGGCGAGGACGGCGTTCGCCGATCCGATCACGGCCGCGCAGCGCAGCCTCCCCGCGAGTGCGGTGTCGATGAGGTCGCTCACCGAGCACGGCAGGAAGACGTCCACCTCCGCGCCGGGCCAGTCGCGCACGGGGCGGCATCCGGGAACGTTCTCCGCGGCCGGGTCCCTGTCGTGGACCAGTACCGAGGCTCCCGCCGCGGCCAGTTCCGCGGCGAGGACCGCGCCGACCTTGCCGGCTCCGTGGACCAGCACCCGGAGTCCCGCGACCGGTCCGCGGGCCCAGGCCTCGACGGCGCCCAGCACCCCGAAGGCCGTCGCGGTCTGCGGCTCCACTGCGCTGCCGACGGCGTTGAGGACGTACGGCGTCATGCGGGACAGCCGTTCCATGTGGGAGGCCGTCACGCCCATGTCGGCGCCGGTGTACAGGGTGCCCGCGTACAGGTCGAGCACGGCCGCGATCCAGGCCAGCAGTTCGTCGTCGACCGCGTCGCCGCCGGTCAGCACCATCTTGGCGCCGGTGAACCCGGTGCGGTGGATCCGGTGTTTGAGGAGCATCTCCTCGGCGAGCCTGCGGCTGAGGCGGCGCGGACCCCCGTGGGGGAAGGCGCCCGCCACGACGCGCAGGCCGCCGTTCGCGGGCAGGGGCGGGCCGTGTGCGCCGGGTGCGAGCGCCACGTGGAGCGTGCGGCCCCCGGCGCCGCGGAACCTCTTCGTGTGTACGGCCGCCCCGTCGGGGTCCGGAGCGGCCGCCGGCCCGTTCACCGCAGCACCGCCGGTCCGTCGAGGCGGCGGGTACGGCCGTCGAGGGCGAGGTCCGCGCAGATCCTCCCGAAGGCCGGTACGAACTTGAACGCCCAGCCGCCGGCCTGCACCACCACGCGCTCACCGTCGGGTATCCGTCCCGCGAGGGACCCGATGAGGAACTGCCGGGACGGGTCGGCGGGCAGGGACGCCAGGCAGGTGCTCCGTCCGGTGATCTCGGGTACCAGGCCGGGCAGGTGGACGCGCACCCACGCGACGGTCCGCTCCAGGTCCGCGGCATTCGGCGGGTGCGGCGCCGCGGGGTCCGGCGCGGTGACCGGCACCTCGGTGTCCGGCGCGGCCCGCAGCAGGGCGTCCCCGGTCCAGGGGTTGCGGCCGAACCCGTAGAAGGAGCGGTTCGCGCCGGAGGCGTCGGGCGGGAGGAAGACGTACCAGGTCGGCAGGTCGAACGTTTCGGCCCGCGGGGTGAAGTAGCCGGAGCTCATGCGGAAGACGTGCAGGTCGACCGGGCAGCCCAGCCGGTCGAGGAGTTCGCCGGTGTAGGCGCCCGCGTTGACGATGACGGTGTCCGCGCGGTGCACCGCGGCGTCGGTGCGGACCGTCACGCCGGCGCCGTCCGGTTCCACCGCAAGCACCCGTTCGTTCTCGCGCACGCGTACGCCCGCCCGCGCGCCGAGGTACCGGAGCGCGCGGAGGGTCCCCTCGACGTCGATGACTCCGCCGTCGGCCTGGTGGAAGCCCTCGTGGTCGGCGGGCAGCCGGGCGAACCCGAACCGTGCCTCGATCTCGGGCGCGGAGAGCCAGTCGTAGCGCACGTCCAGCCGGTCCAGGACGGAGGCGGCGGCCCGCAGTTCGCCCTCGCTGGTCGCCACGCCGGTACGTCCGAACCACAGGCTCCCGGTCGGGTGGACCAGCCGGCGCCCGGCGAAGGACTCGACGGCCCGCCACAGCGGGAGCGTCTCCAGCGCGAGCCGCGACCACCGCTCCTCGCTGTACTGGATCCGCCACTGCCGTTCGAGACCCGCCGAGCTGCCCCGGCCGTGCCCGATGAAGAATCGTTCCAGCACCAGCACCGAACGGCCCCTGCGGGCCGCTTCCCAGGCCGAGGCGAGTCCCACGGCCCCACCGCCCACGACTATCACATCGGCGCTCTCCGTCGACGTTCCCAACCCCGCCCCCACGTGTCACGGGCAAGCCGCCCGAACCACCGGACGGACCCATTCATCCCCGTGCCCGGGCCCCGGGCAACGCCGCGGACCGGGGCGTGCGGAGGCATGCTCGCGCGGGGCCCGCACTCCCCGCACGCCTCGGCCCGCCCTGTGCTCCGGCGCGCCGGGGCCCCGTCCCGTCGTCCGGTCCTCCCGTCAGCTCTGGTCGCGCAGGGCCCACGGCGAGCCGTACGCGGTGAGCAGGTCGAGGAAGGGCCGGGGCGCGAAGGCCTCGGGACCCAGGACGCCCGAGTCGGACCAGACGCCGGTGGCGATCAGTTCGAGCGCCACCACCGGGTTGATCGCGGTCTGCCAGACCACGGCCTGGGAGCCGTACTCCTTCATGGACCACTGGTTGTCGACGACGTGGTAGAGGTACACCTCGCGCGGCACGCCGTCCTTGACGCCCCTGACCCAGGTTCCGGCGCAGGTCTTGCCGGTCATCCGGTCCCCCAGCGTCGCCGGGTCCGGCAGGCAGGCCGCGACCACGTCGCGGGGGGAGACCCGGACGGGTCCCGCCTCGCCGGGGACCGTCACCGGGGCCGTCGCGTCCAGGCCCAGGGCGTGCAGGGTCTTGAGCTTGCCGATGAAGTCGTCGCCGAGGCCGTACTTGAAGGTGACCCGGCGGGCGTCGACCCAGCGCGGGATCAGCAGCACTTCCTCGTGCTCGATGTTCACGCACTCGACCGGGCCGATTCCCTCGGGGAAGTCGAAGACCTCCGGTTCGCTGAAGGGCTCCGTCGTGAACCAGCCGCGGTCCGCTTCGTAGACCACCGGCGGGTTGAGGCACTCCTCGATGGTGGTCCAGATGTTGAAGGACGGGGCGAAGTCGTAGCCCTCGACGGTCAGGTTCGCCCCGTCGCGCACGCCGATCTCCTCGATCTCGTCGAAGAGCTCCTCGGCGGCGTAGCGGGCGAACACGTCCGACAGGCCGGGCTCCACCCCCATGCCGACGAGCGCGAGCCGGCCGGACCGCTCCCACTCCCCGGCCCGTTCGAACTGCTCGTCGCCGAGTTTGACCCCGCACTCGCCGTACGGCCTGCTGGGATGCGGGCGCGACAGGGACATCGCCATGTCCAGGTAGTGCGCGCCGGCGGCCAGGGCCGCCCGGAAGAGCGGCATCACGAACCGCGGGTCGGTGGCGTTCATCAGAACGTCGCACCGCCGCTCGGCGAGCAGCGCGGTCACGGCGGCCTCGTCCGACGCGTCGACGCGGCAGGCGCTGAACCGGCCGGACGGGTCGTCCAGCGCGGCGACGGCGGCCTCGGCCCGGGACAGGTCGTAGTCGGCGACGACGAACTGGTCGAAGAAGTCACGGCGGGCCGCGATCCGGGTGATCGCCGTCCCGACGCCTCCGGCGCCGACGAGCAGTACACGCATGACAGGAACCCTTCATCGGAATGAGTCGAATAACTTGAATGACTTGAATGAGTCGAATGAGAGGTGCGCTCCCCTGGAAGGTGATGAAACCCGGACCGTGAGATTAAGGTCAATGGTGTTGGCATAAGGCTCACGGGCGCGTGGCGCGCGGGCGACGCGGGACGGAGGCGGTACGGCCATGGCGAAGAAGGTGGTCCCCGAGGAGGCGCGGCGGCGGCGCCGTCCCACCCGGCAGGGCACGGTCCTGTCGGAGCGGCTGATCGTGGAGACGGCCCTGCGGATGCTGCGCGAACACGGCAGTGCCGGTCTGTCCGCGCGCCGGCTCGGCACGGCGCTGGGGGCGGATCCGAGCACCCTGTACCGGTACTTCTCGGGGATGGACGACCTCACGCTCGCCATCGGCGAGGAGCTGATCGGCCGGGCGCTCTCGGGGTGGTCGCCGACCGGGACGTGGCGCGGTGACCTGCGGGAGCTGGGGCTGCGCATCCACGGCGCGTACCTCGCCCACCCGCAGGCGGCGGTGCTGACCGCCAGCCGTGTGACGGGGCTGCCGCGGGAGATCGCGGCGGACGAGGCGATCCTCGGGGTGCTGCGGACGGCCGGGTTCGCCGACCCCGACGCGGTGCGGATCTTCCACGCCTTCGTCGACCAGAGCCTCGCGTTCGCGGCGCTGGATGCCGGCGCCCTGGCCCTGGCCGACGCCTCACGGGAGGCCGACGAGGCCATGTGGGAGTCGACGTACGCCCGGCTGCCGGAGGGGGCCTATCCGCACATCGCGGCGACGGCCGGGCTGCTGGCCGCGCGCATGACGGCCAGCGCCTATCCGACGGCGCTGGACATGCTCCTCGCGAGCGCGGCGGCGGAACTCGCGGACGCGACGGCGGCCGTGCGGCCCGTCACGGGCAGCGGAGCCTGACGGCCCCCGGCTCCACCCGGTCGTGGTGGTGCAGCGGGGCACCGTCCCCGAGTCGATGCCCTGCGGCGCGCAGCAGGCGCTCACTGCCGCCGTCCACTCCGACGACGTGCGCGGCGCGCCGGCCGAGCAGTCTGCGGCGTCGTGGCCGGCGCCGCATCCGACGTCCGGGACCCGCTTGCCCCGCACGTCCCCGGCGGGCGCCGGCATGGCCGGCCGGCCGCTCAGTGCGGGAGCAATCGGGCCGCGGCGGAGGCGACTTGACGGCGACGGTCACCCCCGCCGGGGCGCGGGCCCTACTGGCTCCGCGGGCCGAGGATGCAGAACTCGTTGCCTTCGGGGTCCTCCAGGACGACCCACGACTGCTCGCCCTGGCCGATGTCGGCGCGCCGGGCGCCGTGCGCCAGCAGGCGCGCCACCTCGGCGTCCCGGTCGTCGGGCCGGAAGTCGAGGTGCAGCCGGCTCTTGGCCTTCGTGTTCTCCTCGACCCGGACGAAGTCCAGTCCCGGCAGGCGATCCGGTTCCGGCCGGATCTCGAACTCGTCGTCGGAGGTGTAGACCACGACCCATCCGAGGGCGTCGGCCCACCACTGCCCCAGGGCCGCCGGATCCACCGAGTGGACGATTACCTGTTCCCATTCCAAGGTCATCCGGTGACCCTAAACCGGCCGGGGCTCCGGTGACCAGCCATTTCACCCTCCTCGCCGGTACGAAGAAGGCCGCGTTCCGCAGGGGTGCGGGACGCGGCCTTCGCCGGCAGCGTACGGGGTTCAGAACCTCGGGCGCCGGAAGTAGTCGCCTGCCTTGGCGAGGCCCGCGATGACCCAGACGCCGAGGCCGAGCGAGATCAGCGCCGTCACCAGGGAGAAGATGCCGGCTCCGACCATCGCGTGGCTGTCGGAGCTGAGCGAGGTGAGGTTGACGATCACGCTGAGGCCACCGAAGAAGGCCTGGAACGAGCCGTAGATGATGCCGGAGATGCGCACGCCCGACCGGCCCTTGCCCATCTTCACGGCCGTCAGGAACGGCCACAGGGCAAAGCCGATGCAGAGGATGCCCGCGATCACGAGCACGCCGCCGGCGACGGCCCCCAGGTCTTCCGCCGACGAGCTCGACGACCCCATGAGCGCGGACGCGAAGAGCGCACCGCCCAGGATGACGACCAGGCCCAGCAGCGCCTGCAGGCTGCCGAGGATGAAGAGGATGACACGGGCGGCCTTCGCGCCGCCGGGCATCTCCATGTGCGCCCCCGGGTATCCGGCCGGCCCGCCGGGGTAGCCCTGCTGGGGCGGATAGGCGTAGCCGCCGGGCGGGGTCTGGGGCGGATACCCGTAGCCGGGCGGGGTCTGGGGCGGATACCCGTAGCCGGGCGGGGTCTGGGGCGGATACCCGTAGCCGGGCTGGCCCTGCGGGGCCTGGGGCTGCTCGCCGTAGGGGTTGTTCGGGCTGCCGTAGCTCATCTCGGTTTTCCTCCGTGGAAGCGCGGGGACGCACGGCACGCACGCGGAGGAACGAGGTGTGTCTTGCGGTCCGCCCCCCGGCACTGCCCGCGGCACTCATCAGGCTGCATCGTCGTCTGACCGGTGAGGACTTGTCCAGTTCGGCCCCGGGCGGCCGGCAGCCGGCGCGCCGCCGGGCGGTTCCGCGGGTGCTCGGACCCGGCAAGGCCCGTTGCCGATATGGCAATCTGCTCGTATGGATGACGACATCGACCAAGCGCTCGACGCGGTCGGACCACGACTGCGCGCCCTGCGCCGACAGCGCGAGACGACGCTGGCCGACCTGTCGGTGACGACGGGCATCTCGGTGAGCACCCTGTCCCGGCTGGAGTCCGGTACCCGCCGGCCCAACCTCGAACTGCTGCTCCCCCTGGCCCGGGCGTACGGGGTCACCCTCGACGAACTCGTCGGCGCCCCGCCCACCGGCGATCCCCGCATCCACCTGCGCCCGGTCAGCCGCCACGGCATGACGATGGTGCCCCTGACCCGCCGGGCCGGCGGCATCCAGGCGTACAAGCTCGTGATCCCGGCCGGCAGCCGCCGCCGGGTGCCGGAGGCCAAGACCCACGAGGGCTACGAGTGGCTGTACGTCCTCAACGGGCGGCTGCGGCTCGTGCTCGGGGACAAGGACCTGGTGCTCGCACCGGGCGAAGCCGCCGAGTTCGACACCCGGGTGCCGCACTGGTTCGGCGCTTGCGACGCCGAACCGGTCGAGTTCCTCAGCCTGTTCGGCACCCAGGGCGAACGGGCCCACCTCCGCGCCCGCCCCCGCCCCGAGCCCTCGACCGAAGGCACCGGCTGACAGCCCGGACGCTCCGGCGCGCCCACCGGTCCGAGCGGCACCCGGCACGTGATCACCCGGGTGCCCGCAGCGGATGCCGGGAGCCGTCGGGGCTGCTCGCATGGTCCTGACGGCCGCGGACGCACCGCGGTACGGAGGGAGTGGCGAAGGTGCACCTGGGACGACGCGCCGCGATGGCGGCGGCACTGGCCGCGGGGCTGACCGCGGGGACGGCCCCCTGGTCCGGGGCCGCGGCGGCCCCCGGGCCGGCCGCGCGCCCCGCCGGTCCGCGGCCGCCGGCGTCCCTGATGGGCGGTGAGATCCGCCGGCTGCCCACGTCGCGGAGGGTACTGGCGCTGACCTTCAACGCAGCCTGGGACGAGAGCGGGATCGACACCGTGCTGGAGGAGCTGCGGCGCCGCCGCCTCCCCGCCACGTTCTTCCCCACCGGCCTGTTCGCCGCGGCCCACCCCGGGGCGGTGCGCGCGGTCGCCGCCGCGTCGCACGGTCTCGGCAACCACTCCCACAGCCACCCCTTCTTCGACGACCTCGACACGGAGGAGCGGGCGGCCGAAGTACGCCGCGCCGACGCGGCGATCCGGACCGCGTCGGGGGCCGAGCCGCTGCCGTTCTTCCGTTTCCCGTACAGCTCCACGACCGAGGACTCCGTCGCGGACGTCAACGACCTCGGTTATGCGGCGATCGAGTTCACCGCCGACACGAACGGCTACCTCGGCCCGAAGGGCGGCATGAGCGTCGACACGGTGGTGCAGCGGGCCGTCGACGCGTTCACCCCCGGGGCGATCCTGCAGATGCACGTCGGCAGCACCGGCGACGGCGTCGTTCTCGACGCCCGGGCACTGCCCCGGATCATCGACGCCGCCGAGGCCGAGGGTTACGAAGTCGTGGACCTGCGCGCGTTCCTCGTCCCGTCCGGGCGGCGGTGATTACCGTCCCGCACTCCCGGCGTGCGGGACCCGCCGCGCGGCCCGCCCGGACAACGACCGGTCCGCGGAAGGCGTACGGGCGCCCCGTCGCCCGCCCTGTCGGCGGCCTGTGAGAAGCTCCGCACCGTGTGGCCTGCTGAAAGGGCCGCACCGGTACGGAACGGGTGGGGAGCATGGGACAGAACGACGACGGCAGACCGGGCGTCTCCGACGAGGAGTGGGCGCGGTTCAGCGCGCAGGCGGGCGAGGGCGGCGGGGACGCCCCCGGGGAACCGTCCGCGCGGGCAAGGATGGTGACGGAGCGGCTGCGGCGCGAGGAGGCGGAGCGGGCGCAGGCCGGCCGGGGGCTCTTCCGGCGCGCGCCGAGGGCGGGCGCGGGTGATCCGCCCGGCTGGCGGACCGGGCCCGCATGGCAGGAGATGGAGGGCCGGGGCCGGGGAAAGCGGCGGCTGAAGGCGACCGCGGCCGTCGTGTTCATCGGCGCTCTCGCTCTGGTGGCGTTGCGGCCGGAGCTGCTGATCGACCGGATCACGGGGAAGGCCGAGGACCGGCAGGAGGCCGCCGCGGCTGCCCCGTTGGCCGCGGAGTCCGCCCGTCCGTCCGCGGCGCCGGCGGAGCTGTACCCGGACCAGCCGACGCTGACGCACCCGTTCCGGGGCTCGCCGGCGCTCCAGTGGGCCGACGGCGCCGCCGGGATCGAGGTGCCGGAGGCCGCGGCGACCGGCGGCATGACCAAGGAGCAGGTGGCGGACGCCCTGGCCAAGGCCAAGCAGTTCCTGGTCGCGGCCAACCTGGACCCGGCCACCCTGCGCGGGGAACGCCCCGCGGCGGCACTGGCCCTGATGGATCCGAAGGACAAGACGACCAAGGACCAGGTGGCGGCCGCCTTCGCGCAGCCCGGCCTCGACCAGAACCCGCTGGACCTGTTCAGCCGGTACGACCCGGCCGAGCTGAAGCTCGTGGGAGACGTCGTCAAGGTCCGCGGACGCATGTGGGTCGAGCCCGGCGAGGGGCCGGGGCAGGCCAACGTCCGGGTCGACTACTCCTTCGTCTACCCGTTCACGAAGGCGCAGAGCGGGTCCGAGCAGGTCGAGCGGACCATCGTGCGCCGGGAGGCGACCTTCTCGATCGCCGACCCGCGCAAGTGGACGGCGACCGCGGGCAAGCTCTGGCTCGTCGCCTACCAGCGGGACATAGCGAACAGCTCCTGCGACAAGCACGACGGGTTCCTGCACCCCGCCTTCACCGAGGACCCCGCGACCGGCACGACGCCCTCCGGGACACCGGTGGACCCGTACGACCGGAGCAAGACCATCGAGGATGCCTCCCAGGAGGGCTGCACGGCCGTCTCGCGATCCTGAGCGACCGTGGGGAGCCGGTCCCCGCCGCACCGGCGGGGACCGGCTCGCGCCGCTCCGGAGCACGTCGGGGCTCCCCGGACGACGGACTCACGACGAGCGGCGGGTAGTCGACCGGTTACGGATCACCTTCGGCGAGTGGACGGCCTCCGGGCGGGTAGCCGCCCTGTGCCGAGGCCCCCGGGAAACCACTCTTCCGGTGGCGCCCGAAACCGGAGGTGACCGATGTCCAGTACGGCCCTGACCAAGGGAACGACCTCACAGTCGATCATCTCGCTGCCCGGTGTGTACCGCCCGCAGGCCGACACCCGGCTCCTCGCCCAAGCCTTGGCCCGGGAAGAGCTCGGCCCCTCGACGGAGCTGCTGGAGATCGGCACCGGGACGGGCGCCCTCGCCTTGACCGCGGCCGCCCGGGGAGCTCGTGTCACGGCCGTCGACGTGTCCTGGCGGGCCGTGACCACCGCGCGTCTGAACGGGCTCCGCAGGAGGCTGCCCCTGCACGTGCTGCACGGTGATTTCGCCGACCGCACACGGGGCCGACGCTTCGACATGCTCCTGACGAACCCCCCGTACGTCCCCTCCCCCGAGCCCGCCGTGCCCTCGCACGGCCCGCAGCGGGCCTGGGACGCGGGCTCCGACGGGCGCCACGTCATCGACCGCATCTGCGCCGGCGCCCCCGCGCTGCTCCGTCCAGGAGGTGTCCTGCTGATGGTGCACTCCGGAATGTGCGGGGCCGAGGAAACCGTCGGCCGACTGGAGGACGGGGGGCTGACCGCGCAGGTGACGGTCCGCGCCACCGTGCCCTGGGGGCCGGTACTGCGTTCGCGCCGGGCCTGGCTCCAGAGCCGCGGCCTGGCGGACGAGGGCACCGAATGGGAGGAACTGGTGATCATCCGTGCCCAGCACCTCTGACCGCACCGCCGACGTCTCCGACGCCGCTTCCGGCGGCTCCGACGGCTCCGCGACCGGGTGTCGCGCGGCCCGCCGCGTTTCCGTGGACCCGTCCGGACCGGTCCTGGTCGAGGGCCCCGTCGAGATCCTGCTCGACGACGGGACCGTCGCCCGCTCGGACCGCTTCACGGTGGCCGTGTGCACCTGCCGCCGCAGCCGTACGTACCCCTGGTGCGACACCAGCCACCGCACCCGGGAGCGCGCCGCGCGTCCTGAGGGCGGCCGCGGGGACGGGGGCTCGCGATGACCCCCTCCGACTCGTCGACCAGCACCGTGCCCACCGCCGCGGCAACCGCCGGGCCCGGCCTCGTGCCCGGTCGCGGCGCGCTCTCGGACGCCGTGGTGGAATCCCTGCGTACGGGCCGGGCGCCCGCGTACGACGGGCCATCCGTACGGGAGGCGGATCCGTGGGGTGAGGATCTGCAGCTGGCCCTGTACCTGCTGTACGAGCTGCACTACCGGGGCTTCGAGGGCGTGGACGACGCGCGGGAG
>NZ_JBVJGW010000059.1:0-13664 GCF_055587105.1 Streptomyces sp. NPDC048461 | reverse complement strand
GCAGAATCCAACTCAGACCCCACCTCATCGACGGCTGCCTCACCGCCACCGGCCTGGCTATCAACCCACCGACCCCACCCTGAAATCCTCAGTAGCTGGCCCGCGGCCGCGTATGACTCGAAGCCGGGCCTACGGATTGCGGCTACTCGTGCAGGGACGGGGCAGGGTAATGGCGTTGATCGGGCTTGGTTTCACAGCCGTACATTTCGTGCTCCTCGTCCGTGCCTGACCTCCGATCAGACCGACGGCCGCTCCAGCGCAGGGGTGCACCAGCCCGTGCTGACGCAGCTTCCCCGAGAGCAGCCCCGATCACCGTGATCACACCCTGCTCTCGCAGTCTGCAGGCGAGCTCGGCTGCTATGGACGGCTTGTCCGCCTCAACGGCGGTCCGCGGAATCCGAGAGCGTGAGAAGGTACCGCATCACCGCGGTGGCGGACACCACCCCGAGCATCCTGGCCTCGTTGTCGTCGACCTGTTCCACAACGGGCACGAGCGTGATCCGCCTGCGAGCCATCACGGCGGCGATCTGGGCGGCGGTTGCGTCAGGTCCCACACACCGCGGGCCGAAGCCGCGACGCGGCAGCCAGTTCCCGACTGTCTGTTCCTCGAGCGTGGCGACCAGCCGTTCTGACGGCTCGTCCCGAAGGACGGCCGTGCGCAGCGGGTCGTCCAGAGCCGGTTCGGGCACGAGCTGCCGCACGAGCTGGGAGACAGGAACCACGGCGTACGCCATCCCGTGCCCATCGACTACAAGCAGCGCCGGGAGACTGTGCCCGGTCAGCAGCCGAATTGCGGCGTTCGCGCCTTCGTCCGTTGTGACGGGGACGGGTATGGGGTGGCCAGGTCACGCGCGGACACGAGGGGCCTCCTGGCTGGCGGCGGGCGCTCCGGTCGGCGCGCCGCCGGGGATTCCCGCGATGTCCTCGACGTGGAAGAGCCGGGCCACGGGTACGTCGGTGCTGCTGTGCGCGATGATCGAGAAGGCGATGCACACTGCGATGAGTGTGTACGCCTGTTCGCCCTGGGGGATGCCCGCCTGGAGGACGAGCAGCCCGTACACGACCGAGGCGAAGCCCTTGGGGCCGAACCAGGCAGCGACCAGCTTCTCCCGGCGCTCCAGCCGCGTACCGAGCAGTGACAGGAGGAGCGAGGCCGGCCGGATCAGGAAGATCGCCAACAGTACGGCCACGTATCCGCCCACGGACAGGTCGCCGAACAACTGCGGGGTCAGCAGGGCGCCGAAGACCAACAGAGCCGCGAACTTTGCCAGTTCTGCCAGCGATTCACCCAAGGCTTCGAAGGCGACCTTGGGCTCCGGCGAGACGGTGGCGAGAACCGCGCCGGCGGAGAAGGCCGCGAGGTAGGGGTTGGCGTGAGTGAGGTGGCAGAGCCCGTAGAGCATGATGCCGGTGGCGAGCGGCAGCAGCGGTTGCAGCTTCGGCTCGGCGCCCAGCAACCGGAGCCGGAGAAGGCCGGCCACGAGCAGTGGCAGGAGGACTCCGAACGCGAGACCGAGGCCCAGCTCCAGGCCGATCATGCCGATGGACGCCTCGGAGTGGGCGGCCGTCGGTCCGGCAGCGGCGATGAGGACCAGGACGACGGGCAGAGCCAGTCCGTCGTTGATCCCGCTTTCCACATTCAGCAGTTGTCGGAGCTTGGTCGGAACTTCCTTCCGCCCCACGATGGCCGAGGCGAAGACCGGGTCGGTGGGCGCCAGCACGGCGCCCACCAGGAACGAGGTCGTCCAGTCCATGCCTGCGACGTAGTGGGTCACCAGCGCCATGCCGACCATTGCAAGGGGCATGCCCAGGCCGAGCGCACGGGCCGGGTTCTTCCAATTCTCCCGGAGTTTGGGGAACGAGACGTGCATGCCGTCGGTGAACAGCACGGCGAACAGTGCCAAGTCGGCCGTGACGGCGACTATTTCACTGTCGGCGGTGATGTGCACCAGGCCGAGGAACCCGTCACTGACCAGCGCTCCGCCCAACAGGAAGAGGAGCGAAGTGGAAAGTACGGTTCGGGCGGCGAGCCCTGACAGCAGCACCGCCACCAGCAGTGCCACGCCGAATACGGCAACAAGAACCATGGCAGAATCCTCCTGGTCTTTGAAGAAAGTTGTCCCCTGATCGCCGACCAGACTTCCCGGCACGCCGTGCGCTAATTTATACGACTCTTACGAGGTCTTGGCGAGATCCTTACGGCAGTTCAGGACCGAAATTGTTGCCGGACTCCGGCAGGCTGACGAGGGGATGGCGCTGCCTATCGTGGACAGCCTCATCGGAGAGGTATCTATGAACCGAGGCTCTGCGTGCCTTGACTTCTCCGTGGCGAGGCGTCTCCTGTGCCCCCTGGCCGGCGCCGAGCCCACCGGGCGCACTGCGATGGTAAAAGTTCGGCGGCCCGGCCGCACGCCTCCGGGGCTTCGAACCTGGCAGGTGGTCGATGACCGCGAGGACCCGTACCCGTCTGCGAGCCTGGTTGGGCAGAAATGCCGCCGAATTCCGCATGGGGGTACTGCTCGTGGCCGTGGGCGCCCCCGTGTCCATCTCGGGCGCTTTCTCTACGTCCTGCCCGGACCCGCCTTTCCCGTGCTCCTGATCGGGCTGGCCTGCCTGGTCACGGGGCTCGTCATGGTGGGAGCGAACGCCTCGCGGCGCAGCCGCCGCTGATCTTGTGTGAGAGGTGGTCCTATGCGATCCAGCGCGGTGGCACCTCCTCCAGGCGCACGAACGGGATCTCGGCCCCAGCGCGGCGGAAGGCTTCATCGGTGCCATCCACGTCGAAGGCCAGGTATCGGCACAGGGCAAGGGCGGCACGTGGGTGCCGCGCCGCGTACTCCGCCATGATCGAGGCCCCGTCATCAGGGGACAGGAAGTGGGCGTTGACCGGATAGAACGTCCGGCCGACCTGGATGGTCACCTTCGGGATGTGCCGGAGGTTCCGGTACCACTGTGCACGCACACCGAAGCCCGATGCGACCGTCCACGTGCCGCGCCCAGGATCGTGGGCCACGACTTCCAGGCACACCTCACGTGTTGCCCCGGACACCAGCCCAGTGTGCTGGAGCACGAGCAGCCGTTTGCCGAAGACGGGCCCCAGTCCGATGCGGAAGAGGAGGAGCGGGAGCCGGGCGATGCGCCGCTTCCACCCGGTGGGCGGTGCCGGTCGGTTCCGGAGCCGGGAGGGCCTGCTCATCCGACGAAACCTTCTCGGGTGCGCGGGGGGAGTGGGACGCTCGCAGCGGGTAGGTAACAGTTCAATGGGGAAGTGCTTTGGACGCAGAAATTTTGCATAGGCTAAACCTGGCAGGTGGCGGGGGGATCCTTCAACCTCTCACCGAGGTGTCGGTCAACGGTGTTCCCCTTCGTCGCCCAGTTCGTACAAGGCACCGGAGCGCGTCATGGATCCCGACCAGTCATTCTCAGCAACCGCCGGAACCACCCTGCGGGTGCTGCCGTACGGCGTGATGGGTGTCGTCGCGGTGGCCGACGTGACGGCAGGTCCCGGCGTCGGCCTTCTTCCCCTGGTCTCGCTGGGGCCCGCCTTCGCAGGCTTGGCCGGGGGGTGGCGCCGGACCGCGGCGGTCGGGGTCCTCGCTCTCGGCCTGTGTCTCGGGCTCGGGCTGTACGACGGTCTCTTCGACAGCCGGCGCGGCTACACGGCGATGGCGGCGGTCGGGGGAGTGACCGTCGCCGGAGTGGCCGCAGCGGTGATGCGCAGCCGTAGGGAGGACGAGCTCGCGAGCGTCCGTTCGATCGCGGAAGTCGCCCAACGCGTCCTGCTCCGGCCCGTGCCCCGGCTGGCCGGACATGTGCGCGCGGCGGTGTCGTACACCTCCGCCGTCGCGGAGGCGCGGATCGGCGGGGACCTCTACGAGGTGGTGCAGGTGGCCGGCGGTGTGCGGGTGATCATAGGCGATGTACAGGGCAAGGGGTTGGAGGCGGTGGAGACGGCTGCGACTGTGCTCGGGGCATTCCGGGAGGCCGCGTACAACGAGCCGGACCTGTCCGCTGTCGGTGACCGTGTGGAGTGCGCCGTCCGCCGTACCGTCGATATGGAGGGTGACGGTGAGAAGTTCGTGACCGCCTTGCTGGCCGAGATCACGGAAGACAGGGGGACGGTGTTCGTGAACTATGGCCACACGCCGGCCCTGGTGGTCCGCAGCGACCGGGAGACCTTTTTTGCCGATCCACCTGAGCACGCCTTGCCTCTGGGGCTCACCGATGACGGTGAACGGCCGACGCCGTACCAGGTCGATTTCGGTCCCGGAGATCAGCTCCTGCTCTACACCGACGGAGTCACCGAGGCTCGTGGGCCGAGCGGAGCCTTCTACCCGCTGCAGGAGCGCACGGCACTCCTGGCGGACCGTGACCCGCAGGAAGCGCTGGATGCCCTGCGCGCAGACGTCGTGTCCCATGCCGGGGGGCCCCTGCACGACGACGCCGCCATGCTGCTCCTGCGCTGCCGGTAGCGGGGCGCTCGTCGGCGTGGTGCGGCCGAGCGGTAGAAAGAGATATGACCGATCACCCGCGGCCCGCTGCCGCCAGTAGTGACGAACCCGATTTCGACGACGTCACCCGCGCTGTACTGACCGCGTCCAGGTTGCTCGTCGCGGTGTCGGCGCGGTCGCTGGCGGCCATGGAGGACAACGTCACGGTTCCCCAGTTCCGCATGCTCGTCGTCCTCGCCACCCGGGGGGCGACGAAGCTCGTCGTCCTCGCGGACCAGCTCGGTGTGAGCCCGTCCACAGCCATGAGGATGGTCGACCGGTTGATCACCGCCGGCCTGGCCGATCGCCGGCACAACCCCGACAATCGCAGGGAGACGATACTGACCGTCACGGACAGCGGGTGGCGGCTCGTCGAGGACGTGACCGCCCGCCGCCGGGCCGAGATCGCGGTGATCGTCGAGCGGATGGAGCCCGCCCAGCGCTTGGCTCTGGTCACCGCCCTGACCGCGTTCAGCGAAGCCGGGGGTGAGCCGCCGGTGACCCATCCGGATGTCCTGCCGCACCCCCTCGGCTGGACCGACCCCCCTCGCTGACCGGGAGAGTGAGCGCACGTGGCTCCGTCCCCGACCAGGCCGTGCCCCTCAATAGGCGGGTATCCCTCCACCTGATGGAGCGGACGCCAGTCACCCATCGCTGACCGCTGCCTCGGCCAGACCGACCTTGCGCGGTGGTGGCGGGTGGATGAAGCCGACGTGCGTACTCCATTGCGCTGTCATCAGCCGCGTCGTCCGCCTGGCGAGCCCGGGTACGGCCAGCACGGCTGTGGCGATGCGCCGCGAATGCGGGGGGGGGGCTTTGCAGCCGGCACCTGCACGTGGAGCAGCACGAGATGCATCTTGCCGCGGGGCTCGGCAGGAGCACTGCACGCCTACCCGCCAGGCGGGTCGTCCGTCCCGCATGCGCCAAGGCGGAGCGCAGTCGTTGAAGCGGGGGCTGGGGCAGCGAGGTGCTCGCTGTGGACCGAGACCACGAGGAACGGGTGCTGGCCGAATTCGAGAGCCACCTGCGCGAGGAGGCTCCCGGTCTGGCCGTGCGCCTCGACCGCTTCTCCACGGGGTCCGACCCCGACGAGCGATGGCCGTGCCGTCGGAGGGCCGCCATGGTCCTCGTCTGTCATTTGATCGCGGTGTTCGCTGCCCTCATCCTTGGTTCCAGAGGGGGGCCTCAGCCGGCAGACGGGCGAGTCGAGGGTGCGCTGGCCCCCGTGGCCGCAGTCATGGCCGAGCGGAGCGCCCCAGCACATTCGGAAGGTGAAGGAACGCGATCACTTGCGGTTGGATAGTGCGCTGACCGCGAGCGCGATGAGGGCTGCTGCGACCAAGGCCCGGACCAGGCCCTCTCCAGCCGCCTGCTGCCAGCCTATGAGGCCCAGCAGGACGGCTGTGACAGCCGCTGCCGTCAGGGCGTAGCGGTCCGTGAGGAACCTCCGCTGCCGGCGTCCGTGCCCCGGTGCTTTGCAGTCGGCGATCGCCGTCCTGATCGCGAGCGCGGCCACGATGATGGCGGCAGCCAGGAGCGCGACGGTTGTGGAGCTGCCCAACAGGGATCCCGTGTTCGTCAGGTGCGGTCGGAAGGTGAGCTCCTGATTCTCGCCGGTAGACGTCGGGGCTGCCAGCGGTCGGTGACGCGGGGGAGCGGCCATGGCGGGAACAGGCTCCGGGGCGTCGGCGACAACGGGCACACAGCCCACGCTCAGTGCACCGCCCGGAGAAATGCCTGGGTACGTTCGTGTTGCGGCGCCTCGAACAGCTGCTCCGGGGGGCCGGACTCCAGGACCCTGCCGTGGTCGAACATCACCACCCGGTCCGAGATGTCCCGGGCGAAGCCCATCTCGTGGGTCACGCACAGCAGGGTGACGTCGGTCGAGGCGGCGACGTCGCGCAGGACGTCCAGCACCCCTGCCACCAGCTCCGGGTCGAGTGCGGAGGTCACCTCGTCGAGCAGCAGGACCGTCCGGCCGCATCGCCAGGGCACGGGCAATGGCCACCCGCTGCTGCTGCCCTCTGGACAACCGCGTCGGGTGGGCGTCGTGCTTGTCGTCCAGGCCCACCAGGTCGAGTAGCTCCCGGCCGCGCTCGGCCGCCTCCTCCCGGCTCAGGCCCAGGACGTGCACCGGGGCCTCGATCACGTTCTCCAGCACCTTCATGTGCGGAAAGAGGTTGAACTGCTGGAAGACCATACCGATTCGCCGCCGGGGCGCGGACAGGTACTTCTCGTCCGCCGGGGCCAAGGAGCCGGCCCGGCCGGCAGGCATGTGGGAGTAGGGCTGCCCGTCTACGTGGATGACACCGTCCGTGACCCGTTCCAAGGTCATCAGCAACCGCAGGACCGTGGTCTTGCCCGAGCCGCTCGGCCCGACCAGGGTCACGCGCTCGCTCCGGCCCACGCTCAGGTCGAGCCCGTCGAGCACGGTGTGGTCGCCGAAGCGCTTCACGACCTTGTCAAAGCGGACCATCTCCGGGCGATCGGCCCCGGTTTCAGCGGGCAAGGCGGTTCTCCAGACGTCGCATCAGTACGGATGTGGGGTAGCTCGCCAGCAGGAACACGAGCCCGGCGAGGGTGAACGCCTCCAGGTAGGCGAAGTGGACGCTGCCGAACTCGTTCGCCCGGTGGACCATCTCCTGGACCGCGATCACCGAGAGGAACGGCGTCTCCTTGAACATCGAGATCACGTAGTTGCCGAGAGCCGGAACCACGTTGCGGACCGCCTGGGGCAGCACCACTGCCCGCCACACCCGGTGCCTGGGCAGCGACAGGGCGACCGCGGCTTCCCACTGGCCCTTCGGTACCGCGTCGATCCCCGCCCGGTACACCTCGCTGGTGTACGTCGCGTAGTGCACGCCCAAGACCACGATGCCCAGCGTCAGCGCGTTCAGCCCGGGGACGAGCACCCAAGCGGCGAAGAGCTGGATCATCACGGGGGTGGAGCGGATGAAGTCGGCAGCCAAGCGCAGGGGCAGGGTGATCCAGCGGGTCGAGGTGTGCTGGATCACGGCGAGCACCAAGCCGAGCGATATCGCCACGGCCGAGCCCAGCACGGTGGCGTACAGGGTGGTTCTGAACCCGCTCAGGACCACGGGCAGCCCCTCGCGGGCCGTCTCCCAGGACCACATCAGGCGCCCCCGGTTCCCTGTCCCAGGCGGGACTTCGCAGCCGACTCCACTGCCTTCATGAGGGCGTTCAGGACGGCGGCGAGGGCGTAGTAGATGACGAGGATGGCGAGGTAGGCCTGGGCCGTGTTCCCGGTGAGTGACCGCAGCTGGTCCATCTCGAAGGTGAGGTCGGCGATGGTGATCAGGGACAGGAGGGGCGTGGCCTTCAGCAACTGGATGAGGAGGTTGCCGAACGGCGGGATCATCTGGACCCAGGCTTGCGGCAGGATCACCCGCCGCATGCGCTGCCACGGGCTCATTCCCAGAGCGACAGCCGCCTCCCACTGGGCGCGGGGGACCGCGTTCAGGGCGCCGCGCACGACTTCGGAGCCGTATGCGCCGAAGTTGAGACCGAAGGCCACGACGGCGCAGGCCATTGGCTCCAGCCGGAAGCCGAGCACCGGAAGGGCGAAGAATAGCCAGAAGAGCTGCACGTAGAGCGACGTGCCCCGGAAGAACTCGACGGTGATCCGGGTGGACCCGCGGACGAGCAGGCGTGGTGAGCGCGCCAGGAAGCCGAAGAAGAAGGCCACCACGAGCGCCACCGCGGCGCTGAGCACGGTCGCCTGGACCGTGACCCGTACGCCGTCGGCGATGCTGGGGAGCGAGCGCGTGAACTCGGTGACGAAGGCAGCCATCGGGGTTCACCATCAGACCTTGCACAGATCGGCAGTACGCAGTGTGGCGGGCGGAATCTCCCGCGCCGTGAACCCGTACGCGCCGATGAGAGCGACGTACCGGTCCGGATCACCGGTGATCTTGGCGAGCTCCGAGTTGAACGCGTCCCGGAGCCCCGTGGCCCGGGGGCGGAAGACCGCTCCGCCGGGGCTGTACTGCTTGCGACCGTCCACCTCCGGAACGAAGGGTTCGAGCACCTCCACCGCCGCCCCGGCATTGGTCCTGGCCAGCCAGCGCAGGGAGATACCTGTCAGGGCGAACGCATCGATGCGCCCCGCCACCAGCGCGTCCAGCCCGTCCTGCTGCTTCGCCAGGGACTTGATGGCGGACTCCGCGACCCCAGCCCCCTGCGCGTACGCCGCTTCGACCGCGGCGGTCAGCACCCCGACCGTCACGCCGGCTCCGGCGCAGGACTTCAGGTCGCTCAGCCCTCGGGGGTTGCCCTTGGGCACCATCAGGGCGGTGGGCGAGACGAACTCGGGCTCCGAGAAGATCACTTTCGCGCAGCGTTCGGTGGTGATGGCCATGCCCGCGCTGACGACGTCGAACCGGTCGGCGAGCAAGGCGGGGATCAGTGCGCCGAAGTCGGTCAGGGTGGGGCGCATCTCGGCCACACCCATCGCTGAGAAGATCTCGCGGTGCAGCGTCGGTGCCTCCCCGGCGAGCTCGTTGCCGTCCTTGAAGCCGTACGGTGCCTCGCCCGCGAATCCCACCCGTACGAATCCCTGTTCGCGGAGCTTCGTCAGCAGGTCGTCCTCGTCCCGGGGAGCGCCCGTGCCCGCCTCGGTGCGTGAACATGCCGTGACCAGCCCCGGCGCCAGGGCCAGGCCGCCCAGCAGTCCGGTACGGGAGAGGAACCCTCGTCGGGAGAGGGCGCGGGGGGAGGGCATGTCGTTCCTTCCGGCAGTGAACACGGGCGGTGTGTATGGTCAACGGCGCGGGACGGGCACGGGCGAGGCGGCCACGGGCGTCAGCGCAACGGCGTGAAGTCCTGGGACGCGATGAAGGACGGGCGGCGGACGGGCGCGGCGAACGGCGCCTCCGGCCGGTTGTGCACGCTGTTGAAAACGAGGAACACGTTGCTGCGCGGGTACGGCGTGATGTTGTCCCCCGAGCCGTGCATCGCGTTGCAGTCGAACCAGGTCGCGGAGCCGGCCTTGCCGGTGAAGAGCTTGATTCCGCACGCCGAGGCGAACTTGGTCAGAGCGTCGTCGGAGGGCGTCCCGGCATCCTGCATCTGGAGCGACTTCTTGTAGTTGTCTTTCGGAGTCGCTCCGGCGCAGCCCAGGAAGGTCCGGTGCGACCCCGGCATGATCATCAGGCCGCCGTTGGTCACATAGTTGGGCGTCAGCGCGATCGACACGGAGACGGTGCGCATCTGCGGCAGGCCGTCCTCGGCGTGCCAGGTCTCGAAGTCGGAGTGCCAGTAGAAACCACTCGCACCGAACCCGGGCTTGACGTTGATGCGGGACTGGTGGACGTACACGTCGGAACCCAGGATCTGCCGGGCCCGGCCCACCACGCGCGGGTCGGCGGCCAGTCGGGCGAACACCTCGCTGATCCGGTGGACCTCGAAGACGGACCGGACCTCCTGGGACTTGGGCTCGACGATCGAGCGTTCGTCCTCACGCGTCCGGGGGTCGGCGATGAGCCGGTCCATCTCGGCCTTGTAGCCGGCGACCTCCTCCGGAGTGATCAGCTGGTCCACCGGGAGGAATCCGTCGCGCTCGTAGCTTTCCAGTTCGTGTGCCCAGAAGGGGCCCGCGGTGCCCGGCTCCGACCAGACGACGGGATCCTTACGGCCGATGAGCACCTCTTCGGCGCCCCTGGTGGGGTACAGGTCTGTGGTGAGGGTGGGGAACGTGGCCATGGTGGTGTCTGCCTCCTCTCTCTTGGGCCGGTCAGCCCTGGTCCGGCTCGGTGAGCAGCGGGTACGTGCCGTTCTGGTCGTGGTCTTCGCGGCCGGTGACCGGGGGGTTGAAGACGCACAGGCAGCGGAAGTCGTTCTTGACGCGCAAGGTGTGCCGCTCGTGTCCGTCGAGCAGGTACATGGTTCCGGGCGTGATGGTGTACACCTCACCCGTCTCCTCGTCGGTGAGCTCGGCCTCGCCCTCGGTGCAGACGACGGCCTCGACGTGGTTCGCGTACCACATCGACGTCTCGGTGCCGGCGTGGAGCACGGTCTCGTGGAGGGAGAACCCGACGCGTTCGCGGGCGAGGATGATGCGCTTGCTCTCCCAGGTTCCCGACGCCGCCTTGACATGGCGTTCGGTTCCCTCGATGTCCCTGAACGAGCGGACGATCATGGTGTGGTGCCTCTCTTGGGTGTGGGGGCGTTCAGGCGGTCTCGTGGACGGAGCGGGCCAGGAGGTCGAGTCCCTCGTCCAATTCGTCAGCCGTGAGGGTGAGGGGCGGGAGCAGCTTGACCACTTCCCCCTCGGGGCCGGAGGTTTCGACGAGCAGGCCGTGTTCGAAGGCCTTGCGGCAGACGGCCTCGGCGCGCTGCTTGTCGGTGAATTCGATGCCCCACACCAGTCCGCGGCCCCGGTAGCCGGCTCCGCTGCGCTCGTGGTCGGCGCAGAGGCGGCGCAGGGCGCTCTCGACGCGTCCGCCGTGCACCAGCGTCTGCTGGCGCAGGGCGCCGTCGCCCCAGTACGCCTGCAGGGCGGCCGTCGCGGTCACGAAGGCGGGGTTGTTCCCGCGGAAGGTCCCGTTGTGCTCACCGGGCTCCCACACGTCCAGTTCCGGCTTGAACAGGCAGAGGGCCATGGGCAGCCCGTACCCGCTGATGGACTTGGACACGGTCACGATGTCCGGGACGATGCCCGCCTCCTCGAAGGAGAAGAAGTCCCCCGTCCGGCCACAGCCCATCTGCACGTCGTCGACGATGAGCAGCATGTCGCGCCGGCGGCACAGGTTCGCCAGGCCCCGCAGCCATTCGGCGCGGGCCACGTTGACACCGCCTTCGCCCTGGATCGTCTCGACGATGACGGCGGCGGGGTGGTTCAGCCCCGAGCCCTGGTCCTCCAGCAGCCGTTCGAACCAGAGGAAGTCGGGGACCCGGCCGCCGAGGTAGTTGTCGAACGGCATCGGAGTGGCGTGCACGAGCGGGATGCCGGCTCCGGCCCGTTTGAAGGCGTTGCCGGTCACGGAGAGAGAGCCGAGCGACATGCCGTGGAAGGCGTTGGTGAAGGAGACGACCGCTTCACGCCCCTTGACCTTGCGCGCCAGCTTCAGGGCTGCCTCGACGGCGTTCGTTCCCGTCGGGCCGGGGAACATCACCTTGTAGGGGAGGCCGCGCGGCTGGAGGACGGTCGACTGGAAGGTCTCCAGGAACGCCCGTTTCGCGGTGGTCGACATGTCCAGTGCGTGAGTGATGCCGTCGCGCTCGATGTACTCGAGGAGGGCGGTCTTGAGCACCGGGTTGTTGTGTCCGTAGTTGAGGGATCCGGCGCCGGCGAAGAAGTCGAGGTAGGCGCGGCCCTGCTCGTCGTAGAGCCGGTTGCCGCTGGCCCGCTCGAAGACGACCGGCCAGGCGCGGCAGTAGCTGCGTACCTCTGACTCCACGGTCTCGAAGATGGTCGGGGCCGGGGCGGTGATGGTCAACGTATGCTCCAGTGCAGGTGTGTTGCGTGCAGACGCAGGCGGGACAGAGCCCGGACCGAATGGGGTTCAGAAGGACAGCGGACCGATGCGGTACAGGACCTCTGCTTCGTGGTCTTCGTCAGGGAACTGGTCGCTTCCGAAGAGGACCTCGCGCCGTACCTGCGCGCTGTGCCGCTCGGCGTAGGAAGCGAACAGCCGCTCCGAGGCCGCGTTGTCGGGCGTCACGGACGCCTCCAGGCATCGCAGGCCGTGCTCTTCGGCAACCCGCCGGGAGAGCGCGTCGAGAAGCGCGCCGGCGACACCCAGCCCCCTCAGGGACTCGTCGACGGCGATCTGCCAGATCAGCAGTGTCCGCGGCGCCTCGGGACGCAGGTAGCCGCTCACGAAGCCGACCGGCTGCCCGGATGCGTCCCGGACCACCGCGGACGTGCCGGGGAAGTCGCGGCACCACAGCAGGTAGCTGTACGGCGAGTTGAGGTCGAGGGCCTTGGAGTCGCGGGCGATTCGCCAGAGGGCGGCGCCGTCACTCACGTTCGGGCGATCGAGGCGCAATCCGGTGGGAAGGGCCAGGACGTTGTCTCGGTAGTGGGCCGGTTCTGCACGAGCGGTGGTCATGCGGGCCGAAGTTACCCAGCAAAAAATGAAATTGCATGGGCCCGATGGCTTACCTGAAGCGCCGTCCTGTGGTATCTCATTCCCTTCGAAGAGGGTTGCTGACGTGACCGTTCGGTGAGGCGAGCCAGCGTAAAATAGGACATACCCCCTAATATCTTTTCAAAGTAACGAGATTGCAACACATTTGCTTCATGCTAAGTTTGCGACTTGAACGTTATGGCATTGTCGGCCGCTCGAAGGTTTGAGCAGACAGCACCTGGATATTCGGCGCCCGAATGGTTGCGCGTCCGGCCGGTCCGCGGCGACCCGAGGCCGCTCAGGCCGTACCGTGGCCGACGCGCAGGCGGACCGTGTCAGTGCGGCGATGGCACGGGCCGTCCCTCGTGATGGATTCGGGCTCGCCGCTGCCCCGCCCGGCCCCGTGACCCTGGCCTCGCGGGAAGGTGTACCTGCGGGCCTTGAGGTGAGAACCTGGGGGTCGACCCAATCCTCCGTACAGGAGCAACCATCATGACTCGCCCGTTTCGGACTCGGGTCTCGCCCCTCTTCGCTTTCGGCGCCGTGCTCGCCGCCGCCGGTGTCGTGCTCTACGCGACGCCGGTTCCCGGCGTGCCCGTACTGGCGGCTGGTGCCTTCGTCCTGGCGACCGCGGCAGCACTCTGGGTAGCGGCGAACCAGCGCTGATCGAGATGCGCACTCGCGCTCCCACGAGAGCCTATGGACCACCTCGAATGATCACGCTGCCACCACCGATGCGGTCGCCGATCCGGTGCACTACTGGAACGACGTTCTGCTGGAGGTCGTCCGGCGCGAGGTTGGAGAACCCGGCCCGATGGCCCGCTCGGCCGCCATGCTCAACCTCGCGATGTACGACGCGGAGTCGTCGTACCAGCTGCAAGGGGAAGGGCAAGATCACTTCCGAGCCCTACCTCCACGCCGAGACGTGTGCGGGCTGGCTCGAGGGGCCGGACGAGGAGGAGTGCGTCATCGGCCGCTCCGCCGACCACGGGCCTTGACCCCGGATTTTGAACACGTCTATGCGGCTCGGGCCAGGGTAGTTGATGTTGTTTGGAAGGCGTTCTCGAAGGCGATCGGAGATCGC
>NZ_JBVJGW010000058.1:0-14617 GCF_055587105.1 Streptomyces sp. NPDC048461 | reverse complement strand
GACCAGTCGACGTGCGGGGACGGCTCGTCCACGTGCAGCGTCCGGGGCAGCACCCCGTGCCGCATGGCCTCGACCATCTTGATGATCCCGCCGACTCCGGCCGCCGCCTGCGTGTGACCGATGTTCGACTTCAACGACCCCAGCCACAAAGGCTGCTCGTCCGGCCGGTCCTGACCGTACGTCGCGACGATGGCCTGGGCCTCGATGGGGTCGCCCAGCGTCGTGCCCGTGCCGTGCGCCTCCACCGCGTCCACGTCCGCCGCGTCCAGTCCGGCGTCGGCCAGCGCCTGGCGGATCACCCGCTGCTGCGAAGGCCCGTTCGGGGCGGTGATGCCGTTGCTGGCACCGTCCTGGTTCGTCGCCGTGCCCCGTACGACGGCCAGCACCTCGTGCCCGTTGCGCCGGGCGTCCGACAGCCGCTCCACGAGCAGCAGCCCGACCCCCTCGCCGAACGCCGTGCCGTCGGCCGAGGCCGCGAACACCTTGCAGCGCGCGTCCTGGGCCAGTCCGCGCTGCCGGCTGAAGCCGATGAAGATGTCCGGGTTGGCGAGGACGGTCGCACCGCCCGCCAGCGCGAGGTCGCACTCTCCGGTGCGCAGCGCCTGAACCGCCAGGTGCAGGGCGACCAGCGAGGACGAGCACGCCGTGTCGACGGTCACCGCCGGACCCTCCAGCCCGAGCGTGTACGCGATGCGGCCGGAGGCGATCGATCCCGCACTGCCGATCCCGAGGTAGCCCTCCATGTCGGCGGGGAGCTTCACCCGGGACCCGTAGTCGGTGTAGACCACCCCGGCGAACACGCCCGTCCTGGAACCGTGCAGCGAGGTCGGGTCGATGCCGGCCCGCTCGAACGCCTCCCACGCGGCCTCCAGCAGCAGCCGCTGCTGCGGGTCCATGCTGGTGGCCTCGCGGGGGCTGATCCCGAAGAACCCGGGGTCGAACTGGTCGGCGTCGTGCAGGAACCCGCCCTCCCGGGCGTACGAGGTCCCCGGGTGGGCCGGGTCGGGGTCGAACAGCCGGTCCAGGTCCCAGCCGCGGTTGACGGGGAACGGTGAGATGACGTCGCTCTCCGACGCGACCACCTGCCACAGGTCGTCCGGGGAGCGGACGCCCCCCGGGTAGCGGCAGGCCATCGCCACGATCGCGATCGGCTCCCCGTCGTACGCGCCCGAAGACGCGCCCCGCGCCGTGCCGCGATCCGTACCCCCGGACAGCTCGTTCCGCAGATGGGCGGCGAGCGCCCCGGGCGACGGGTGGTCGAAGACGAGGGTGCTGGGCAGCCGCAGTCCGGTCGCCGTGTTGAGCCGGTTGCGCAGCTCCACGGCCGTCAGGGAGTCGAAGCCGAGGTCCTTGAACGCGCGCGAGGCATCGACGGCGTCCCGGGCGGAGTGCCCCAGGACGCTCGCCACCTGTGCCTTCACCAGGTCCAGCAGGGTCCGCAGCTGTTCGGCCTCCGGCAGCCCGGCGAGGGAGGACGCGAGGGATCCCGCCGCCGCGGCGGGCCCCGCCGACGCGCTGCGCGCCACACGGACCAGGGAACCCAGGACCGGCGGCAGCAGCCCCGCCGCGGCCCGTTCCATCAGGGCGGCCCGGCTCAGGCGGGCCGCGACCAGCGCGCCGCGCCGCTCGGACCGTGACGCCAGCGCGAGCAGTTCGTCCACCTGCCCCGCCCCGAACGGGACCAGGCCCCGGGAGGCAGCCGGGTCGCCCACGGACTCGCGGGGGCCCCAGGCCAGCGACAGGCCCGGCAGGCCGAGCGTACGGCGGTGGTGCGCGAGCGCGTCGAGGGAGGAGCCCAGCGCCGCACCGGCCGCGCGCCCCGTCCCGCCGAGCACGGCGGACGCGTCCGGGGCGAGCACGGTGAACGAGGTCAGCTCCGAGCCCAGCGTCAGCTCGTGCAGGTTCCACGCCGCACCCGCCCCGTCGCGCAGGGCGTCGGCGAAGGCCTCCGGTTCCGTGGACAGCAGGACCGTCCCGGCCGCCGGCCCGGCGACGTGGACGACCGCCGTCGGGGCCTGGTCGGCGGGCATCAGGGTCAGGGCCGCGACGAGCGCGTCCCGGTCCGCGGCCGTGCCGTCCGCGACGCGTACGGCGATCCCCTGTTCCGCGTACGGATCGGCCCAGGAGGGGTCCGAGCCAAGGAGCAGCAGGCTCCTGGCCCCGCGCACCCGGACGAAGTACCGGGCCGCGGCCTCCGCGAGATCCCCACTGCCGGAGATCACCACGGTGCCGGACACGGTGCCGGCGCCGGTGTCGTCGGGCGCGGGGGCCTCGGTGAAGTCGGCGGGTGCGCTCCGGTCCAGCCGGGGCACGCTCACCACCCCCTCGCGCAGCGCGAGTTGGGGCTCCCCGGACGCGAGGGCCGCCGCCAGTGCGGTCAGCGAGGAGGTCTCGCCGTCGAGGTCGACCAGGGTGATCCGGTCGGGGTGCTCCGACTGCACGGCCCGTACCAGACCCCACACGGCGGCCGGTGCCAGGTCCTGTACGTCCTCCGGGCGGGTGGCCACGGCGTGCCGGGTCAGTACGACCAGCCTGCTCGCGGCGGCGGACGGCGTGGTGAGCAGCAGCTGCAGCCGGGGGAGCAGCACGTCCGCGCCGGAGGGGGCGAGCAGCACGAGGCCGGGGCCGTCGTCCGTCCCCTCCGGGTCGTACGCGTCGATGGGCGCCGATCCGAGGGCGGCCTCCAGGCCGGGGAGCTCCGGACCGGGGCGCCCGGTACCGGAAGGCTCCGTACGGTCCAGGTACCAGCTGCCGAAGGCGCTCCCCGGCTCGCGGGAGGAGGCGAGCGGGGCGAGCGGAACCCAGTCCAGCCCCAGCAGCCAGTCGTGCCGGGCGCCGGCGGCCCGGGGGAGGGGGCGCAGCGCGACCGATCCGACGGTGGCGACGGGCTCTCCGGCGGCGTCGGTGACGCGGAGGGCGTACGCGTCGCCCCGGGGCGTGAGGGTCACGCGCAGCGTGCCGGCGCCGACGGCGTGCAGGGTGACGTCCTGCCAGTCGGCCGGAACCACGTCCTCGTCGAGGGAGGCGAGGGCGGTCCGCAGGGCGGTGTCGAGCAGTGCGGGGTGGAGGCCGTAGCGGGCTGCCTCGCCGGCGGTGTCCTCGGACAGCGAGACCTCGGCGTGGACGGTGCCGTCGTCCGCGCCCCGAGCCGGGGGCCGGACGCCCGGGTCCGCGGCGGGCTCCCCGGCCGGAACCGTGACCGCGAGGCGACCTGAGGCCAGAGCGGTCCACGGGCGGTGCAGCGAGTCCTCGTCGGCCCCGTCCTCATAGGGCCGGGCGTGCAGGGCGAACGCGCGCCCGCCGTCCTCGCCGGGTGCGGACACGGTGAGCTGTACGTCGACCCCGCCGGCCGGCGGCAGTGCGACGGCGTCGCCGAGCGCGAGCCGGGCCACGCCGAGCCCGCCGAGGACGCGGCCCGCCTGGAGGGCGAGTTCGAACGGCACGGTGCCGTTCAGCGTCCGGTCGGTGAGCCACGCGTGGGCACGGGCGGAGATCCGCCCGGTGAGGAGCAGGGAGTCGCCGTCCGCGAGCGTGGTCGCGGCGGCCAGCAGGGGGTGCTGGGTGGTGTGCAGTCCCAGGCTCTCCGGGTCGCCGCCCGTCGCCGCGTCCTCGAGCCAGTAGCGGTGGTGTTGGAAGGGGTAGGTGGGGAGGTTGGTGGGGGGTGTGGTGGTGGGGGTGGTGTGCCAGGTGGTGGGGGTGCCGTGGGTGTGGTGGTGGGCGAGGTTGTGGTGGTAGGTGGTGAGGGTTCCTTGGTTGCGGCGGAGGGTGCCGGTGATGAGGGGTGTGGTGGGGAGGTTGGTGTGTGTTTCGAGGGTGTCTTGGATGGCGGTGGTGAGGTTGGGGTGGGGGCTGGTTTCGATGTAGGTGGTGTGTCCGGTGGTGATGAGGTGGTTGAGGGTGGGTTGGAAGAGGACGGGGTTGGCGAGGTTTTGGTACCAGTATTCGGCGGTGAGGGTGGTGGTGTCGATGGGTTGGGCGTGGAGGGTGGAGTGGAAGGTGATGGTGGAGGGTTGGGGGTTGATGTCGGTGAGTTGTTGGAGGAGTTGGTGGTGGAGGGGGTGGACGTGGGGTGTGTGGGAGGCGTAGTCGACGTCGATGGTGCGGGCGCGGATGTCGTGGGTGTTGAGGGTGGTGACGAGGTGGTTGATTTGGGTGGGGTTGCCGGCGATGACGGTGGAGTGGGGGCCGTTGTGGGCGGCGATGTGGAGGTCGTTGTAGGGGGTGAGGTGGGTGGTGGTTTCGTGGGCGGGGAGGGGGATGTGGGCCATGGTGCCGGTGCCGGCGAGGGTGAGGATGGTTTGGGAGCGGAGGGTGACGATTTTGGTGGCGTCGTGGAGGGTGAGGGCTCCGGCGATGTGGGCGGCGGCTATTTCGCCTTGGGAGTGGCCGATGACGGCGTCGGGGTGGATGCCGTGGTGTTGCCAGAGTTTGGCGAGGCTGGTCATGACGGCGAAGAGTGCGGGTTGGATGATGTCGACGCGGTCGATGGGTGTGGTGGTGTCGGTGCCGTTGAGGATGTCGAGGAGGTTCCATCCGGTGTGTTGTTGGATGGCGTGGGAGGCGTGGGTGAGGTGTTCGGTGAAGATGGGTGAGGTGGTGAGGAGTTCGCGGGCCATGCCGTCCCATTGGGAGCCTTGGCCGGGGAACACGAACACGGTTTTGCCCAGGGGGGAGACGGTGCCCTTGATGAGGTCGGCGTGTGCCGTGCCGCTGATCAGGGCGTCGAGTGCTTCGGCGGGCGATGCTCCGTCGGTGGGTGTGATGACGGCGCGGTGGTCCTGGTGGGCGCGGCCGGTGGCGAGGACGTGGGCGACGGCTGTGGTGTCGGTGTCGGGGTGGGTGTCGAGGTAGGTGCGCAGGGCGCGGGCCTGGTCCTTGAGCGCGTCTTCGGTGTGGCCGGACAGCAGCCACGGTGCCGTGACACCCCCGGCCTCCCCGACGGGCTCGGGCACTCCGTCACCGGTCGGGACCTCCGGCGCCGAAGCGGCGGGCTGCTCCAGGATGACGTGCGCGTTGGTACCGCTGATGCCGAACGAGGACACCGCCGACCGGCGCGGTCCCTCGCGCTCCGGCCACGCCACCTCCTGCGCCAGCAGTTCGACCGCGCCGGCCGACCAGTCGACGTGCGGGGACGGCTCGTCCACGTGCAGCGTCCGGGGCAGCACCCCGTGCCGCATGGCCTCGACCATCTTGATGATGCCGCCGACCCCGGCCGCCGCCTGGGTGTGACCGATGTTCGACTTCAACGACCCCAGCCACAAGGGCCGTTCGTCCGGCCGGTCCTGACCGTACGTCGCCAGCAGCGCCTGTGCCTCGATCGGGTCCCCGAGCCGCGTCCCCGTACCGTGCGCCTCCACCGCGTCCACGTCCGCGGTCGTCAGACCCGCGTCGGCCAGCGCCTGGCGGATCACCCGCTGCTGCGAGGGACCGTTCGGTGCGGACAACTGGCCGCTCGTACCGTCCTGGTTGACGGCCGTGCCCCGTACGACGGCCAGCACCTCGTGCCCGTTGCGCCGGGCGTCCGACAGCCGCTCCACCAGCAGCAGACCGACCCCCTCGCCCCATCCGGTGCCGTCCGCGGCCGCGGCGAAGGCCTTGCAGCGGCCGTCGGGGGAGAGCCCGCGCTGCCTGCTGAACTCCACGAACAGCCCCGGCGACGCGATCACCGTCGCCCCGCCCGCCAGCGCGAGGTCGCACTCTCCGTTGCGCAGCGCCTGAACCGCCAGGTGCAGGGCGACCAGCGAGGACGAGCACGCCGTGTCGACGGTCACCGCCGGACCCTCCAGCCCGAAGGTGTACGAGAGCCGGCCCGAGGCGATCGACCCGGCGCTGCCGGTGCCGATGTACCCCTCCAGCCCGTCCGGGGCCTTGCGGATGCGGCCGCCGTAGTCGCCGTACATCACCCCCGCGAACACGCCCGTGCGGGAGCCGCGCAGCGTCCGGGCGTCGATGCCGGCCCGCTCGAACGTCTCCCACGCGGTCTCCAGCAGGAGCCGCTGCTGGGGGTCGATGGCGACCGCCTCGCGGGGGCTGATCCCGAAGAACGCCGGGTCGAACTGGTCGGCGTCGTGCAGGAACCCGCCCTCCCGGGCGTACGTCTTGCCGGTGCGCTCCGGGTCGGGGTCGAACAGGGCGGCCGTGTCCCAGCCCCGGTTCTCCGGGAAGGGCGAGACGGCGTCCGTACCCGACGACACGACGCGCCACAGGTCCTCCGGCGAGCGCACCCCTCCGGGGTAGCGGCAGGCCATGCCGACGATGGCGACCGGCTCGTGCCGCTCCGCCTCCACCCGGCTCAGCTGCTCCCGCGTCTGCAGCAGGTCGGCGGTCGCCCGCTTGAGGTAGTCGCGGAGCTTGTCCTCGTTCGTCATGCGACGTCAACTCTCCTCTTGGTGCTGGTCACTCGGAACCGAGACGGCCGTCGAGGAGCTGGAACAGCTCGTCGTCGGAGGCCCCGTCGAGAAGTGCGGTGGTGGTCGTGTCCTCGGATGCCGTGTCCCCGGGCCGGAGTCCGGCCAGGACCGCGGCCAAGCGGTCGGCGATGCGTTCGCGCGCCGCGTGGCTCAGGCCGCCGCCGCCCGCGAAGGCGGCCTCCAGCTCGTCGATCCGGTCCAGGGCCGCGGCGGCCCCGCCCGGCAGGCGCGGCGCCAGTTCCGCGAGCAGGTGGTCGGCGAGCGCGCTCGCCGTGGGACGGTCGAAGAGCAGGGTCGTCGGAAGCCGCAGTCCGGTCTCGGCGCCGAGCCGGTTGCGGAGCTCGACCGCGGTGAGCGAGTCGAAGCCCAGGTCGAGCAGTCCGCGGTCGACGGGCACGGGGTGGTTCGGCGGGTGGCCGAGCACCTCCGCGACGGTCGACCGTACGAGGTCCAGGGCGACCCGGGGCCGGTCGGCCTCGGACGCCTCCGTGAGCTTGCGCACCCACGGCGGCGTCCCGTCCCCCGGTCCGGCGGGCGACGCCCCGGCCGCCGGACGGTCCCCGCCCGCAGCCCGAGCCTGCTGCGGGACCAGGCCCCGGAGCAGGGCCGGCACCCGCGCCGGATCGCCGGCGCGGCGCAGCGCGGCCGCGTCCACCCGGGCCGGTACGACGACCGGCCGGCCGCTGAGCAGGGCCGCGTCGAAGAGCGACAGCCCCTCCTCGGCGGTCAGCGGGGCGATGCCCGTCCGGGCGATGCGGGCGAGGTCGGCGGCGCCGAGCCCGCTGCCCATGCCCGACTCCGTGTCCCACAGGCCCCAGGCGAGCGAGACGCCCGGCAGGCCGAGCGAGCGCCGGTGCTGGGCGAGCGCGTCCAGATAGGTGTTGGCGGCCGCGTAGTTGGCCTGCCCGGCATTGCCGGTGATCCCGGCCACGGAGGAGAACAGGACGAAGGCGTCCAGGTCCCGTTCCCGGGTCAGCTCGTGCAGCAGCCGGGCCGCGTCCGCCTTCGGCCGCAGCACCTCGGTGAGGTCCGCCTCCGTCAGCGAGCCGAGCGTGCCGTCCCGGGTGAGGCCGGCCGCGTGGACGACCGCGGTCAGCGGGTGGGCGTCGGGTACGGAGTCGAGCAGGGCGGCCAGCGCGTCCGGATCGGCGACGTCGCAGGCCGTCAGGGTGACCTGCGCTCCGAGCGCGGTGAGCCGCTCGGTCATCTCCCGCGCACCGGGCGCGTCCGGACCCCGCCGACTGGTCAGGTGCAGGTGCCGGATGCCGTACCGGGTGACGAGGTGTTCGGCGACGAGGGCGCCCAGCGCCCCGGTGGCGTCGGTGAGCAGGACGGTTCCGTCCGTCCGCAGGACCCCCTCACGGGGCTCCGGCGGTGCCAGGACCTCCAGCCGCGGTACGGACGAACGGCCTTCGCGGAGGGCGAGCTGCGGCTCGTCCGAGGCCAGGGCCCGGCCGAGCGCGGCCCCGGACGCCTCGGTCCCGTCGGTGTCCACCAGCACGAAACGGCCGGGGTGTTCGCTCTGCGCCGTCCGCACCAGCCCCCAGAGCGGCGACTGCTCCAGCCCCGGGACGGCTTCGTCCGCGCGGACGGCCCCGGCGCCCCGGGTGAGGACCACGAGCCGCGCGTCGGCCGACCGTACGTCGTCCGGCCAGTCGCGCAGGGCCGTCAGGACGCCGAACGGGGAGGCGTCCGGCGCGGCGTCCAGCACCACGTACGGGCTGTCGGCGGATGCCTCCGCGTACGGCGTCCAGTCCGCGGGCGCGGCCGTCCCGTCCGGCAGCGGCACCCAGGCCACCCGGTGCAGGGTGCTGCCCGCCGAGCGGCCCGCGAGGAGCCGGGCGGGATCGGCCTCCCGTACGGTGAGCTCCTCCGCGGACAGCACCGGCAGGCCGGAGCCGTCCGTGACCAGCAACCGGGTCCGGCCGGGGCCCACCGGGGTCAGCGCGACCCGCAGGACGTCCGTCCCCGTCCCGGCACCGCCGTGCAGCCGCACACCGGCCCAGGAGAACGGCACCCGCAGGCCACCGGACTCCTCGCCGGGCCCTTCGAGGGCGAGCGGGTGCAGCGCCGAGTCGAGGAGCGCGGGGTGGAACAGGAAGCCGCTGCCCGCCCGGTCCGCACCGGGAGCCCGGGCGACCTCGGCGAACCACGCCCCGTCGGGGCCGCGCCAGGCGGCCCGCAGCCCGCGGAACACCGGCCCGTAGGCGTAGCCGAGCCGGGCCAGGTCCTCGTACGCGGACCCGACCTCGACCGGGGCGGCGCCGGCCGGCGGCCAGTGGCCCGCCCGGTCCGCGCCGGTCGCCTGCTCCGGGCCGGCTCCGGCCGGCGGGGCCGATTCCGGCGCCAGCACCCCCGAGGCGTGTTCCGTCCAGGGATCCCCGGTGCCGGCCCGCCGGGCGCGGACGGACACCGGCCGGCGGCCCTCCGCGTCGGCGGAGCCCACCGCGACCTGCAGCTGCACGGCGCCGTCGGCGGGGAGCAGCAGGGGAGCGCTGAGCGTGAGCTCGGCGACCTCGGGCGAGTCCGCCGCCCGGCCCGCGTACAGGGCGAGGTCCAGCAGGGCGGCCGCCGGCAGGACGGCCACGCCGAGCAGGGCGTGGTCCGCCAGCCACGGGTGGGTGGCCGGCGAGAACCGGCCCGTGTGCACGGTCCCGGAACCGTCCGCGAGTTCCACGGCGGCCCCGAGCAGCGGATGGTCCGCGGCTCCGAGGCCGGCTCCGGCGACGTCCGTACGGTTCCTGGCGGGGACGTCCAGCCAGTACCGCTCGCGCTGGAAGGGGTAGGTCGGCAGGTCCACGGGGGCCGTGCCGCGCCCGTCGAACCACGCCGTCCGGTCCACCGGAGCTCCGGCCGCCCACAGCCCGCCGAGGGCCGCGGACAGGGCGGCGTCCTCAGGCCGGTCGCGGCGCAGCAGGGGCAGCAGCACGGCATCGGGAAGGGTGTCGGCGGCCATCGCGGACAGCACCGCGTCCGGGCCCAGTTCGACGAACACGTCCGTGCCCCCGTCCCGCAGGGTGCCCAGCAGGTCGGCGAAGCGCACCGTGCCGCGGAGGTGCCGGGTCCAGTAGTCGGGCGAGGCGAGTTCCTCCGCGCCGGCGAGGGCGCCGGTCAGGTCGGACACCACCCCGAGGGCCGGCTCCCGGAACGCCAGTCCGGCCACGACCGCGCGGAACTCGGCGAGCACCGGCTCCATCAGCGGGGAGTGGAAGGCGTGACTCACGGCCAGGCGCCGGGTCCGGGCGCCGGCGGCGGCCGCCCGTTCGGCGATCTCCCGCACGGCCTCCTCGGTACCGGAGACGACCGTGGCGCGCGGGCCGTTGACGGCCGCGAGGGAGGCCGCGTCCTCGTGCCCCGCCAGCAGGGCCGTCGCCGTCTCCTCGTCCACCGCGAGCGCCACCATGGCGCCGCCCGGGGGAAGCGCCTGCATCAGCCGGCCGCGGGCGGTGATCAGGAGCGCCGCGTCGGGGAGCGTCAGCACGCCGGCGACGTGGGCCGCGGTGACCGCCCCGACCGAGTGGCCCGCGACGTGCCCCGGGGTGATGCCCCAGCTCTCCAACAGCCGGAACAGAGCGGTCCCGAGGGCGAAGAGGGCGGGCTGGGTGAACTCGGTGCGGTTCAGCAGGGCGTCGTCGGTGCCGAACACGATCTCGCGCAGCGACCGGCCCAGGTGCGGGTCGAGCGCGGCGCAGGCGTCGTCGAAGGCGCGCGCGAACACCGGGTGGCGCTCGTACAGTTCGCGGCCCATGCCGGCCCGCTGGCTGCCCTGGCCGGTGAACAGGTACGCCGTGCGCGGCGGGTCGGCGGGCACCTCGCCCACCGAGGCCCCCGACGTGCCGCCCCCGGCGAGCCGGCGCAGCACCTCCAGGGCCTCCGCTCGGCTGCCCGCGGCGAACGCCGCCCGGTGCTCCAGCGCGCCGCGGCCGGTGGCCAGGCTCCGCGCCACGTCGGGCGCTGCGGCCTCCGGGTGCGCGTCGAGGTACGCGGACAGCCGCTCGGCCTGGGCGCGCAGCGCCCCCGGGGTGTGCGCGGACAGCAGCCACGGCAGCGGCCCGCCCTCCCGGACCTCGTCCCGGGTGTCCGCCGCCGGGTCGGCGACGTGCTCCAGGACCACGTGGGCGTTGGTGCCGCTGATCCCGAAGGAGGACACGGCGGCCCGCCGGGGCCGGCCGCGCTCGGGCCACGCGACGGACGCGCCGAGCAGCTCGACGGCGCCCGCCGACCAGTCCACGTGCGGCGACGGGCCGTCGATGTGCAGGCTCCTCGGCAGGACGCCGTGGCGCATGGACATCACCGACTTGATCACCCCGGCGACGCCGGCCGCGGCCTGCGTGTGCCCGATGTTCGACTTCACCGAACCGAGGTACAGCGGCGCGTCCTGCGGCCGGTCCTGCCCGTACGTCGCGAGCAGCGCCTGCGCCTCGATCGGGTCCCCGAGCCGGGTCCCCGTACCGTGCGCCTCGACGGCGTCGACATCGCGGGCCGACAGTCCGGCGGCGGCCAGCGCCTGCCGGATCACCCGCTGCTGGGAGGGCCCGCTCGGGGCGGTCAGACCGTTGCTGGCGCCGTCCTGGTTGACGGCCGTGCCGCTGACCAGCGCGAGCACCGGGTGACCGTGGCGCCGGGCGTCGGACAGCCGCTCGACCAGCAGCAGTCCGGCCCCCTCGCCCCAGCCCGTGCCGTCGGCGGCCGCGGCGAAGGGCTTGCACCGGCCGTCGGGCGCGAGGCCCCGCTGCCGGCTGAACTCGACGAACGTCGCCGGGCTGGCCATGACCGTCACCCCGCCGGCCAGCGCGAGGTCGCACTCGCCCTGGCGCAGCGCCTGCGCGGCCAGGTGCAGGGCGACCAGGGACGAGGAGCAGGCGGTGTCCACCGTGACGGCCGGACCCTCCAGCCCGAAGGTGTACGACACACGGCCCGAGGCCACGCTGCCGGCGCTGCCGCTGACCAGGTAGCCCTCGAAACCCTCCGGAGCGTGCTCCGCCTGGTGCAGCCGGGCCCCGTAGTCGTTGTACATGACTCCGGCGAACACGCCCGTGCGGCTGCCGCGCAGTCCGGCGGGGTCGATCCCGGCCCGCTCGAAGGCCTCCCACGCGGTCTCCAGGAGCAGCCGCTGCTGGGGGTCGGTGGTCAGCGCCTCGCGCGGGCTCATGCCGAAGAACTCGGGGTCGAACTCGGCCGCCCCGTGCAGGAACCCGCCGTCCCGGGCGTACGAGGTCCCCGGCCGCGCGCCGTCCGGATCGTAGAGTCCGGCCAGGTCCCAGCCGCGGTCCGCGGGGAAGCCGGACACGGCGTCCGTGCCCTGCGCGACCAGATCCCACAGCTCCTCGGGCGAGGTGACCCCGCCGGGGAAGCGGCAGGCCATGGCGACGATCGCGATCGGATCGTCGTCCCCGCCGGTTCTGCCGGGCGTGTCGGGCGCGGCCGGGGCCGGCCCGCCGTCCGCCTCCGCTCCCAGGAGTTCCCCGGCCAGGGCTCCGGCCAGCGCCACCGGGGTGGGGTGGTCGAAGACCAGCGTGGTGGGCAGCCGGAGCCCGGTCGCCGTCCCGAGCCGGTTGCGCAGGTCGACCGCCGCCAGGGAGTCGAAGCCCAGGTCGGTGAAGGCGCGTCCGGCCGCGACGGAGTCACCGCCGGAGTGGCCCAGTACGGAGGCCGCGGCCGTCCGTACGAGGCCCAGCAGGTCCCGCTCCGCGTCCGCCCGGGGCAGCGCGGCCAGCCGTGCGGCGAGGTCCGCCTGTGCGGGCAGCGCCGCGGAACCGGTGGCGGCGCGCCGCCGGACGGTCCGCACCAGCGAGCGCAGCGGCGCCGGAACCGGGGAGTCCGGGGCTTCGAGGGCCGCGAGCGCGAAGCGGGCCGCGACCAGCACCGCCCGGTCCGGAGCGGACGGAGCCCCGAGGGCGGCGTCGAGGAGCCGCAGCCCTTCCACGGTGGTCAGCGGGGCGATGCCGGTACGGGCGAGGCGGGCGAGGTCGGCCGCGCCGAGCCCGCCGCCCATGCCCGACTCCGTGTCCCACAGGCCCCAGGCGAGCGAGACGCCCGGCAGGCCGAGGGACTGCCGGTACTGGGCGAGGGCGTCCAGGTAGGTGTTGGCGGCGGCGTAGTTGGCCTGCCCGGCCGTCCCCGTCACGCCGGTGACCGAGGAGAAGAGGACGAAGGCGTCCAGGCCGAGGTCCCGGGTCAGCTCGTGCAGCAGCCACGCGGCGTCCGCCTTGGGGCGGAGCACGGCGTCGAACCGTTCCCCGGTGAGGTCCTCCAGGAGCCCGTCGTCGAGCACACCGGCGGCGTGCACGACGGCGGTCAGGGGGTGGTCCGCCGGGATGCCGTCGAGGAGCCCGGCGAGCGCCTGCCGGTCGGCGGTGTCGACGGCGGTCAGGGTGACCCGGGCGCCCAGCGACTCCAGCCGCTCCGCGAGCGCCCGGGCCCCGGGGGCGTCCGGCCCGCGGCGGCCGGCCAGGTGCAGGCGGGTGACGCCGTGCACGGTGACGAGGTGCTCCGCGACGATGGCGCCCAGCGCACCGGTACCGCCGGTGATCAGCACGGTGCCGCCCGTCCGCAGCGGGTGCGGCGCGTGCTCCGCCGCCGGTACCGCCGCCAGGCGGGGTACGAGGACCTCCCCGTCCCGGAGCGCGAGTTGCGGCTCTCCCGAACCGAGCGCCCGGCCGAGCGCGGCGGCGGACGCCGCGCTCCCGTCCGTGTCGGCCAGGACGAACCTGCCCGGGTGCTCGGCCTGCGCCGTCCGCACCAGCCCCCACACGGTCGCCGCGGGCAGCCCGGGCAGGCCGTCGCCCGCCCCGGCGGCGAGGGCGCCCTCGGTGACCAGGGCGAGCCGGGCGCCGGCGGGCTGCTCGCCCGCCAGCCAGTCCTGTACGAGCGCCAGGGTGTGTGCGGCGGCGGCCCGCGGGCTCGCGTGCGCGCCGACGTACACGGTCTCCACCGGGGGAGCGGGGTCCGCGGCGGCGGCGGCGGGCGCGGGGGCGGCGGTCCAGGCCACGGCGTACAGGGGGAGGGAGCCGGCGGCCGGCGCCGCGGCGAGCGCGCCCTCGGGCAGCGGCCGCAGCACCAGCGCCTCGGCGGTGGCGACGGGACCGCCCGCCGGGTCCGCGCAGGTCACGGAGACCGCACCGGGCCCGGCCGGGGCCAGCCGTACCCGGAGCGCGGTGGCGCCGGTCGCGTGCAGCCGCAGACCCGTCCAGGAGAACGGCAGAACCACCTCGGCGGAGTCCTCGTCCCGCACCGGCAGGAGGTGCAGGGCCGCGTCGAGCAGCGCGGGATGCAGGGCGAACGCGTCGGCGGAGTCGGCCAGTTCCCCGGGGAGCCGTACCTCGGCCAGCAGGGCGTCGCCGTCCCGCCAGGCGGCCGTCAGGTTCCGGAAGGCAGGGCCGTACCCGTAACCGAGCTCCGCCAGACGCGCGTACACCCCGTCCACGTCGAGGGCGACGGCCCCGGACG
Source organism: Streptomyces sp. NPDC048461 (assembly GCF_055587105.1). Lineage (NCBI taxonomy): Bacteria > Bacillati > Actinomycetota > Actinomycetes > Kitasatosporales > Streptomycetaceae > Streptomyces > Streptomyces sp. NPDC048461. Next base: position 758 of record NZ_JBVJGW010000058.1, on the reverse strand, counting down.
GCGGCCAGTCCGCTCCGGGACGGTCCGGGGAAGCCGTGTCCTCGGGCGCCAGGGTCCCGGAGGCGTGCCGCACCCACGCGGCGTCCTCGTCGGCCCGGGCGTGCACGGCGAACGGGCGGCGGCCGCCGGGGCCGGGGGCGTCGACGGTCAGCTGCAGGGCCGTGGTGCCGGTGCCGGGGAGGAACAGCGGGGCCTCCAGGGTCAGGTCGTCCACCACGGGGGTCCCGGCGCGTTCGGCCGCCCGGAGTGCCATTTCGGCGAAGACGCTGCCGGGCACGAGGGGGCTGCCGCCGACCGCGTGGTCCGCGAGCCAGGGCAGGTCGTCCGGATCGATCGAGCCGGAGAACAGCAGGCCGCTGCCGTCGGCGAGTTCCACCGCGGGCCCGAGCAGGGACCCGCCGGGCGGGCCGGCGGGATCCGCCTCCATCCAGTACCGCTCCCGCTGGAACGGGTAGGTGGGCAGGTCGCGGGCCCCGCCCGCCGGTGCCCCGCCGAACGCGGGCGTCCAGTCGACGGCCACGCCCTGTGCGTGGGCGCTGGCGAGCGCGGTCAGGAAGGTGGTCCGCTCGCCGCGGTCGCGGCGCAGGACGGGGACGGCGCCCGGGGTGAGGGGGGTGAGGGCGGCGTCGGGACCCACCTCGACGGGGACGACGGGACCCTGGTCGCGGAGGGTTTCCACGGCGTGGTGGTAGCGGACGGTGCCGCGGAGGTGGCGGGTCCAGTAGTCGGGGGAGGTCAGTTCGTCGGCGGTGGCGAAG
>NZ_JBVJGW010000057.1:0-16483 GCF_055587105.1 Streptomyces sp. NPDC048461 | reverse complement strand
GCCGACCCGACCCGCCCCCGGCGAGCCCCCAGTCACTTCCACGCCCTCTGCACGGCCTCCGGCTGACCCCTCACAAGATCACCAACAGAGTCACGCCGTGTAGTTGGCGTTGCGCACGCTGCCGGTCCGGTTGTCCCGGACGATGAAGTCGATCAGGAAACTGCGGACCGGCAGCACGACCTTCCCCTCCTGGTCGAAGACCAGCCAGGGCACGACACCTGGGTCCGTAGCCACCCGCCCCCACACCCCACCACCACCACCGCCCGAACAGGCACCAAGAAGCGACGGTCACCCCCCGCCTGAACCCCGCCACCGCTTGTTCCGCACCGCGGGTCAGCGGCACCGCCGGAGGACCTCACGAGCACGGCGAGAAGGTGGGGAAGAGCGCGAGAGAGCGGCGGCCCTCGCGCCAAGACGTCCCGCACAAATGCTGCATGACAGCGACCCGCATCCGGACACACCGGCTACTTGGCCTGTCTGCATGCCAGCCTCCGCGCTCGCAGAGACCACGGATCGACGGCGGCGTATTCACGGAGACTGACGGGACACTTCCGCTCGCGCGGAGATCACACCAGTTCGGGTGGGCTGCCGTCGCGGCCGATTGGGACACCTCCGCTGGAGCAGAGGTGAGCCGCAGGCCGGGCTCGCCTTGATGCCGTTCGGCGAGTCCTCTCTAGGGGGATCAGCGAGGACCAGGTCGGCCGCGTCGCGGCCGGCCAGCCCTACATCGGCCTCCAGGACTTCCGGCAGCGGGCTCGCCCCGCGCTCCCGATCGCCGAGCGCCTCGTCCAGATCGGCGCGCTCGCCCGATTCACCGGATGCCGGCGCGTCTGTGATCGATGTGCCGGCGCGGTCGCCGGTACCCGGCACGTCCTTGGCGAGCCGGCCTGCGAGTGCGCTCACCGGGCATCGACCGGGTGAGGACGCCGAGTGTGAGCAGAGCGAGCGCCGGCAGCACGGCGACGATGATTCCCATCGGCAAGGCGTCGGTGGCGCCACCCGCGCCGGCCAGCGGAGCAAGTGCCCCGCCGATCATGAACTGGCTGAAGCCGAGCAGCGCGGCGGCCGACCCGGCGTGTCCGCCGTGGTCGGCCAGGGCCAGGGCTGCGGCGTTCGGCATGACGAGGCCCACGCTGGAGACCAGGACGAACAGGCCGATCAGGAGCGCGGGCAGGGGTGCCCGTGTCAGCACCGCGGCCAGGACCGTGGTGCCACCGGCTGTCGCGCCCAGCAGACCGGCGAGCAGCAGCACGCGGGCGCCGGCCCGGGCCACCAGCCGGCCGCTGATCTGGGCGGCTGCGATGAGTCCGGCGGCGTTGACGGCGAACACGGCGCTGTACTGCTGTGGTGACAGGCCGTGGATTTCCTGCAGGACGAACGGCGAACCGGAGATGTAGGCGAACATCGCCGCGAAGACCAGGCCGTTGGCCAGGACGTACCCGGTGAAGACCCGGTCGCCGAGCAGCTGTCCGACGACAGCCGGCAGCGGCTGGCGTGGCGCGGAGGACTGGGTCTCCGGCAGTCCTGCGGCGGTGGCCGCCAGCATCACGGCTCCGAGTACGGCCAGGGCCACGAAGATTCCGGGCCAGGCCGTGACGCGCAGTAGCTGGCCGCCGAGGACCGGCGCGAACACCGGCGCCAGGCCGGTGATCAAGGTCAGTGTGGAGAAGAGACGTGCGGTGCGGGTTCCGGAGGTGCGGTCGCGGACCATGGCGTTGGCGATGACGATGCCGAACGCCCCGCCGATGCCCTGGACCAGGCGTAGGCCGACGAGGGTCCGGACGTCGGGCGCCACCGCGCAGAGCCCGCTGGCGATCGTGTAGAGGGCGAGGCCCGCCAGCAACGGACGCCGCCGGCCGTAGATGTCACTCAGCGGCCCGGCGATCAGCTGCCCGATGGCCAGCCCGGCCAGGCAGGCGGTGATGGTGAGCTGGGTGGCCGCGGCGCCGGCGCGCAGGTCGCCGGCGAGGTCCGGCAGTCCGGGCAGGTAGCCGTCGATGGACAGTGGTCCCAGGGCCACGAGCGCTGCGAGCAGGACGATGAATCGGGTGTGCCGGCCGGCGGCGTCGTTGCTCATGGCTCAGTACGCCACGGTGATGCGGCGGCGGATCGCGGTGCCGTTCTCGATCGTGTCGGCCAAGGCGATCGCGTAGTCGGCGTACGAGATGCGGCTGTTGCCGTCGCCGTCGGTGAGCAGGGTGTCCACGGCGCTGCGGTAGGCCCCGGTCCGCTCGCCGGCTCCGATGACCGCGGCGGGCGACACGTACGTCCAGTCGAGGTCGTGCACGCCGCGGTAGAGGTCGAGCGCTTCGGACTGGGCCTCGGCGTTGGCCTTCCACAGCGCGGGGAAGTCCGGGTCGTCCATGACCCGGGCGCCGGCCGGCGTGCGCAGGCTACCGGCACCGCCGATGGTGACCAGGCGGGTGACGCCTGCTCGGCGGAGTCCGTCGATCAGCGCACGGGCGGCACCGACGATCGTGGCGCGGTCGTTCTCCTGGCCGATCCGGGGGCCGACGGCCGACAGTACGGCGTCGTGGGAGGCGGCGAGGCCGACGACCGCCGCGGGGTCGGTGACGTCACCGGTGGTCACGGTCAGGGCCTTGTGCTCGAGTCCGTCGATGTGGCCGGCTCGGGTGACCGCGGTGACGGTGTGGCCGCGACGCAGTAGTTCTTCGGTGGTGGGCCGGCCGATGTGGCCGCTGGCACCGAACAAGACGATCTTCATGTGTTGCTCCTTGTTTCTGATGGTCAGAGGACGGGCTGGCCGTCGGCGATGACGGCCGCGGTGATGCCGCGCTCGTCGGCGGCGTGCTGGAAGCGCTGCTCGATGTCGGGTTGTTCGGTGTAGAACGGCGGGTTGTGGAACAGGCCGTAGTGCATGGCGCAGACGGTGCCGGCGCCGAGTGCGACGGCGGCCTCGACGCCCTGTTCGGGGGTCATGGTCGCCGGGACGTTGGCCGCGTAGCCCTCGAAGTGGGCGATGACGCCGTTGACCGGGACGAACGCGACGTCGAACGGGCCGTGGTCGCGGGCGATCTGCCACCAGCTGCCGTGCCACTGGGTGTCGCCGCAGTGGATGACCCGCCGGCCGGCGCCTTCGACGACCCAGGCGACCTGGTCACAGTCGATGCCGCGCCAGTCCAGCGAGGTCACCGGGGTGACGGTCAGCTTTCCGATGCGGCGTGACTGGCCCAGGTCCTGGGCGACGGGGGTGATGCCCGCCTCGTGCAGCGCCGCCGCGCTCGGGGTGTGGCAGCCGATCGTGCCGGTGGCCGCGATCCGGGCGATCAGGTCGTGGTCGTAGTGGTCGGGGTGCAGGTGGGTGATGAGGGCGTGGGTGCCGGGCGGGGTATCGACCGGGTCGACCGGTCGGTGCGGCGGCCCCATCACCGGCGCCAGCGGAGCGACGTTCTCGAGCGGGTCGATCAGCAGGCGGGTGTCGCCGAGACGGATCTCGACGCCGGCCCAGGCCAGCCGACGCACGGAAAGGGTGGGGGTCATGGGCAGCGACGCTAGACCGAGGTTGTTGAGAAAGTCAACAAGAGAGTTATGAATCTCAACACCACGATGTAGGGTGGTGGCATGCGCACCTACGGGCAGTACTGCGGCATCGCGAAAGCACTGGACACCATCGGCGACCGATGGACCCTGCTGATCGTCCGCGAACTGCTCGCCCTGGGTCCGTGCCGGCATACCGACCTGCGCAACGGGCTGCCCGGGATCGCCAGCAACCTGCTGGTCGACCGGCTCCGCCAACTCGAGGAGGCCGGCCTGATCCACCGCGAGGCCGCCCCGCCGCCGGTGGCCACCAGCCTGTTCTCCCTCACCGAGCGTGGCCGGGAGCTGGAGCCGGTGCTGCAGGAACTGAGCCGATGGGGAATTCCGCTGTTGCGTGAGCCGGCCGGCAGCGACACCTTCCGCACCCACTGGCTGGACATGCCCGCCCGGGCACTGACCGACCACCACCCCGACCAGCCGGCAATCGCCCTGCAACTGCACGCCGACGGCAACGAAGACCTGGTCATCGAAGTCAAGGACGGCTCGGTGCACACCCACGCCGGCCGGGTCGACCACCCCACCGCGTCCCTGACCGGACCGCCGCACCTGCTGGCCGCGACCCTGCTCGGCGAACTCGATCTGAGCGCTGCAGTACGGCAAGGCCTGCGGCTCAGCGGCGAACACGAGGCAGTACTGCGCATCCTGCCCCGCTGAGCGACCGGCCGCTCGCGGGCCTGCGATCTCAAGCTCTACCGAGTCTGCGCCGGTCTCAAAAACGGTCCATTGCGGGATGGTGCTCGCGGATGTGCGCGCCGACCTGGTCGAGGACGGGCAGGAAGGGGTTGGCCGTCGAGAACCAGCCGCCCATCACCCCGCAGGGCGCGCACTGCACGTAGATGATCTGGACCGTGGGCCTCATGCCGTGCGGTGGCTGCCAGCTCTCCACGGCTTGCCCAACGACGACGCACGGCCGTGGCGACGACGGAATACGTCTCACACCGGCGGGCCGACCGACGTCGTCGTGGACCTGAGCCGTGTCGGCTTCTGCAACTCCTCCGGACTGGACGTCCTGATCCCCTGACGGTTCTCGGCGACCGTACTTGGGGATCTTCCTCAGCGATCATGCCCGGGGCGCCGCTCGCCTCGTAATTCGAACACATGTTTCACTTAGGGGATGGATTCGTTCCGCTTTCCCGACGACCTGCTGGCACTGCAGGTCGCGTGGCTCCGCACCTACGACGTGCTCGCCCAGGCCCCCGCCGGGGCCAGCACGGCCACGCTCCGGCGCCGCCTGATCACCCTGTCCCGCCTGCTCCACACCCATCCGCACCGGGCTGCGCCGGGCCGCTCCCGGGCGGCCGCTGCCGAGCTGCGCCGACAAGCTCGCGCCCGCGGGTGGACGACCGCGGCGTGAGCAGCGACGACCCGGGCGGCCCGAGACCCTCCGACCGATTCCCCCCGGATTTGATCGCCCTCCAGCAGTCCTGGATCCGGCTCGGCAACCGGCTCGCCCTGCGGCCGGGCGCGGGGGCGATCGAGCTGCGGGCGGAGCTGTTCCGGCTCTCCTGCCGGATCGGCTCCCACGCGTAGTGGGGCGACGGCGATCCGGTCCGGGCGAGGCGTACGCGGCTGTGGCGGGCCGCCCAGGACGCGCCGGGCGGTGAGCCGGAGGTCGTGGTGCGGCTCGCCGACGGCAGGTTCGTGGTCGAGCCGGAGGAGAGTGGTCGTGGTGGGTGAGCTGGAGGCGGGGCTGGAGAGCTGGCGGGCCGTGGCGGCGTGGCCGGCCTGGCAGCAGCGACAGGCCGCGCAGACCATCGCCGCCCTGGAGGCCGAACTCGCCGAGGTCCAAGCCCGGCGGCCGCCGCCCGCGCCGCCGGAGTCGGCGGGCGCTCCCCGCAATCTACTGCTGGCGGAGGTTGTCCACGATGGTCAGGAACACGAGCAGGTTCGGCACTTTATGGGCCTGAGGCGCTTGCCAGGCCTTGGTCTGACCCGCCCGCCAGACACAGACCATGCCCCCACGCACTGCCACCTCGCTCACATCCCGCCACGGCAGGATCCCGCCGGAAGCGCCGGCGACTCCGGCGCCGGACAGCTTGAACGGGCCAAAGCCGACCGTCCCGCCCTCCCGCACCAGCTTCCACACCTTCTCCACCTGGGCGCGGGCGACAGCTTCCGCGATCATCGGGGCCCAGGTGGGCGAGCCCGCGTAGAGGTCGGTGATACGGGCCTTCTCCCCACCCGGTGCGACCAGCACGGAGGCATGAGAACGTCCTGTCGGCGTCTGCGTGCCCTTGTAGTTGATCACCTCTTGGACCGTTTCCTGGTAGAGCAACGTTCGCTCCCAACGCACCGCGAACAGGCGCCTGCCGGTGGTGTTCACGACCAAACCGTGCTCGTACAGATGCAACCGCCTCGCCGCCAGGCCCTTTCGGAAGAGGGGACTGTTGGCCACCAGCCCGCCTGCGACCACGGCGATCCACAAGGGGAACATCGCGACCCCCCAGTGCACCTTCACCCACAACAGGACGCCGCCACCCAGCAGGGCGGCTATGCCGGCCAGGGAGCCCACGATGAACAAGGCCCGGTACTTCTCCTGGACACCGACCTCGCTCACGGGGCCGAAAGTGTGCTCCAGATCACCCAGCCGATGACGGACGGCCAGAGCGTTTACCGCCGGAGAGGACGACGTAGGCATGGTCATGCGCGGCCTCAATTTTCAGGATTACGGCGAGCCCCGCAAGGCCGCCTGAACGAGCGGGAGTTCACCGAGTGACTCGGAATCGAAACCCTTGAGTGACCCCAGCAGCCAACACCAGGATCCACACCCGGACAATCCCCCACGCAGCGCAGTACCGTCACCCCGCACCAGCTCCATAAAGCCGGGGTACCCGCAGGCCCGCCGAGGCCCGCACCGGCAGGGCTTGTGCATGCCACCCTCGGCGCGCTCTGCGGGCACCATCGATCTTGCCCAGCCTCAGGGAGAACTTGCGTACGTCGAGCTCGACCGCGGCGTGTACCGCTTCGAGCTGTGCCGCTCGTGGCTCGACGCACGGTGGACGAAGACCGTCGCAGTGGTGGGGGCCGCGAGGCTGGTGCGGGAGTTCGTCGACCAGGCGCTCGCGGCCGCGCAGCCGACCCTCATGGTTCCGGCCCCGCGCGCGGCATCGGACACTCCGTCTTCTGTATGCGCGGGAAACGGGGCGCGCCCGGACCGTCGGGCCGGGCGCGTTCCGTTCGGAGTACGGCCTTACAGGTCGAACTCCAGCTCCAGCACGTCGTTGATCTCGACTTCCTCGAGGGAGCCGGCGCGGCGGCCGCCGTCCTGGAAGTAGACCTCCTTGAGGGCGTCGGCGGTGAGCCGGCGCAGGGTGTTCTCGTTGGCTCCCTGCTGCCGGGCGTCGAAGAGACGGGCGGCGTGCTGCGGGGGCAGGGCGACGGTGAGGTGGCGGATGCGGTCCTCGTCCGTTGTGTCGATCGGCGCCCCGGCGTAGCCGAGGCGGGCGTGGACGTCGATGACGATGCCGCCGGTGGTCGCCGCCTTCTCGCGGGCCTTGGCCCGGATCTGCGGCTGCCAGCGCTTCTTCACCTCGCGCTCCAGGCGGGCGGCGAGGTCGGCGCGCGGCTTCCTGGCCTTGCCCGCGACGTACCGCTCCACCTGCCTCTGGGAGATCCCGAGCGTTTCGGCGGCCGACTTCGTGCCCTTGAGCTGCCTGACCAGGTACCGCATCTGCGTGCCCGCGCCCTTGGGCGCGGGGCGGGTGAACGCCTTCTGCACCGCCTGGTCCAGGCCGTCCCCGAACTCCTTGGCCATCGCCTGTCCGCTCCCCTACTCGTCGTTGTCGGCGTCGGTGACGTTGCCGTCCTTGATGTACCGGGCGAGGTTGAGCTCCGGGGCGTTGAACCGTTCGCGGACCTCCTCGCCCCACAGCACGCTCTGGGTGCCCTCGTGCTTGACCAGACCCGGGTTGACCCCGAGCTTGAAGCCGCCCGGGAGCGGCTTGCCCTCCCGGTAGGGCAGGAAGTCCAGCGGGCTCTCGCCGCCTGCGGCGTAGACGACGCAGTCGGACAGGATCGCGATCGGGTACTGGCCGGTGAACGATGCGTGCTTGACGATCTTGCGGTGCAGGTTGATGCGGGTGCGGGAGATGACCGCCGCGCGGATGTCCGGCCGCCACGTCGGCCGGGCCAGGGCCCGCCACGGCTCCCCCGGCCGCCAGCCCTCGCCGCGCGGCCGCTCACGGAGCTTGCCCAGTCCGCCCTTGACGGTCGCCTTGACGGCCGAGGCGACGATCGCCATCTGCGGGTCACGCTGCTTGTAGCCGTTCATCGCCGTCAGGAAGTCGGCCGGGGCGAGGTCGGCGTCGACGCCGAGGTCGGCCATGGTGGCGAGGTAGGCGTCGCGCAGCCGGTTGTACCAGCCGTCGAGGTAGCGGGCGTTCTCCCGCCGCACCCACGCCTGGGTCGGCCGGACCTCGTAGCCGAGCTCCACCGCGTACGCCACCGTCGGCGTGGCGTACCAGGCCGGCCCGGTCGGGGTCTCGCCCTTCGGTGTGAACGGGGAGGGCAGCAGCGAGCCGTCCAGTTCCACCCAGTCCTTGCCGACCTTCACGCGGGACAGGTCGACGTGGGAGAGGTCCACCAGCCAGCTGCCGGGCAGCTTCGGGTCGAAGACCGGGTTCGTGACGTGCGTGGGCGCCCCGATGCCGACGGGCAGGCCGTTGGCTCCGGCGGCGAAGGCCATGTTGACGTCGAGGCCGACGAGGTGGCGCAGGGTGCACTCGGCGTCGGTCAGGGGCCGCGCCCAGTCGTACGCCTCCTCGAAGAGCTTCTCGGCGGGGCCGCGGACGTGGAAGCGCGGCAGGTCCGCCAGGAGCGGGTGTCCGTCGGGGGCTTCGCACGGCGCCGGGTCGACCGGGTCCTTGCCCAGGGAGCCGGGGTTGTGCTCGGAGTGCCGTTTGCCGTCGGCGTCCGGCTCGGAGGCGCGGGTCGCCGGGTGCAGGGCGGTCATCAGCTCCAGGCCGGTGACGGCGGTGGAGCCGCGCGGCGTCATCACCCGGGTCGCGTACACGCCCAGGAGCCGGGCGAGTTCCGCGGGCGGAAGCTGGGCGGCGGCGCCCCAGTGGCGGGTGTCCAGCGCGTTCCAGGAGGGGATGCACAGCTGGACGCAGGCCCGTTCCGAGCCGGTGGCGGGGCGGTAGATCCGGGCCCACGGGCCGAATCCGCGTTGGGTGAGCTGCCAGTCGGCGCGGGTCAGCTGCTTGATGACCTTGTGGCCCTCCGGGATGCGCCCGGCGGTCCGCTCCTGCGGAGTGAGGGTGGCCGGGAGGCCGTAGCGCTCCAGGGCGGCCTCGGTGAGGACGAGGAGCGGGTCGGCGTCCTTGCCGGGCCCCGACAGCTTCGGCGCGCCGAGCTTCGCCGCCTTGAGGGTCCAGTCGACCAGGGCGGGCAGGGACTTGGCGGGCACGTCCAGGACCAGGCCGCCGGTGCAGTACGCCAGCACCTGCCCGTCCTCGTCGACGTCGACGACCGCGAGCGGCCCGTTATCGAAGCGGGAGTCGGTGCCGCCCGCCGGGGTGCCGGCGGGGGCCGCCTTCTTCACGTCCGGACGCCGCGACGCCGCCGACGGCCTGGTCGCGGCCGCCGGACCGGAGTCGGCCGCCGGGGCAGCGGCGACGGGCGCCTGATGTGTGGACGGAGTCGGCGCTTCGGCCGGAGCGGGCGCAGTGAACGTGACGGGCAGCGGGACGGCCGGCTCCTCGGGCGCGGGGTAGAGCTCGGCGAGCTGCGCCAGCAGCCGTGCGTACGCCTCGCGTTCCGGGCCGCGGGGCTCGGTCGGCTTCGTGAGCGACTCCCACCCGGACACGGTGGCCCGCCGCACACGCAGCGCCGCGGCGACATCGTCCAGCGTCAGGCCGTGCGCGACTCGCAGTCGCTTGCGCTCCGCCGCCGGCGGCAGGGCGGCGCGGGACGCGACCAGGGCGTCGACCGCATCGAACAGCTCGGACATGCAACACCTCCTGATCACAACCTAAACCATGAACCGTACGCAGGGCGTACATTGACCGTACAGAGAGCGCACGGAGCCTCTTTTGAGGGAGGCGGCGTTTCACGCTGACGTCTTCAGCCGGGCACGCTGCGGTGGCACCACGGTCACGAAGAACGGATTGCACGCCCCGTGAACAAGGCGCCACCCCACCCGGGCAACCGTCACCGCGTACGCCCCGCGCTCCTGGCCGGTGCGGACAGCTCCCGGTGAGCAGGAGCGGCGGCTTCCGCCGGGGCCTGCAGGGTCCCGTCGCCGTCGCGTCGTTCGCGCACGCGCAGGCGCGCGTCGCGGGGGCAGTCGGGGAGGTCGCTGTCTCCGTGGGCGAGGGCGGCGGGACAGGTTCCGCGTCGCCGACTGACCCGGCCCCTTACTCCGTGCCGTCCCGGGCCTCGGGCCCGGCGGCCAGGAGCATGCGCGTACCGGTCCGTACGGCTTCCCAGTCGGTGCCCGGCTCGCGATCCCGCGCACGCGGCAGCCAGGTCGCCCGGTCCCGCTGCTCCCGGCGCAACTGGTCCACGTCCACCCCTCCTCGAACCCCGGGCGGCGGTCCGGACTTCTCCAGTTCGCTGATGCGTTCGTCCATGGCGGCCAGCAGCGACCGGTTCAGTTCGGCCACCGCCCCGAGGAACTCGCTCGTCGGCACGGTCACCCGGCCCGCCTGCGGACTCGCGAACTCGATCACGCCCTCCGGGTCCGCCCGGTGCTCCCAGGCGACGGTCACGGTGTCCTCGTCACCGACGACGGTGCGCCAGAGGCGGATGGCCGGGGCGACGCGCAGGTAGTCGGTGTACAAGTGGCCCTCACCGTGCCAGGTCAGCGCGGCCTCGGCCTCCGGGGTGTCGATCCACGTCCAGCGTGGCGACAGGTCGGCCGCGACCGCCACCAAATCGTGGGGCACCGGTTCCATCGCCCCCGAAACGAGCGCGATCACGTCCTCCCACAGGCGGACGACGTAGTGGTCGACGTACGGGTGCGCTCGGTCGTCGTGGTCGCCGTCGCCATCGCCGTCGTTCCGGAGTTCCCGGACCGTGCGCTCGGAGTAGCGCAGCACCTCGTGGCCGCCGATGTCGATGCAGTACCAGCCGGCGGTCAGCCCGAACCAGTGCAGTACGCGCCCGACACCCCACGGCTTGACCTCCTCCAGCGGGGTCAGTGCGAAGCGGAAGCGAATCGCGGAGTCGGTGTGGATCACCGGCCCAGTGTCCCAGTCCGTTCCTCGGTCGGGCAGTGGGTCAGTGCGTCAGCGGGTCTGGTGGACCGTCTGGCTGTTGAGTTCGTAGCGGGCCCCGATCACGGCCAGTTCACCCGAGGCGACTTTCGCCGCGAGGGTGGGCTCGGCGGCGACGCGGGAGCGGACCAGCCGCACGTTCGCCGTGATGGTCGCGTCCACGCGCGCCGCTCCCCGCAGGCCTCGGTCGATCGCCGGCCGGATCTGGTCGACCAGGTACTGCATGTGGCCGGCGAGGCTCTCGCCGGCCTCCGCCGCGTGGATGGCGGCGGTGACGGCCCCGCACGACTGGTGTCCCAGCACGACGACGAGCGGAATGGCCAGCTCCAGAACTCCGTAGGTGATGCTGGCGAGGACCGCCTCGTCGAGGACGGAGCCGGCGGAACGGACGGTCAGCAGGTCGCCGAGGCCCTGATCGAAGACCAGCTCCGGAGGCACTCGGGAGTCGACGCAGCCCAGGACCACGGCGAAGGGGTGCTGCCCGGCCACCAGGGACTGCCGCACGGCCCGCGTCCGGTCGGGATGGCTCTCGTGGAGCGTGCGCCAGCGGAGATTGCCCGCCATGAGTTCCAGCAGCGCCGATCGCGGGGTCGTGGGCCGTGTACGCGCCGCGCCGGCCTGGGCGGGGGTCGGGTCCGTGGCGGAATCGGCGACAGCCCCCACGGCCCCGGCAGCCACGGCCGCCGCTCCCGTCAACGCCGCACGGACGACCTTGCGTCTGCCCGGGCTCCCGTTCGGCTCCTCGATTCCCGCCACACCAGTCATATCGGAGAACGGTAGGAGCAGCGCGGCCTGTGCGCGGGCGCGGCACGAGAGCCGGAGCGCTCTTGAAGAAGACTTGATCAACCGACGGGCCCCTGCGCCACCTCGCGATGCCGCTCGGGGGCCCTCCCGTAGCCTGGCCGCATGACCCGAGAACTGCCCCCGGGCGGCGTCGAGATCACCGAAGCCGAGGCGGATGCCCGGTGGGCGAGGGCGTGGACTCCGGTCGAGGTGACGGCCCGTCTGGAAGGCGTCCCGGTCCCCTGGTACGTGGCCGGGGGCTGGGCGATCGACCTGTTCGCGGGCGGGCAGACCCGTGAGCACGGTGACCTCGAAATCGCGGTCCCTGCCGCCCGGTTCCCCGAGATCCGGGCTCGATTCCCCGAGTACGCGTTCGATGTCGTGGCGTCGGGCCGCATCTGGGAGCTCACGCCGGAGGTTTCGGCACTCACGCATCAGACCTGGCTGCGCGATCCGTCGACGGGCGACTACCGCGTGGACGTGTTCCGCGAGCCGCACGAGGGCCCGACCTGGATCTGCCGGCGCGACCCGTCGATCCGGTTGCCGTACACGAGCGTGATCCGCCGAACCCCGGACGGGATCCCCTACCTCGCGCCGGAGCTGGTGCTTCTGTTCAAGGCCAAGGCGGTACGTCCCAAGGACCAGCAGGACTTCGACGGCGCGCTTCCCCTGCTCGACGGCTCCGCGCGGCGCACCCTGGCCACGCTCCTCGACCGTGTCCATCCGGGGCACGACTGGCTGGTGGACCTCAGGCAGGGTGGTAGGCCGCAGGCGCCGTAGCGCAACAGGCGCACCCGCCGTCGGACCGGTTACCCTCCGCCCCGGGGTGAGGAGCTGATGGGGCACTTGCCACGACGCGGCTTGGGCCGGATCGGCCGCCGGGCCGGCCGGATCCCGACCGGCTGGAGCCATCACCTGCGGGTGGTCAGTTGGCCGCTGCGGCCTTCTTGTACAGGTCGGTCCGCCTTCGTCAGGCCCGTCAGGTCCTTCTTCGGCTCGGACCTGATGCGCTTCTTGGCGGCGGGCTTCTTCGCGGCCGCAGTCGCGGCGGAGGCAGTGGCCTTGCCGGAGGCCTGCTTGGGCTGCCTGCCCGGTGGAGGGTCAGGAGGTCGTTGTCTGCCTTGAGGGCGGCGAAGTAGTCGTGCTGAGGCATGACGAACGTCGCGACGCCCGCCTTGCCGGACTGCGCGAGGGCCTGCTCCAGCAGGCCGCCGGTTGCGGATCCGGTTGGCGGTGCCGCGCCGAAGCCGGTGGAAGTGAATGCTCCGGCTTCAGTGGGTGGCCATGCGGCCTCTCCTCGATGCCGTGCCATCCAGGCTGTGGATTCCGGGCATGGCACGGCACCCTGGAGAGACGCTGGGTGATCACGCTTCTTGCGGGTGGCCGCCGTCTCCTTCGACCACCAGGCGGTCGATTCCGGGCTCTTCCGCGCGTTCGGCGATGGTGACGTCGATTTGGCCATCACCGGTCGTGTCGAATTGGTAGAGGTCGGCCTTCCCGTCACCAGTGGTGTCGATCATCCACACGTCGGGCTTCCCGTCACCATTCGCGTCAGCGCTGAGGACGACGTGGTGCTCATCGCCCTGGGTGTCGATCACTTCTTCGCCGATGTCTGTTGTGGTGTCCATGACGGGCGGATGCCCCCGGATGAGGAGGCGAAACGAGCACGGCCCGGGCCAGAGAAGGCGTGGCTCCGCGCTTCGGCGAAACCGAAGAGCGAAGCGGGGGGGCCTGCCCGCGCGCTTTGCGGTCGAGGTGCTGCCCGACGGCGCCGAGCAATGCACCGGCATCTGGTACGGGAGCCGAAAGCCCGCTGCGACAAGCTCGTCCGGGTGCAGGTGGCTGCGTTCGCCGGACTCGGAGCGGACTGGGCGGCGTCGCAGCAACACCCATCAGCCCAGGAAGCTCGTCGGCCATCGATTCGAGGCACGGGGCCGCTGTACATCGCTAGCAGCGCACGCGCGCAATATCGTCGCGGATCCATACGAGGGCGCGATGGAGGACGGGCATACGGGTTCCGTCCGGAGCTTCGAGTTCCATTCCCAGGGCGGAGATCGGGCCGGCGAATTCGCTGAACCCAATGCCCTCCGGGTCAGGTTCGCGCAGGTCCCTCCAGCGGGCGAACGCCTCATAAGCATCCCGGACTGCCGGCCATCCCGGGCCGGGGACGAATCGGCAGATGAACCAGGGCATGTCGACCTCGTACGCGTGTAGGTCGCCGACGAGTTGTGGGCCGAGCATCAAGCGCCACGTTGGTTCCAAAGGGGCCTCCAGGTCATGTGCGGCTCGGTATCCGGCAGGGCGGATACCGATTCCCCCACCGCGCCTCTGATTCGTTCGAATGTCCGCACGAGGTCCAACAGGGTCCTCCACTCGTCGCACCCCGAGACGGCTCGGTCGGGGGGAATGGCCTGTTCCCCAGGCCGGAACGCCCTGCCGCGGACTCTTGACGCAGCCCGGCCGGCCGGGCTGCGGGTGCGGCCAAGCAGGTTGCCGGTCAGGCCGGCTGCCTCCGTAGTAGGACGGCCGCCTCGGCAGCGGCTTTCGCCTGCGCCTGGTATTCCGCGTGCGGTGCCAGTCGGCGGTCTCCGTCGTCTCCACGGGCGCGATCGAGTCACCCAGGCCCGGGGTTGCGCGCACCGTCTGCGGTGCCGGCCGGCGCGGGCGTGGCTTCACAGTGGCTCACCCCGCGGCCGTAGCCGGGTCTCCGCCCGGCACGTCCTTCACGCTCGCGTCCGGGCGCGGGTCTTCGGCAGCATGACGAAGTCCGGCTCCCGCGGGTGGCGGGGCCGGACTTCGAGAGTCGTTCAGCTGCCGCGGTGACGGGGTCAGTCGGCGTCGATGCCGCGCGCGGCGAAGATCTCCGCCGCGTCCGGCACGGCCAGGACGCCGTCCTCCACGAAGGTGACCTCCCGGAGGTTGGGCAGCAGGGCGAGGTCGTCGAGCGAGCGGACGTCGAACAGGTCGTCCTCGCCGTCCCAGGCGGGGGCGCAGTGCCGGAAGACGTCCGCCCCTGCGTCGAAGCACAGCTCCTCGACGCGGGCGAGCAGCTCGGCCGGGATCTCCAGGGCCTCGAAGTGGGCCCGGGACTCCGGCAGTACCTCCGCGTGGAGGCCGTTCTGCAGGACGTGGGTCGCGGGGTCGCCGATGCCCCGCTGGGCCAGCCGCGCGGGCAGGTCGTAGACGGGGAGGAGCGGGTCGGGGCCGTACATGAGCTCCTCGATGACGAGCAGCTTGAGGTTGAAGTCGCGGAACTGGCTCATGGGAGATGAGTACCACGGAGGTACGACAGGGCCGGAGCCCGGCCCCGGCCAGGTACAGCGCCGACTGCGCGGGTGCGGAACGGCTCGGTCGGCCGCACGTGCCGGGCGCGGCATGCTGCGCCCGGGCTTTTCGAGCTGGACTGCCGCGAGGCGGAAGGCTCGTTCCGTCACGTCGTCGGCGGTCTCCGTGATCGCCCGCTCGGCGCGAGTCGACGTGGTGCTTGCGGACCAGCGGGCCGAAGCCGGCTGCCGCGTTGCCGCGTTGCCGAGGATCAGCGGCTTGATGTCCTCCAGACTCCTCGTGGCGGTGACGTCCTGGGGCTTCGTCTCGGTGTCACCGGTGACCAGCGCCCTCCGCACCGTCCGGAGCTCTGTCGTGGCGCTGGCGTCCGGGTCGAACCGTTGGCGTACACGGCACGCTCGGCCTTCACGGCCGCGCCGATGGCGGCCCACGTGGCCGGAAGGAGATCCATCCGGTGCGGTGCAAGTCCGGGCTTCCCCTGGGCCTGCCCGGCCGCCGCAACGTGGTGGAACGCCTCAGGGCACCGTTACCGGCCGAGGCGGGCTCATGCCGCGGTCGGTACGGCCGCCGCGATTCGGGCCGCCGTCGCCTCGTCGACGGCGATGCCGAACCTCTCCCGCAGCACCCGCCCCAGTGCGCCGGGCAGCACCGTCTCCTCGGTACACGTCCCGTCGACGAGCGTCGTCGTCACCAGGAGCCCGTCCAGCATCAGGTGCCGGCCGGCGTCGAACCGCTGGGCGATCGGCCTGCGGGTGAACGGCGAGCGCGGGTGCGTGCCGACGTAGTGGCTGCCGACGACGTAGTCCACGGGGTGCTGAGGCGTCAGGGTGAAGGTGTGCCGGTCCGTCCATCCGTCCGGCCCGTACTGGTGCAGCCGCCAGTGGTCGATACCGAAGCCGCCCCGGCGCCGCTCCATCCGGAGCCTCCAGCCCCCGGCGTCCGCGCGGGCCCCGTCGGCCAGCTCCACCGGCTCCAGCGGCCCGGCCCCGAAGCCGACGTCGCACAGCCACCGGCGGCCGTCTCCGGGCACCTCCACCAGCAGCAGCGCGTGCGTGGCGGGCGTGACCCTGTCCGAGCCGAGCGTCACCCGCCCGGCCAGCGCCGTGAAGGCGAAGCCCAGCCGCTCCAGGGCGGCAGCGAACAGCACCACGTGCTCGTAGCAGTAACCGCCCCGGCCCCGGCGCACCAGCTTGTCCTGCACGGACGGCACGTCCAGGGCCACCGGCATTCCGAGCACGGAGTCGAAGTTCTCGAACCGCAGGGCGGTGACATGCGCCGCGTGCAGGGTGCGGAGCGCCTGTAGCGAGGCCGCCCGTTCCCCGGTGAACCCGACGGCGTCCAGATAGCCGTCGAGGTCCAGCAGTCCGCCCTGCCACTCACCGGCCTGTTCCCGCACCGTCACCGCCGCCCGTCCTTCCCGGCAGACACCGCGACCGGCTCCGGCCGCTCCGGTACCGACGCTAGCCAACCCCGCCCGCCGGCGCCTCGGCCGCCGGACCGGTCCCCGCCGGTCCGCAGGACCTAGGCCGTCTCTTACCGATCATCTGATCGTTGGTTGATGTGTGTCGTTGACTGACGCGCAGTGGGCGCGGATCGAGCCGTTGCTGCCGGATCGAGCGCCGCGGCGGGGTGGGCGGTGG
>NZ_JBVJGW010000056.1:0-17117 GCF_055587105.1 Streptomyces sp. NPDC048461 | reverse complement strand
GCAGAATCCAACTCAGACCCCACCTCATCGACGGCTGCCTCACCGCCACCGGCCTGGCTATCAACCCACCGACCCCACCCTGAAATCCTCAGTAGTTGGGGGCGAAGAGCATGCTGGCGACCTTGTTGTCGTTGAAGTTGTTCTTGTTGGCGATCCCCGATACTCCGGTGTTCTGGTTGTAGCTGTTGGCATTGCCGCCTTTGATCT
This sequence comes from Streptomyces sp. NPDC048461, assembly GCF_055587105.1. Lineage (NCBI taxonomy): Bacteria > Bacillati > Actinomycetota > Actinomycetes > Kitasatosporales > Streptomycetaceae > Streptomyces > Streptomyces sp. NPDC048461. The sequence goes on along the minus strand of NZ_JBVJGW010000056.1, from coordinate 16,910 downwards.
GCTGTTGGGTCTTGACGAGGTTGTTCCCCCGGCGGCGGCCCTCGTTGTACTGGTGGTCGCCGGTCGAGGAGGGGAAAATCACCTCGGGGTCGGAGCTGTTGTCTGCGATGGCGGGTGAGCTAATGGCGCCAGCCAGGATGAGGCCGAGACCCAGGGTCGCTGCTGTGGTCCGAATGCGCATGTACATCTCCAGATGCTTGACCGGAATAGGCGACGACAGCAATCGGATCGCAGGTCCCGCGCTCTCGGCGGCATTCACCCCTCTGGCGGCGCGTCGGGCAGGTGAAAGCCGACAAGACGCCATCGCCGTACGCCAGCGCGGCAACTGCCACGGTCTCCCCCACCAGACGAGACGCACCGGTCAAGATCAAGTGGCAGAAACCTGCTGGTCGTCAAGATCACTTGGCAAACGAGCAAGATCCTTTGTCAATGGTCAGTGGGGGATGGTGAGCTTGTCGTGGGCCAGGAGCCAGGCGTCGACTGCGCGCCGGTCGAAGCGGGGGCTTTCCTCGGTTCCTGCGACCGGTTCGGGGAAGTCGGGCAGGCGTCGGCGCCATGCAACGACCGCGGCGCGGCCTACCCGGGCGATCCGTGCGACTTCCGCGAGGAACGCCGTGTCCGCCTCGGGGGGCGGCCGGTTGCAGCGCGGCAAGTGGGGAGCGGCGGCCGGGGCCGGTCCGGCGGACCTGTCGCCAGTCGACGTGGGGGCGGGTCTGCGGGAGCAGCGCGACGGCCGCCGCGGAGTACAGCGGGACCTGCACCACTCCCCCGTACGCCCGCCCGTAGTCGACCTCCGCCGTGCCCACGGGGGTCAGCCAGCCGAGGCGCACCACGTGGTCGAGGTCGGTGCGGCGGACGCCGAGGCGTACGGCGGCCTGGTCCGGGCCGATGGGCACGTGGTGGTCGAGGAGGGCGGGCAGGTCCCGGCGTCGGGCCAGCGTCTCCACCTGGTCCGGGTGCACTTCCGGGAACTCGGTCTCGCCGCCGAGGCGGAGCAGGAGGCCGGCGCGGACGAGGTGGCCGACCGCGGCCGCGGTCACCCCCGGCCGCCGCAACGGCAGCGGAACGCCGAGCGCGTCCGTCAGGTGGTCCGCGGCCCACCCCGCACCGACCGGACCCCGCAGCGCGGCCCGTACCGCTTCCGGGTCGGCGGCCTCCACCACCGCACGCGACCGCTCCCCCGGACCCGCGTCGGCCGGGGGCACCAGACCGGTGCCGGCCGCCCACCGCCACGCCGCCACCGGCACCCGCAGACGCCCCGCGGCCTGGCCCTCGTCGTACGTCTCGCGCTGCCTGCTCATCACGTTCTCCCTCCGCCAGCGGCCCGACCACCGGGGCCGTGACCGAAACATCCAGAAACATCCTGTTTATTGTCAATAGGCATGTTTTCAGGGGGAGTTGGGGGCGCACCGCACAAGCCGCCTACGCGTACGCGAGGGCAAAAATCCCCCCTGCGGAGGACCCCGGCGCCCCCGGCCGGACACAACGAAGCGGGGCCCGCCACCTTCCGGTGACGGGCCCCGCTCAACTCCTCACAACACCCGGCCTGCAGAAACTCCGCACGCCTCTGACCAGCACATATGGCAGGTCAGGCTCATAGCCTCACAGCTGGCCGAACTACCGCGCGCGGGCCGGCCGCAACCCGGTCAGACAGCCGGGGAGCTGCCGTAGCGGTAGGAGCGGTAGCCGCGCCCGTCACCGTGCCAGTCCAGGAGCAGCACCGCGTCCGTGTGCGCGCCGGGGGTAGCCCGGTGGCTGAGGGTCGGTGTGCGATAGGTGCCGTTGTGGTCGCCTTGGCCGTTGCTGTCCTCCACGCGGGACTCGATCCCGGGAGAGTCCTGCGCAGCGGCGAGGGCGCCGTCCCGCTGTCGGATCTGCACGCGGAGTTTGGCCCCGTCGAGGATCGTCGGATCATCGAGCGCCTGATGGGCGGGGCCGTCCCACCGTGCCTCGGCGTAGGGGTGGACGGTCGGTCCGGAGCGGAGCGGGGGCGCCGGGCGCAGCGGACCGGACGGCCCCCACCAGGACCACGGCCGGAATGCAACAAACCACGGGTCACAAGGCTGTTGACGGCACACCCTTAAGCCGTAGGACCGTCGCAACGGCAGGTGGGCCGATGGCACACAGCACGGGGGACAGGTCCGCGGTTTCCCCGTGCCCGGCAGCCGGCTCCGGGCGTTGAGTGGCGCGACGCGTGCCCCCGGTTCCATCGCCGGGCCGGCACCGCCCCACGGCCCTGCCCCGTCCGCCCGACAGCAGGGCCGTCCCCCTCCCCCGGCGCAGGCAACACGCCCCATAGTCCCTCTCAGCCGGTTCGAGAGTTCGGCGAAGGCTCTTCAGGCAGCACGTGCGGTAGCGCTGCCGAAGACGTCATCGAAACGATGGGCTCGGTCGGTGCGCACGAGGTGGTAGGCGCCGCTGTGGTGGCGCAGGGCGTGGTCGGTGTAGTGGAGGACTTCTGCGGGAGTGAGGACCTTGAGGTCACCGAAGACGTAGTAGAGGGGTGTGGGCGCGTGGGCGGCGGTGAAGATGAGGCCGGCGTTGAGGGTGGCGGTGCTGATGGCGTAGCGGTCTGAGTGAGTGCTGGGCATGCGGTCTTTGGCGTCGATGGTGATGAGGTCGCTGCCGCGGGCCGCGATGAGGTCGGGGAACTGGCGCAGGGCGGAGCGGGTGCGGCGCAGGGCTTGTTGGATGGTGGGTGGGTAGGTTCCCTGGCCGCAGGGTTGGACGGTCCATCCGTGTTGGCGCAGCGCGGTTGTGATGCGCTGCTCGTGGGCGTCTCCGACCGGCTTGCGTTCCTGCCAGCTCGTCACTACGGCTCCTTGTCACGCCAGTTCAGGGACAGTGATACGAGACTTTCGGTTTTCGTATTCCTCCGTAGGGCTATGATGCCCAACATGGCGGCATACGGTGACCCACGATTTCGTCCTACTCTCTGGCCTGGTTCGCCTGTTCCTCCTCCGCAGCTGACGCCTTTGCGCGGAGCGCGGGCGGACGGCGAGTGGGTCATCTGGGATGTCGGCGATCCGGAGCGCGTCGACGGGGAGCGGACCTGCCTGCCCCCGGACTTCTATCTACGCGAGCTGATGGAGGCGGATCGCCGCGACCTGGTCACGGTGGCCGGCTGGATGAGCCACTACGGCCACCTGGGGGGCAACATCCATGCGGGCGGGTGGGTCGAGGAGGAGTACGAGCGGCTGCGGGAGCTGGAGGACCGCGAGCACCCGCGGTACGGCCCGTGGGCCATGCACGGAGACCTGGTCGAGTTCCACATCCGCGAAGCTCAGCAGGCCGTCACGACCTGGCTCGCCTGCAGCCGCGAGGGAGGGCTCGACGAACTCGTGGAAACGGAAGTCACCGAGGAACGCCTCGCCCAGGAGAGGGCCGACAACGCGCACCGCGAGGACGTATACCCTCGCGACCTCGACCACCTGCGGCAGCTCGTTCTGTGGCTGCGGCTGAACCAGCTGCGGACAACCCTGGACAGCGCTCTGCAGCCGTTCAGCGTCGGTCTCAGCAGCCTCGAAGACCGGCACGTACCGCTGCTGTCCGTGGCATTCCTGCAGATGTACAACCACATGGCCGAAGAAGCCACGGTTCGCACCTGCGCGAACGAGACCTGCCGAGGCTCCTTCGTCCGCCAGCGCGGCCGCGCCGAGTACGGGCAGAACCGCACCACCGGCATCAAGTACTGCACCCGCGAATGCGCCCGCGCCCAAGCCCAACGCGAACACCGGCGCCGCCGCAAGGCCGCCGCCGTCCGACCCGGCGCCGGACCGGTCGACATGACACAGGCCGCACCGGCCGCCCGGTCTCGGAAGGAGGCAGACGCGTGATTCACCTCCGCGAGCACCAGGTCGACCAGAAGTCGGCATTCCGAAAATGGGTGGGATTCCCTGCAAGGTCATCCGTGCCTCCGCAGGGCGTCCGGGGCACGATCGTGTCAGCGACCGGCTCCGGCAAGACGATCACCGCCGCCGCGTGCGCGCTGGAGACCTTCGCGGGCGGCCGGATCCTCGTCACCGTCCCGACCCTGGACCTGCTCGCGCAGACCGCCCAGGCGTGGCGCCTGGTGGGCCACCGGGCCCCGATGATCGCGGTGTGCTCGCTGGAGAACGACGCGGTGCTGAACGAACTGGGCGTGCGCACCACCACCAACCCGATCCAGCTCGCCCTGTGGGCCGGACACGGCCCGGTCGTCGTGTTCGCCACGTACGCCTCGCTGGTAGACCGTGAGGACATCGACGCACCGGCGGGACAGCGGAAGGTTCGCGGGCCGCTGGAGGCCGCTCTGGCGGGCGGGGAGCGGCTCTACGGCCAGCGCATGGACGCCTTCGACCTCGCCATCGTGGATGAGGCACACGGCACCGCCGGTGATCTTGGCCGTCCGTGGGCCGCGATCCACGACAACGCCCGGATCCCGGCAGACTTCCGGCTGTACCTCACCGCGACCCCGCGCATCCTCGCCGCTGCCCGCCCGCAGAAGGGGGCGGAGGGCCAGGAGGCGGAGATCGCGACCATGGCCGACGACCCGGACGGGACGTACGGCGCGTGGCTCGCGGAGCTCGGGCTGAGCGAGGCGATCGAGCGGGAGATCCTCGCGGGGTTCGAGATCGACGTGCTGGAGATCCGCGACCCCTCCCCCGTCGTCGGCGAGACCGAGGAAGCCCGGCGCGGCCGGCGCCTGGCCCTGTTGCAGACCGCGCTCCTGGAGCACGCCGCCGCGTACAACCTGCGTACGGTCATAACGTTCCACCAGAAGGTGGAGGAAGCCGCCGCGTTCGCGGACAAGCTCCCGGAGACGGCAGCCGAGCTGTACGTCAACGACGCCTCCGACGCCGACCTGGCCGCCGCGGACAAGCTGCCGAAGTCGTCGATCGACGCGGAGTTCTACGAGCTGGAGGCCGGCCGCCACGTCCCGCCGGACCGGGTCTGGTCGGCGTGGCTGTGCGGCGACCACACCGTCGCCGAACGGCGCGAGAAGATCCGCCAGTTCGCCAACAGCATCAACGCCGCCGGGCACCGGGTCCATCGCGCCTTCCTCGCCAGCGTTCGCGTCCTCGGGGAAGGCGTGGACATCACCGGCGAGCGGGGCGTGGAGGCGGTCTGCTTCGCGGACACCCGCGGCTCCCAGGTCGAGATCGTCCAGAACATCGGCCGGGCGCTCCGCCTCAACCGCGACGGCAGCACGAAGGTGGCCAGGATCATCGTGCCGGTGTTCCTGGAGCCCGGCGAGGGCCCGACGGACATGGTGGCCTCCGCGAGCTTCAAGCCGCTCGTAGCGGTCCTCCAGGGCCTGCGCAGCCACGATGAGCGCCTGGTCGAGCAGCTCGCCTCCCGCGCGCTCACCAGCGGCAAGCGCAAGGTCCACGTCCAGCGTGACGAGGACGGGCGGATCGTCGCGGCCGGCGGCGAGAGCGACGGCGAGGACCAGGAGCACGACGACACCGACGCGGCTGCCGAGTCGGCGCTGCTGCACTTCTCCAGCCCGCGCGACGTCGCGACGATCGCGGCGTTCCTGCGCACCCGGGTCTATCGGCCGGAGTCGCTGGTGTGGCTGGAGGGCTACCAGGCCCTGCTGCGCTGGCGGGCGGAGAACGAGATCACCGGCGTCCACGCCGTGCCGTATGACACCGAGGTCGAGGTCGGCGTCACGAAGGACTTCCCGCTGGGGCGGTGGGTACACCAGCAGCGCAAGGCGCTGCGGGCCGAGGAGCTGGAGGACCGGCGCAAGACCCTGCTGGACGCTCCGGAGGCCGGGATGCTCTGGGAGCCGGGCGAAGAGGCGTGGGAGGCCAAGCTGGCCGCGCTCCGCTCGTTCCGGCGGGCGACCGGGCACCTCGCGCCGCCCCAGGACGCGGTCTGGGGCGAAGGGGAGGCGATGGTGCCCATCGGGCAGCACATGGCCAACCTCCGCCGCAAGGGCGGCCTCGGCAAGGACGCGGAGCGGGCCGCCGCCCGCGCGCAGCAGCTGACGGAGATCGACCCGGACTGGAACTGCCCCTGGCCGCTGAGCTGGCAGCGCCACTACCGGGTGCTCGCCGATCTGGTCGACGCCGACGGCGTCCTGCCCTACATCGCAGGCGGCGTCGTCTACGACGGTGACGACATCGGGACCTGGCGGTGGCGGCAGCAGGAGCCGGGCATCTGGGCGCAGCTCCTGCCCGAGCAGCGGGAGCGGCTGACCGCGCTGGGCATCAATGCCCCTGTGGCCCCGTCTCCCGCCCCGTCAGCGACGCCCGCGACGAAGGGGCCGGGCAAGGCGCAGCAGGCGTTCCAGCGGGGCTTGACGGCCCTGGCGCAGTGGGTGGAGCGGGAAGGTGCGGGCCGGTCGGTGCCGCGAGGTCACGGGGAGCCGATCGCGGTCGACAGCGAGGCGGAGCCTGTGATCGTGAAGCTGGGTGTGTGGGTCTCGAACACCAAGTCGCGGCGCGACAAGCTCACGGCGGAGCAGCTGGACGCGCTGCGGAAGCTGGGCGTGGAGTGGGCGTGACACGGTCTGCGTCTGGTCGTTGGGCCTGACGTCAAGTGAAGTGCACACAGACCCCGGGATGTCATGGCTGATACCCGGGGTCTCGTGCTGTCCGTGGGCCGGCGGACCAGCCGGGGCCGGGCGCCAGCCCTGCAACGCGGGGTGCAACACCGCAACACGAGAGGCCAGCTCGGGTCATCGCCCCAGGTCAGGGGTGAAACGCGAGGCGGCGTTTCAGAGGCTGTGTTGCGGTGGCGGGGCCGGGTGTTGCAGTGGGCGGCGCCTGGCTCGGCGGAAGCTCTGCGCCCCGGGAACCAGCGCTGACAGACTCGGTGCAGTGATCACCCACCGTCGACGGAGGATGCGTTGAGCCAGCAGGAGCAGCCCTGGCAGCCGGGCCCGAACGATCTGCCCTTCACCACCCACCTGATCAACCCGCACGGCGACCGACACCTCGGCTTCAACGATGTCGAAGGCCGCTACTACCGGCTGTGGCAGCACAAGGCCCCCGAGCAGCTCCACACCGGCGATGCCATCTTCCTGCGCCCCAGCGACATCAACCAGATCATCAGCTACGCCATGATCTGGGTCCGCAACCACCCCGACGATCCCCGCGGCTACGAGCTCATCGACGAAGTCGCCGCCGGAGCGAAGGGGATCGTCATGCACTTCGCCCAAGCCGCCCAGGCCCCGTCGCAGGGCTAGGACGACGTCCCGCCCGCCGCGCCCCAGCCCCGTACGAAGGAGGCCAGGGCGCGGCGCTGCTCTTCCTGCCGGGCGATCTGCTCCGCAAGGACCTGGCGGTCGACGTACGGGTCGACAGCGGCGAGGACCAGGCGCCGGAGTTCGTCCGGCTCCAGTGCTTCGACCTCCCACTGGACAGGGTGCTCGATATCGAAGCCGTAGCGGCGGGCGAAGGCCGGCCATCTCGGGTCGCCGCGCTTGCCCTCGGTCGCAGGCAGCTCGTAGTCGTGGACGACCTGGTCGTAAGTGAGCAGGACCCGTTCGGTGTGGCTCCAACACGCGGTGCGCGCTGTCCAGTCGCGTTCGACATCCTCGCCGGAGCAGTCGAAATCGCCGACCACCCGGAGCGCCGCTTCCCTCGGGTCAGCGGCGACGCGGTCGCGGACGACGTCGACGTAGGACTGGGAGCCGAAGCCGCGGACGACCAGGACCGGGATGCCGTACGGAGCCAGCCAGCCGGTGAGGAGCTGGCGGAGCGTGTCCTTTTCCGCGGCGACGTAGAGCGCCTGCGACTGGCCTGTCGTGAGGTCGAGGCCGAACCAGTCGGGGCTCTCGCGCAGGAACGCGCCCGCGTCCGGCCAGGCCGGGGGTACGTGGACTTCGCGCAGGGTGTCGATCAGGTCGGGGAAGCGGCCCTCGCGGCGGGCCCGGGCGAGGTGGGAGGACAGGTGCCGGTACATCGACGGCGTGTGCGGCAGCACGCCGGCGGAGGCGAGGCGGTACATGACCTGGCGCAGCGTGACGCCGCCCTCGTAGCTCTCCACGATCTGGCGGGCCCGGTCCACGACGACCGGCCACCGGATCCGCTCACGCGCCATACCGGTACTTGTACCCCTTCGGCGTCGTCGTCCGGCTCAGATGCCGCCCTGGGCGACGGCGGCGCGGAACTCCTGCGTCATCAGCGTGACCGAGCCGCGCTGCACGGGCGCCGGGCCCGGTTCGCCCCACACCTTGTGGAGCGCCGTGCGCAGCTTGTCGTTCATCGCCGCATCGACCACGGCCCGGTGCTCGTCGGGCACCTCGCGGGTGTCCTGGACGGCGACCATGGTGCCGTTGCGGGTCCCGATCCACCCGAGGGTGGTGACCTTCCAGCCGAGCTGCTTGGCCGCTTTGCGCATCGCGGCCCGGATCAGTTCCACCCCGCCCAGCCCCACGGCCTCCTCGTCGTCCAGGTTCACCTGGTAGTAGCCGCCGTATCCGCCAGCGCCGTCCTGGCAGGCCCGGCGCAGCAGGGGGATGAGGGCCTCGGCCATGGCGATGCAGCGCGGGTCCTTCACGTACGACGGCACCGGAGGTCTCCTTCAACGTGGGGCGGGCAGGTGGGGCAGCAGCGTAGTGAGATCCTTGCCCTGGTCCACAGGCCAGTACATCAGCGGGCAGAGGGCGCCGGGCGGCGTTCAGACTCTCCTGCCCCCAAGGAGCGAATCACCCTGCCGGGTACACAGGCGTGCCCGGCAGAGCTACCAGCGGCGCAGCTCCTTGACGAGTTCGCCGTGCCACTCGGTGCGGCGCGGCAGGTACTCGTCGGGCGCAGGTCCGAGCGCGACGACCTGGTCGGTGATCCTGTAGGTGACTCGGTAGGCCAGGACTTGGGTGGCGAGGTCCAACCACGCCTGGGTCTTGTGCGCCGGCGGCACGGGACCGAGGACGGTCACGAACCACATGGGCAGCAGGGCGCGGTCGCGGACCGCGTCGGCCAGGCGGCCGCGCAGCAGCCAGTTCAGTTTCCGCTCCGCCTTGTCGCCCTGCTCGATCAGGGTTGCCTTCGCCTGCCGCAGGGTGTCGTCCTGGGCCAGTGCGGCGCGGGCGGTCTGAGCGGGGCCGGCCAGCTTCTTGGCCCGCTGATCGTGCTGCTCAGCGAGAGGGCGGGACATGCCGAAGTCCCAGACGGCCTGCTTGTACTCGCGGGAGGTGCTCGGTTGGCTGGCCAGGATGCCCGCGGCCTCCACCACCTTGTCACGGTGCTCGTCGCGCTCTTCGAGTGCTTGTTCGTGGTGGCGGATGTTGAGGCGGTGGGCCTCGCGCTGGTGTCCGGGGAGCAGGCCGGCGCGTACGTTCCAGCCGTGGCTGGCGGTCCTGGCCAGCTTCTTCCACTCCGGGTCGATGGTGTCGAGGTCGGCGAGCGGGGCGCCGCCCGCGGCGAGCAGGTGCGCTTCGAGAGCCTGGACGCGGCCGGTCAGCCGTTTGAGGACCTGCTCGGTGTCCCGGATGTCGCCGCGTACGTCCTCGTCCAGCTCGGTGAGGTCGTTGCGGACGGTGCCGAGGTCGTCCTCGAGGCTGCGGAGGTCGCCGCGGATGTCGCGCAGCTCGTAGTCGAGGTCGTCGACCTCGCCCAGCTTCGAGCGCAGCGAGTGCAGCTCGTGCTCCATCCCGCTGGTCTGGCTCTCCAGCCGGCGGACCTGGTAGCCGTAGTCGTCGCTCACCGTCGCGCCTCCTTCGGTTCGGCGCCCGTGCTGTCGGCCGTAGACCCGCCGACCAGCATCCAGCCGATGGCGGCGGCGATGATGAACCACCGGCTGATCACGCTCAGGCTGATGAGGGCCATCAGGAGCGCGACCACGTGCAGGCCGACTGCTCCGAAGCGGCGGTCACGGTGCTGGTCGACGTCGACCTTCTGGAAGCAGCCGGCCACCGTGCCCGCGAAGTGCGGGACCAGCAGGACCAGCCACCAGGCAGAGTGATCGAGGATGAAGACGAGCGCGATCAGCGCGGCGCCGACGGCCGCCTCGCCGCGCCAGGACCACGTCACGATGCGCTCACTGCGTTTGCGCTCGGGTTCGGCCAGACGCTCGGGAATCGTCTTCTCGAACTCCACCAGCTTGCTGGTGGCGTGCACCAGCCGGGCGTACTCCACCGCGAACTGGTCGTCGCCGACGCCGTGTTTCAGCAGCTCGGCACGGCGAGCGCCGACCTTCTGCTGCATCTGCGTCAGCTGCTCTTCGATCTGCTGCTCGGTGTTGCCCACCGAACCACCCCCACCCGCGATGCGACGACCCGGCGACCGGACACTTCCCTGCTGGTGGCCACCGCCAGCAGGGAAACCGATCGACCGTACCCACAGCGGTCCGAGGGCCGCCGGGGAATCGCACGCAGTGGCCGAAACCTTGCCGATCAAGTCCGTGCGCCGCTGCCTTACCAGGGGCTTCACGGCGATGGCAGACGGAGCACGGGTCAGCTGACGGGCGGTGCAGCCGGCTCCGGGGTGAGCGTGGTCTCCAGCCGGTCCAGGCGTTCGTAGAGGGCGCGGACCAGGCGGGCGCGGTTCTGGACGCAGCGCACTGTGCCCTCGATCGTCGCGGACAGCCGGCCTTCCGCCTCGCGCAGGACGACGTCGGCGAGCGCCCGGCGTCCGCTGCTCTTGGGTAGCTGCTCCGCGCGTCGCCGGACGTCGGAGGCGACCGCGCGGGCGTGGCCGGTCAGCTGGAGGCCGATCTGCTCGTAGTCGCGGACAGCGAGCGTGGCCTCGTCCGTCCACGCGAGGACGGTCTTGACGAGGCACTCGTACGGTTCGCGGTCCAGCGGGAGTTCCGCCTCGATCAGGCCGTCGGGGTCGTACAGGACGGTGTGGGTGCTGGTGTGCATGGCGGGCCTCGCTGCTGGGGCGTCGTCGCGCGGGTGGCCGGCGGTCACCGCTGGGTGTCCTCGCCGTCGTCGGCCCGGTCGTCCTGGTCCGCGTCGTGGCGACCGAGGAACCGGGCGAAGCCGCGGTCCGCGCGGGCGAGCAGGGCCGGGGAGGGGACGCCATAGGCGGGCGGCTGGAGGCCGCGGCCCTCCGGGGCCGGGACGGTGTGTCACCGCCCGACGGGCTCGTCCCGGCACGGCAGGAGGGCCCGCACGACCGGACAGGTCGGCGGGCCCTCCTATCCTCCGGGGCGCGCTACCTGCTGGCGCAGGTCACGTAGACGTCCACGGTGAGCGGCTCGGAGCGGCCGCCCGCCTGGCCCCACCAGCCGTCGGCGCGGGCGCCCTCGCTCGCGAAGCCGGGCTTCGACGAGATCAGGACGGACTCACGCCCGCTCGCCGAAGCGCCACCGCCCACGACCTGCCGCCCGTCCGGGCACACGAGGAACCCGCCGGCCGGGCTGTTCGAGGTCGCCCTGCCCGTGGACCAGGTCACGTCGGTGATCGGGTCGGCGCAGACCGCGGAGGCTTCGACACCGACCGAGGTGTTCTCGTCCTTCCGGCCGGCCACCACCCACTGGGTGGGCTGCTTGGCCGAGTTGAACGCCGCCGGGTACGACTTCGTGAGGGAGCTCCGGTCGCCCAGGATCTCAGCGCCGCCGCTGAACGCGACCTTGCCCGCCGGGCAGGACAGCGTGACCTGCTGATCCACCGGCACCTGGTCCATGGATGCCTGGACGACCTGGTAGCCGCTGGGCTTGCGGGCGCAGATCGCCCATGCCGTCACCGTGCTGGGCTGCCCCGTGAAGTTCCGGGCGCTGGCGACCCACATCCTCTCGTTCCAGGGGGACGGGTAGCTACTGACCAGGGCCACCGAGTCGTAGAAGGAGTCCGAGGCCGATGCCTCCGCGCCGCCACTGACGGCGACCTTCCCGGCCGGGCAGGAGACGAGCACCTTCCGGTAGTCGGGGACGGTCTCCGTGGTCTTCACGACCTGGATGTCCGTCAGCGGCGGGGCGGAGGCCGGGGCCGGAGCCGGGGGCGGGCCCGGTGCGCTCGGGGCGGAGAACGCCGGCCCGGTGGCCGACATTACGAGCCCGACCGCCGCGGCGCAGATGGCGAGCCGGGAAAGGGGGTGCTGCCGAAAGCTCATGGAATCCCGATCTGTGAAAGCGCAACGGCGTCGCGCAGCGCGATCAAGCTAGAGCCCTAAGTGATCGGGCGCCAGTGCGCCTCACCAGATCCAGTGATCACAACCGGCTTCGGCCTATATCCCCGCCGGATGCCGTAAGAGGCTCTGTTCTCGCGCTCGCTACAGGCGGGCGTGGCCGCTGGTGGAGCCGATGACCCCTTCCGGTCCTTTCCGTGGCGGCGGGCCTCGGAGATGAGACCGGCCCGCATGAAGTGCCCGGTGAGACGGACCGGGAGGCCCGCGCGCTCCCCGGTGTCCGTGATGATCGTGCCGACCGACTGCGCCGAGAGACCGGACCGGGTCACGCTGCCCGTGCGGTGTTTCCGGCGGACGGCCGGGTGTTCGGGTCGTCCAGCCGGGCCCATGGACCTCACCGCCCGACACCCCCGCACCGGCGAGCTACTGTCCACCGTGAAGCCCAGGCCGCCGCCCGCCCCGCCGACTACACCGTCATCGACGTGCGCACCCCCGGGGAGTACGCCTCCGGGCACCTTCCCGGCGTCCACAACATCCCCCTCGGCCACCTCCACACCGCACTGCCCGCCCTCAAGGCAGCAGCAGCCCGCGGCACCCTCCTCATGGTCTGCGCCTTCGGCAACCGCTCCACCACCGCCGCACCCAACTCGCCGCAGCCGACATCCCCGCCACCACCCTCACCGGCGGCACCACTGCCTGGGCCGGCGAAGGCCACACCCTCCACCGTCCCGACAACACCACAGCCGTCTGGCCCATGGAACGCCAGGTCCGCCTCGCCGCCGGATCCCTTACCGTCCTCGGCCTCGCCGCCGGCACCCGCTGGCGCCCCGCCCGCTGGCTGTCCGCCGCCATCGGCACCGGCCTGATCTTCTCCGCCGCCACCAACACCTGCGGCATGGCCGCTGCCCTCGCCAAACTCCCCCACAACCAGCCCCGCACCACCGACCATGACGCCACCCTGCGCGCCCTGCAGGACTGATACGGCCGCTGCGGGAATGGGCCGCTGTACCCGTAGCGCGTGTCCGAAGTTCAACACGCTCAACTTGACAGAGAAGTCGTCGCTGACCATCGCCCTGAACCTGTCGAGCTCCAGGACCTGCGTGGCGGGCCAGGTGGAGGCCCACGTCGACTTGCCCGAACCGGCCGCGCCGATCAGGCACACCAACGACGGCTCCGGGATCGTCGTGTCGACGGGCAGCGCGTTGTCCAGACGGAACGGCTTCATTCGGCTTCTCCCTGCGGGTCAAGAGCACGGGTGGCGTAGTAGGTCTGCAGACCGGCGTTCTCGGTGATGAGGGCCGCGGCCTCGTGCAGCGGGCACGACATCTCGCCGTCGCGGTCCGGCTCGATCCGTCCGGCGGCCTGCGCGGCGACGGTGAGCAGCTGCGCGAGGGAGCCGAAGACGCCGTCCTGGCGGTGGTCCTCGTGGTGGAGCTCGCGCAGGATCTGCGCGAGCTCCTGGGCGCCGACCTCGCCGGTGAGTTCGTCCTGGATCTGCTGGAGGGCGAGCTGGACGATCCCAGCGGAAGCACGGACCCGGTCCAGGCGGGTGCGGGTCACCGGCGGGCGCCGGGACGGGTGGTGAGCCAGACGGTGACGGCGGCGGCGCCGACGCCGATCGCGCGGTGCAGAGCGGCATCCAGCTCCATCCACGCGCTGCCGGGCCCGGTGAGCTCCTTGGTGACCGTGCCTTCGTCGTCGAGGCGGACCGCCTGGCAGTGGTCGATGTACCCGGTCTTCCGGGTCTTCTTAGCCAGTGCAGCAGAGCGGCCCCGCGGTCGATCGCCGCGTGCGTCCCGGCGTTGATGGCCGCACCGGCGAGCAGCGCGGTGGGCGTGACGCGGTAGCCGAACGCGCGGGTGATCGCGACGGTCGCCCCGAGCTGAACAGCGGTGTACGAGGCGACGTGGCAGGCCACGGCGCGCCTGCCGAGCGCGCTGCTGGTCATCGTCGGGCGGCTGGAGTCCTCGGTGGCGGGGGAGCCGTCGGCGTGGACCAGGTCCTTGCCGTACAGCCGCTTCCGCGAGGCCGTCTTGCTGCCCTGGACCCAGTGGTCGCAGGCAGGATGCAGCTCGCCGAAGGTCGCCAGGAGGGTGCCGAAGAGGGCCAGGCGCTCGGTGGTGAGGGTCAGTCGGGGCATGCTGGGGTTCTCCTGATCTCGATGGGTGAGGGAGCGGGCGGCCGGCTCTTTGCCGATGCTGCGGCCGCCCGGTGGTACCCCCGTCCCGGCCTGTGCGGCCGGGACGGGGCACGCACTACGCGGCCAGCCGGTGAGCGGCGGGTGCCGAGGGCGCGAAGTAGCTGCTCGGGTCCACCGGGGTGCCGTCGAAGCACTCGATGCAACAGCCGAGCTTCTTGGAGAGGCAGAAGTAGAACCGCCGCCCGCAGTCGCCACAGGTCTGGCGAGCTGCCATCGCCTTGTCCAGGGCCCACTCCTGAGCGAGCGTCGGCGTGCGCTTGGGCACCGCCAGGTCGACGCGGAGCAGGAAGCCCCGGGTCGGGTGACGGCAGGACCACTGCGGGCGGGTCGCGCACAACCTGCACCGCAGGATCGCGACCGGGCCCTGATTGCCGCCGGGACTCAGCTGCATGTCCCGTAACTTCCTTCTCGTCACGAGCCCTTCGGGCACCGTGCCACGGTCGAACTCCGGCAGCGCCGCGTCACTGCGCGGCACCCGGGTCACCTCGCGGCGGCGGCGCGGCATCACCGGCGCCAGGTGCCGGGCAGCCGGTCGGGGCGGTACGGGTGGCGGGGTCCGGGACGCTGCGGGCGGGGCCGGCCGATGCGGCGGCGCGTGCGGGGGATGAGCACGGGCAGTTCCTCCAGAGGTCGGTGCACAGCTCCGCGCCCCGCCGACGTCGAACGTGTCGGCGGGGTGCAGGACGGCGGGTGCCGGGTCAGGCGGGCGTGTGCGTGCGGTGCGCGCCGGGCGTGGTCGGTGCCGGCGTGGTGTGGCTCGGGCGCGGGTGCTGGGGCTGCTGGTCGGGGGCGCCGTGCAGGTGGGTGCCGATCAGGTAGCCGATCAGCAGTCCGCCGGTGCCGTAGACCTTGTGCCGGTTGGCCTTCCACCAGGTGGGCGGGGTCGGCTCCGCAGCACGCCTATGACGGCCACGTGTTCTCCATTCGGTCGGGGACAGGGTGGGTGGTGCGTGAGGCCGGTCGGCCTGTCCGGCCCTCGCCCCGGCCCCGCGGTGGCGGGGAGGGGCGAGGACCAGGCGGAGCGACCGGGAGTCAGCGCTGGAGCTGGTGGACGTTGTCGGGGGTGTCGTCGTCGGGCGCGGGGGCCGGGGCGGGGATGTGGATCTCGGGCCGGATCTCGATCTGCGGCTGGAAGGCCGGGGCGGGCTGGGCGGGCGCGGGGAAGTTGTTGACGACGGGGCGCAGGCTCCAGCCGCGCAGGGCGGCGGTGGAGGCGATGGTCCAGGCGAGGACGGCGATGGCGGCGGCGACGGTGCGCCCGTCGGCGGGGGTAGTGGTCCACACGACCGCGACCGTTGCGGCGCCCCAGACGGTCCAGGTGAGGCGGGCACCGGTAGCGCCGGCGAAGCCGCCGATCAGGCCGAAGAGGCCCGTGAGCTGCCAGAAGGTGTAGATGGCGGCGCCGCTGACCGGGAGGCCGGCGGTGTGCTGGGCGATGTAGGTGCGGATGGGGTTGTCGACCACGCCCCAGAACTCGTCGGAGGCGCTGGTGCCTACCTGGGTGGCGGGCAGCGCGTCGGCGAGGCGGCCCAGGGCGGCGTCGAAGACGTCCCCGGCGGCGTCGAGAAGGATGATGACCGCGCACATCCCGGTGACGACCAGCAGGGCCTTGATCCAGTTGGCGATGCCGTGCCATCCGGCCTTGGGGACCTGGCGCAGTTCCTCCCACCGGCCGTGCAGGAAGCCGCCCTGCTCCCAGGAGGCGTTCCACGCGGCGCGCAGCTGGGCGAGGTTGGTGCCAGGGTCCTTGTCCGGGCCGGTGGCGGGCTGCGGGGCGGCCTGGTCGAACAGGTCCATGAAGCTCGGGGTGTTCGGGTGGGGCTGGCCGTTGATGTTCTTGTCGTCGGACTGCATGGTCGGGCGCTCCCTTGATCGGGCGGTGTGGATGGTGGTGTGCAGGCCGGGCGGCCTGGCCCGCACCCGACCGCGAGGGTTCGGGTGCGAGGCAGGTGGTCCGGAGCGGGGCGGTCAGAGGCCGCGGGCGTCGGCGAGGTCGGCGGCCTGGTCGAGCATCCGCATCGGGATGCGGCCGCTGGCGAAGGCATCGTTGAAGGACGGCACGGAGTCGACGTCGCCGAACTGGCGGCGGATCGCGTCCATCAGGACCTGAAGGCCGCGCGACTCCAGGTTCTGGTCGCCGCGGGCTTCGATGTGGATCGCGCCGTACAGACAGCGGGCGCCTTCCGCGTCGACCAGGGCGCCGGAGCACCATCCGCCGGTGAGCAGCCGATGGTGCGCGCGCTGAAGGAGCGCCGCGACCGGGGTCGGGTGCGGGGTGGGCGGCGGCTGGAGCGTCGGGGTGAGCGGGAGGGTGACGACGTCGCCCAGGTCGACCGGCACGGTGTCGATGTGCGCGGTGTTGACCTCGTAGGCGATGGCCGCCTCTTCCAGCCGGATGGTCATCGCCGCGTCGGTGGCGGCCATGCGGGCCTCCAGCGACAGTTCGGCGGGCGGTGCGCTCGTGCGGGCCGGTATGGGCGGGGCGTGGGTGGGATGGGGCATCGGGGCTCCTCGGAAGGCGTCGGAGGTGCAGGGGGCGGCGGCCGTCGACGCCGACGGCGGGCGGTGTCAGAAGGTGGAGATCCAGCCGGTGACACCGCTGATCGCTTCGGTGATGAAGGGCGCGGCACCGGTGGAGGCGAGGAAGAAGCCGAAGGCGGCGCAGGCCAGGGCGTGCCAGAGGCGTACGGAGCCGCCTCGGATGA
>NZ_JBVJGW010000055.1:0-20149 GCF_055587105.1 Streptomyces sp. NPDC048461 | reverse complement strand
TCGGCGGGATAGTGCTTCATCCCCACAGGGACTCCGTTCTCCTGGACCATCAAGATCCAAGTCTCTCCGGTGTCCAAAATCCGGGGTCAGGGCCCCTACGGCTTCCTGCGAGTCACGGTTCCCCGGGCGCACTGCGAAAGGCCGGCTGCCGCAGGCTCGTCGAACTCATCCGCCCGAAGGCGCCGCGGATGGCCGCGCGGCTGATCGACGACGTCTTCGACGCGCTCGACGAGCAGACCGTCGTCGTGCCGGGGACCGGCACCCTCGACACCGTCGTGCTCTCCCTGGCCCGCTCGCTCGCGGCCGTCCAGGAACAGCGCCGGGCCCTGGAAGCCCAGATCAGCACCCTGCTGGAGGCTCACCCTCTTTACCCGGTCCTGACCTCGATGCCGGGAGTCGGGGTCAGGACCGCCGCCGTCCTGCTGGTCACCGTCGGCGACGGCACCGGCTTTCCCAGCGCCGCCCACCTCGCCTCCTACGCCGGCCTCGCTCCGACCACGAAGTCGTCGGGGACCTCGATCCACGGCGAACATGCACCCAGAGGCGGAAACCGGCAGCTCAAACGGGCCATGTTCCTCTCCGCCTTCGCCTGCATGAACGCTGACCCGGCCTCCCGCACCTACTACGACCGGCAACGAGCCCGCGGCAAAACCCATACCCAAGCCCTCCTCCGCCTTGCCCGCCAACGCGTCAGCGTCCTGTTCGCCATGCTCCGAGACGGCACCTTCCACGAGTCCAGAGTCCCCGCCGTCACCCTCGCCGCATGACCATCCCAAACAGCCGCATACCCGGCACCATGTCCTTGACGAAAGACATAGAGACACCCCCCCGCAGCCTGCGGACCGCGACTGCTCACGTACGCCCCCTCCGCGGAGTGCGAGGCCGGGGCCGCTTCGAAGGTGTGCACCCAGACCATCGCACCCTCGCACCCGGACGGTTCGACATCGTCGGGCTGGGAGCCGTGGCGAAGTCCGCGTCCCTGTGGGCGAACGGCCTCACCCTCCCGTTCCACAACGGCGGAACCGAAGGCGTCAACACCAAGGCGAAAGCGATCAAGCTCCAGACATACGGCCAAGCCGGCTTCCTCCTCCGCCACCGCATCCTGCTCAACTGATCCATCCCAGCGAGCGATCAACGCCGCTGGACGGTGCAGCAGTAGTGTTCATGTTCCAGGCCGGGACCCGGACCCGGACCCTGGCCTGCCGCTGCTCGCCTGGGGTGCCTGCGGGTTCCTCCAGGGGAAAACCGCGCCAGCGTCTGCGTGACCTCGTGCCTGGCCCGATCGCTTGCCCGGAGCACCGTGGGGCGCGTATATGGTGGCAGCGTAGTAGTTTCGAGCTATGGCACTCCGAACGATCAGAATTTGGTCGATCCGCTGCGCTGCCCCAGGTGGATAGGCTGGCGGCACCCAGCGAGGAGGACGATATGAGTGCACAGCCGGTCCATGACGGACCACGGCAGTCGGGGATCCCTCCCATGCCGGAGCGAACTCCCAGAGCCCTGCGTATCGCGATCGCGGAGCACGCGCCGAAGCTTCTCGTCGATTTTGACCGGCATTGGCGGCGCGATATCGCTGATGCCTACGACCTGGCGCCGGTTCCTGCCTTCTTGGCCCGTTGGTGGGGCGAGTACGCGCTGGCACGCGACTCCCGGCTTGAGGCCGAGGTGCACGCTCTTGAGGACGCGGCCGGCAAGGAGCCGGACTACGCCCGTGCCAAAGAGATGATCGAAGAGGCCGGACGGCTTAGGCGCGCGGCAGCCAAGGCGGAACCCGGGCAGTGAGCGGCGAATTCATGGGTCCGCCATGGCAGGCCGACTGGTCGAAGGAAGCCGAAGAGACTCGGGATGCTCTCCCCGCGGCTGGCCGCGAGGCGCTCCTGGCCGCACGTGCCGAACTCGTCACCGCGAAGGACCCGTACTTCCGGGGGATCGACAGCGACCTTGATCTTCCGTCGAGCATGAGCGTCGAACCGGTGCAGTCCACCCGGCCCGGCGGGATGCACGTTCTGTACTTCGGCCGTGGGCGGGGGTGGCTGCGCTACCACTTCACCCCTCGTTCCCCCGATCCGCAGATCGTGATCGACGAGGTGTTCTGGCAGTAGCCGGGGCAGCACAGCCGACCTCGTTCCCGAAACTTGGGGGCGCGGGGCGCTGCACCCGGAGTGGGCTGTTGGCGGCCCAGCTCGTAGACGGATGGACCCTCTTCGTGGGGTGCTGCGCCGTGTCCCGGTTCGCTTCGCTTGCTGCTACCCGGCGTCGTCCCTTCCCTGAAGCGTTCGTCGACGCCGCCCTGGTTGCGGGTCCGCCGCGGCAGCGCATCGGACGGCGCCCTCCCCTCCCTATCACGGCGGAGACTGAGGTTGCGCGGAATGCCAGGCTGTCCAGAGCTCGGCGCGCAGTCGGCCTCGGTCGGAGACGTTGTGGCCTTGGTCCCGGGCCCAGGCGCGGACTTCCGAGGTGCTTGGCCGCCCCGCTGGCCCGGCCTGAACCGGGGCGGCCTGTCCGAGGGTGCGGTCCTGAGGGTGAAGCCCTTGCGTTCCAGAACACGCCGCCGGTAGTGGTGCATGCTCTCCAGCCGGGAGACCTCAGAGTCAACGTAGTCGTGGACCTCCACGTCCGCCTTCCCTGTCTCCAGTTCACGCATGACCCGGCCGACCTGCTGGATGCTCTTGCCCTTGAACTTGAACGGGCTGACGAGGAAGAGGGCGTCGAGCCGAGGGGCGTCAAATCCCTCGCCGGCCACTTTGTCGATGGCCAGGAGGACGAGCGGTGTGCCGTCGGCGGTGTCCAGCGTGGTGCGGACCGCGCTGCGCTCCGTCGGCGGGAGGCCGCCGTGCAGCAGCATCGGGGTGATGCCGAGGGCGCGGAGGGCTTCGTCGAGACGATGGAGATGTTCGATGCGGTTGCTCAAAGCGAGGCTGTGGCGCCCGCGCCGTACGGCGTCGGCGATATCGGCGGCGATCAGGGCGTTGCGGTCCGGGTCGGTGGCGAGTTCTCCGTACAGGGCCTGGAAGGAGACACCGTCGTTGCCGACTTCGTTAGTGGTGAAGTCGGTCCGGTGCACGATCAGGTGTTTGGCGAAGGTGGTCTGGTCGGGGATCTCGTGGCGGATCGGGCCGCACTGCATGGTGATGACCGCGTCCATCTGGTCCGCCCGGTAGGGCGTCGCCGACAGCCCTCGCCACAGCCGCACCGGTACATCGTTGACCGCCGCGGCTGCCGACGGTGCGCCGATGGTGTGGCATTCGTCGACGATGACCAGTCCGTAGGCGTCCAGGAGTCCGGCGGGGGCGTCGCGATGGGACAGGCTCTGCAGCATGAACAGGTCTACGACACCACCGCGGCGGTCCTTGCCGCCACCCAGTGACCCGACGGCTTGCCCGTCGCCGAGCTCGAGGAAGGTGTCCAGGCGCTGGCGCCACTGGGCGAGCAGTTCGGCCTTGTTCACGATGATTGCGGCAGGCTGTCCGACTTCGGCGAGCATCGCGCAGGCCAGGACCGTTTTGCCGGTGCCGGGTGGGGCGACCAGCACTCCGGTCGGGTGGTCCCGCAGTGCGGCGAGTGCCTCGTTTTGAACGGGTGTCAGCACTCCTGTGAACGTGGCGGAGATCGGCTCGTGGGTGGGTAGTTCATCGGTGACCTGGAGTGTCCCGTGGGCGGAGGCGACCAGCGCCGCCGTTTCATCGCGCAGTCCCCTGGGCAGCCGCAGCCACATCGGGTCGGTCGCGTCGAAGCAGGTCACGAACCGGGGTGTGCCGAACGTCGAGTAGCGCAGGGCCTGCTTCTTGTAGAAGGCCGGGTTGTGAAGGCTGGCTAGGTGCTTGAGCGCCGCGAGGAGCGGTGCGGGCAGACCTGCCGTCGCCACTGACAGCATGGCCCCGAGCCTGGCTTCGACGGTCTGGGGTGCCTTGCCCAGGGCTCCGCGTCGCGGTTTGGGCGGCATGGCAGCGGTGGTGGGGCCCGGGCCGATCTCCACCGGGCCGAGATCCTCAACCAGGGCCTCGACCTCTGCGGGGGTAAGACGCCGGATCTGGGAGAGGTAGGCGAACTGGTCCGCGTAGGGCTTCCATGTCGCCGGGTCGAGGAAGAGCGTGGTGCCGCGCTGGCGTCGAAGACCGTTCAGCGGGAGCGCGATCAGGTTCCCGAAGCTGGCGTCCCCCTTGGCCTTCGTCGGCAGTAGGTCTTGAGCGGGGAAGAACCGGTTGAAGCTGGCCAGCGACATCTGTTTGCGGGAGCTGATGGCGTCCCGGAGCAACGCGGCGCCGAGGTCGCGGGCCAGCACGGCCGCCACCGGCGCGCTGAAGAACGTCCACACGTGCGCACCCTGCCCTGAGCGGGACACCTCGATCGAGGCCGGAACGCCGGCGGCCTGGCAGGCTTCGTAGTACGCGGCTGCGTCCCCGCGCCAGTCTCCCTTGTCGAAGTCGCATGCGAGGAGCTGGCAGGTGTCATCCGGCAGCAGCGGGTACAGGCCTGCGTGGAGCTTCTCGAACTTCTTGTCCATGCCCGGCTCAGGCATCGTCAGATGGTCGAACAGTGCCTGGTCCGACAGCGCGAGGAGGGCCCGCTCCTCGCCCTCGCGCAGTTCCCACGGCGGTTTCTCGGTTGCCGGGCTCCACCCCGAGCGTCCCTTGCTGTTGGTCCAGGGCCGGGCGAACACATCGGACCGGCCGACGAACAGCGACCGGAACAGCGCCAGCTTCTCTTGTCCGCCCGATGACCCATCGGCGTACGGCAGTCCCGATGACGAGAGCATCTGCGGCGGCAACCCGTCCGGGGCGGGTGCGCGGCCGGTTGGGCCGTCCTCGGAATCGGCGTCGTGGGCCGGCACGGAGTCCGCCAGCGGGCCGAGGAGAGCACGAAGGCGTCTGTTCTCCTCGCTCAGCCCGGCGATTTCCTCCAGCGCCATATCCAGCCGAACCCGTAGCTCGGCGGGATCATCCCACCCGACCCAGTCATCCACACCCAACATCATCCGCACCCAAGGACGCAGATACGCCACAACCGCTCGATTTGACTCAGGAAGAGGCTCCGCGCGCTGCCCGCACCTCTCAGCCGCGCGACCGGGTCCAGTTGTACCGCAGCCACGCCAGTTCGGTCTCGGCGCGGGTGCGGGTCGCCTGTTCGCGAGTGAAGACGGCGTCCGTCTTGGCCAGGACCAGGACGTAGGGGCGTCCCTGGCGCCGGGTGGTATGAGAGACGGGCAGGCCGGCCTGGTCGATGCGGCTGTGGAGGTGGCGGCGTCCGTCCTTCGCGAGCGGCCACTCTATGACGTGGCGGGTACGGGAGGTGAGGAAGGCGTCCAAGTCGGGGCACAGCCCGCAGCCAGTCCGACATGTCCCAGCCGGGGTAAGGGACCAGTCGTCGGCCGCGCGCAGGGGGCGGGCGAGGGCCGCGGTGAGCCGGTCCTCGCAGTGGTCGGCGAGGGACTGGAAGGCACGGGCGGCGGGTGCGCCGTCGCGTATGGTCGTCGGCTGGCGGGCCGCGGTGCGCAGGGCGGGGAGCAGGCATTCGAGGGCGGTGTCCGGCTGGCCGCGCAGCGTGGCGGCGATGGTG
The DNA here is from genome assembly GCF_055587105.1 of Streptomyces sp. NPDC048461. Lineage (NCBI taxonomy): Bacteria > Bacillati > Actinomycetota > Actinomycetes > Kitasatosporales > Streptomycetaceae > Streptomyces > Streptomyces sp. NPDC048461. The sequence continues at coordinate 14,593 of NZ_JBVJGW010000055.1, read as the reverse complement.
GCGGCGGCCTCGGGCCCTGCCGCCTGCAGAACGCGGGCCAGTGATGCGCCGAGCCGCTCCATGCCTGTGCGGCGCTCCGTCTCGCGGCCTACGCCGAGCCAGCTGGTGAGCTGCTGCTCGACTGCTTGCCAGGCGCCCTCGGTCAGCGGCGAGGCGATCGCGTCCCCATCGCCGTCGGCGGCCCGCAGCGCGGTGCACAGGCTGGGCAGCGATTCGAGCCACGCCGCGCGGTCGGCCCCGGTGTACGCGCCAACCGTGCCGAACCAGCTGCTGACGGCCCTGCGGGCCCACGTCCGTCCGTACCATGCGCCCGCTGCCGCGAGACCCGGGGCGTGCCGCTCGCCCAGGGTCTCCACCCCGAAAGGCGCGAGGAGCATCGTGGCAGTGTCCGCTTCCCGCAGTCCCACCGCGACGGGTAGGGCCGCGGCGAATAGCGCTACGGCCGCCTCGCCCGAATCGTGGTGCTTCCAGAACGGGGCGAGCGACCGGGCGAGCGTGCGCGCCCGGTCGAGGTTCCCGGCATCCAGGTGGCCCTGAAGTTCGTGCAGCGCGCCCTCGGAGCCGGCCTCGGCCCGGGCCGTGAACGAGCGCTGCCGGGGCCACAGGACCACGGCGGCCCGCTGGTACCAGCGGTCGAGGGTGTTGCCGTAGTTGCCCATGTAGCCCTCGTACTCGGACTGGTAGGGCGTCAGGTCCTTGTTCTCGGTGGTGGCGCACACCTCGGCGTACGCGACGGGCAGGTTGATCTGCTCGCCGCCGGTGCCGTCCGGGCGGGTCCACCAGCTCAGCGTGATCTCGTCGTCGATCAGGTCGTTCAGCTCGTAGTTGGCGAAGTCGCCGCTGCGGCGGCGCTCGGCGCCAGGTTCCCCGTCGGGGTCCAGGAGGCACTCACCCTCGCACTCCTCGTCCTCGCAGTCGTCGTAGTGCTCAACCTCGCCGCAGTAGCGGTCGTACGGCGGATGCGCGTCCCAGGTCTCCTTCACCTCGGCCAATGCGAGGACCGCTTCGCAGTCCGCCTCTGCGGCGGCCTGGCGGAGCAGGGCGGTGCGGGTGGTGTCGGCGCCCTTGAGGCGGTCCCAGTCCAGGCCGCGCTGGGTGTACTCGTGGTCGAGGAGGTACACGAGGCGGTTCGGGGGCGCGGCCTTCTGGCGGCCGTAGGCGTAGCGCTCTTCGGCCGGTTCGGTGAAGTGTTCGGTCAAGCAGTGGGCCAGGTCGGCGACCGGGTCCCCGTCGTCCTCGCCGGCCGGGCGGATGCGTTCGGCGAGGAGGTTCATGGTGAGGGTGACACGGTAGCCGGACTTGACGGGCTTGACCTCGTGCAGGCAGTCCGCGTAGAAGGCCGCGAAGGTCAGCTTCTCCCTCGACGCCTGGTGGACGACGCTGCGGCCGGCGTGCGAGACGACGAGTTCGCCGCCCGTGTGGTGCGAGGGCAGCGAGACGACCAGGGTGCCCACCATGGAGTCGTCCTTTTCGGAGTCCTGGTGCGGCAGGAAGAACTGGCCCTTGCCGTAGACAAGCAGTGCGTGCGGCTCAGCCCGTAGGACGATGGCGGGCGGCAGACCGAGCGCGGTGCGGACACCGTCGAGGACGCCGCCCAGGGTGCGGTCCCAGTCAGTGCCGCCGAGCGTGATGCGGTCCGGGGTGATCTCCCAGGTGTCGCGGACGCTGGTGTCGGACAAGGTCTGCTCGCCACGGCCGAAGGACGCCTGCCGGGCCTGCGCGATCAGTTTCCTGGTCACCGGGGCACGCAGCGGCAGCGGCAGCGCCCCCACCCCGTCAACCTCGATGCGCAGCGCGCGGGCCGACATCTCGATCCGGGTGCTGAAGTCCCCACGCCGCTGTACGACGTCGAGCAGCTCCGCCAGCTGCTTCCGCGCTCCGTGTCCCATACCGATTCGCCCCCAAGGGTGCAGCCTGCCGTATGGCCTGTCCCGGAAACCCTAACGCCGCTGTGACTGCATGCTCCGGCCCCGGCGCCAATCCCCTGGCGCCGGGGCCGGCGTGCCTGCCACCGAGGATCCGGAGTGCTCTCCGCGAGGGGACTCGCCACCGGGCGGAGGTCGCGTGGGCGAGCAGGTTCCCCCGGTGTGGCCTCTGGATCATCGACTTCAAGGGGCCAGTGATCTCAGGCGAGCGCGGAGGTCATTTCGTCCCAACTCATCCACCTGTGGCCGGTCTTCACGTCACAGATTGAGGTGCGGGTGGGGCTCCGGACGGATAAGAAGTCCACTTCTCTCGAATTGGACTTCGCTTAGTACTGCAATCACAGTTATGGGGTGTGTCCGCGTTGTTTGTAGTGGCTGTGGCGGGCGCGTGTCTGGCTGATTCTTCGCCAGTGTGACCAGTGCAGATGGTGGTGGATGGTGAGGTGGTGTGGGTGGAGGAGGTGGCCGATGAGGCGGCGTATCTCCGCTATGGACAGCGGTATCAGGCCACCGCTGTTTCCCCTTTTGAGAGTTCGTGGGCACGGACGGCGGTCAGGGCCGCGAGTGCGGCCATGGCGAGGGTGATGTGCCGGTACCACGCGTGGTAGAGACGGACCTGGTAGTGGTCCAGGCCGCAGTCGCCCTTCGCGGTCTGGAAGCATTCCTCGACGGCCCAGCGGGCGCCCGCCACCCTGACCAGGTCTTTCAGGCGGGTCGCGACGGGCCCGTAGCAGACGTAGTAGGCGAGGTCGGACGGGTCTTTCAGGCTCCTGCGGGCCAGGACCCAGTGGCCGTGGCCGTTCTCCCACCAGATCCGGATGGGGATCCGCGCCCACTGGTACATGCGCTCGCCGTGAGATCCCTTCCCGGCGGACAGACGCTTCCACGCCTGCGGCGGCAGACCGGCGACGAGGTCGTCGACACGGCGTTCACCCATGCCGCGGGTGATGACGGTGTCGCTGGTCTTCACACACATCACATGGCTGATGGCCCGCTGTTCCATCCACCAACGCAGCGACTTCGACTGCCCGTAGGCCTCGTCCGCGGTGACCCACGCGAACGGCACACCCGCCTCCACCGCACGCAAGAGCATCGCCTTGAAATGCTCTGTCTTCGTCGCGAACGGCACCTCGTCCGGGACGCCGGCGTCCCGGCACCTCTGGCGATCCTCCGTCCACGAGGCGGGGAGATACAGTTCCCGGTCGATCAGAGCCCGCCCCTTCGCCGAGGCATAGGCCAGGAAGGTACCGACCTGGCTGTTTTCCGTACGCCCGGCCGTGCCGGAATATTGCCGCTGGACACCGGCCGAGCGCACGCCCTTCTTCAGGAAGCCGGTGTCATCCCCGATCAGGACGCCGTTCTTGTCGCCGATCGTCTCGACGACGAAGTCCCGCACGTCGTCACGAACCGCGTCCGCGTCCCACTCCGCCTCGCCCAGCAGCCGTTGCATTCCGATCGGCAGCCGATCGCCGGCCCGCTCCGCCAGCGTCCAACCGTTCTTACGCTCCAACGGAGCGATCAACCCCCGCATATACGCAAGCGCCCGACCCCGCGGCTCCGACCTCACGAAACGCGACGCGAACCTGGCGTGCAACCCCGCCAACACCCCGTCCCACTGCCCAACCAACCCCACCCCGAGCTCAGCCATACACCAACTCAACCACACTCAAGTGTGATTGCAGTATTAGAGGGTGTCTCACGTGGCTGTTGGCTGATGCGGCATGATGCTGGACTGTGGGTGCTGATCTGTCGCGTCGGCTTGTGCCGGACGAACTATGGGAGCTGACGGCTCCGTTGTTGCCGAGGTTCACGTCCCGTCCGCAGGGCGGGGGGACTGCTCCGGTGGACGAGCGGGCGGCGTTCACGGCCGTGGTGTACGTGTTGACGAGCGGGTGCGCGTGGCGGTTTCTGCCGGAGTCGTTCGGTGTCTCGCCGGCCACGGCTCACCGTCGGTTCACCGCGTGGACCGAGGCCGGGCTGTGGGGCAGGCTGCACCGGGCGGTGTTGGACGAGCTTGGCGCCAGGGGTGAGCTGGACTGGTCGTCCGCGATCGTCGATGCCGCGTCGGTGCGGGCGAAAAGGGGGGCTCGCTGACCGGGCCGAATCCGGTCGATCGCGGCAAGAAGGGCAGCAAACTGCACGTGCTGTCCGATGCACAGGGCCTGCCGCTGGCCGTCGCGGTGTCCGGCGTCAACGTGCACGACAGCCAGGCGTTCAAGCCGTTGATTCTCGGCATCCCCGCCGTCCGTTGCCGGCGCGGACCACGTCGTAGGAAGCCGGTGAAGGTCCGCGCGGACAAGGCGTACTACTCCGCGGAGCACCTCCGCTGGCTCCGCAGCCGGAACCTCATCGCGCGGATCGCCCGTCCCGGTATCGAGTCCGGCGAACGGCTCGGCCGGCACCGCTGGAAGATCGAGCGGTCGATCTCCTGGCTCTTCGGCTACCGCCGCCTCACCGTCCGGTACGAACGAAAAGGCAGCCACTTCCTCGCCTTCCTCGGCCTCGCCGCAGCCCTGACCTGCTACAAGAGACTCGCGAAACTTGCCACGTGAGACATCCTCTTAGCTGTGATTGGCGTCGATACATTCGCCGAATGCGTATCCACGTCGTAGACGCCTTCACTGACCGTCCCTTCGCCGGCAACCCTGCGGGCGTATGCTTGCTCGACGCCGAAGCCTGGCCCGAAGATGCCTGGATGCAGCGGGTAGCTGCCGAACTGAACCACTCGGAGACCGCCTTCGCGCGGCAGCTCCCCGTCGGTGACGGCGCCGACTGGGAGATCCGCTGGTTCACCCCGCTCGTCGAGATCAACCTGTGCGGCCATGCCACATTGGCCACGGCGCACACACTGCGCCGGGAGCGAGGGGCTGTCGGCGCACTGCGCTTCCGCAGCCGGTTCAGCGGCATCCTCGCCGCGCACACGCAGGAGGACGGCAGCATCACCCTCGACTTCCCGGCCGCACCCGGCACCGCAGTGCCAGTACCGGAAGGCCTGCCGGAGGCCCTGGGAGTAAAACCGGAGGCCACCTTCCGCACCGGTGCGCTCCGCGATCTGTTGACCGTCCTGCCCGACGAGGCCACCGTCCGGGCCGTGACCCCCGACCTCGACGCGATGGCCGACGTGACCCGCCGCGAGGATCTGCGCGGCGTCATCATCACCGCCCCGGCGCCCGGTGCCGGCCTGGAGTACGATTTCGTCTCCCGCTTCTTCTCACCCGCCGAGGGCATCTCCGAGGATCCGGTAACCGGCAGCGCCCACACTGCACTGGCCCCCTACTGGGCGACGCGGATCGGCCGCGACGGGCTTACCGGCCTACAGGTATCCGCGCGCACCGGGCTGGTCAGGATGAACGGTGACCGCGTCCATCTCACCGGGCACGCGGTCACCGTCCTCGACGGAACCCTGCACGCCTGACCGATCGACTGCGCGGCATCGGCTGCCCGCATGGGCGAGGGAATCCAACATCAGTGTGTGAAGACGGAGTTGGACTCCCTCGCCGCCGCACCGTACGTGAAGGCCGAGGGCCTGCTGAAGGGCTCACCGCATCGCGCGCCGTGGCAGCCGTCCGTGGGGATTGCTCCGCTCGCCGATGCCGAGCTGACCCCATCACCTAGGGTGCGGCGACGACGACAGCGTAGTCGCCGGAGCCGAGGAGGTGGTCGCCCGGGATCTCCCGGTCGGCGGTGATGAGCCGGTGGATGTGGCCGGTGGTCTCGTCGAAGTCGATGTCCTGGAGTGTGCCGAGGTCCTGTCCGGCCTCGGTCAGGATCCGTTTGCCGATGGGGTCTTGGAGGTGGCCGGCCAGGAGCTGGGGGGCTTCCTTGCCGTCCTGGAGCTTGTCCGGGGAGCGGACGGTGACCGCGTCGGGGCCGAAGGCATGGATGTGGTTCCAGGTCACCAGGTTTCCGGCGCCGTGGGACTTGAGTGTCAGGGCCGCGATGCGGGCGGGAGCGGGGGCGATGGCGTATCCGGTCACGGTGGCGAGGGTCTCGGCGGAGACCAGCGAGATGACGGGGCGGCCGGTGGCCTGGCTGGACAGCATCAGCTCTCCTGCTCGAGTCGGACCTTCAGGCCGTGTGAGGCTTCGGGGAAGCCGGACAGGTCTCCGGCGGTGAATTCTGCGACGGTGTCCGGGACGACGACCATCTCGCCGGAGACCGCGACGGGCCTGATGACCGGCAGCAGGACCCGGTGATGCCCTTGCGCAGAGGATTCGACTTCGTATCCGGCCACGACGGGCTTGCGTCCCATCGCGATGATCACGTCGACGATCCGGCCGAGGTCGGTGCCGCCCTCGGTCATGATCCGGGCGCCGAGGACATCTCCTCCGGAGGACTTGGCGTCCTTGGCCGCCTGGTCGTCCTCGGCGAGCGCGTTCTCGTCACGGATCATGACGGCGTCCGGGCCGAGCGCATGGACACGGCTCCACAGCAGGTCGCGCTTGAGGGGGCCGGCGAGCAGCCCCCGCCCGCTCAGCGTGAAGCAGCGGACACTGCCGCCCGCGGCGTCGAAGACGATGTCCCTGACCTGCGCGACGTCATCCCCGCCGAGGGTTACGACGGGCAGTTTGGCGATCTCACTCGCCCGTATGTAGCCGCTCATGAGCCCGCGCCCTTACCGCCGCGCGGGCGTTTGCCCGCCACGATGACCCCGCCGCCGCGGCGTCTCGCCTGGACCGCGAGAAACGAGCCTGCCAGCACGGCCAGCAGCGCGAGAGCGATGACGATCCAGACCCACCAGTCCACGGCGCCACCTCCCGGGCTGTCGGCGGCTGCCGCCGATGGCCTCACAGCCAGTATGCGGCGGGTTCCCGCATGGTGTCGATGCCGCCGTAGAGGCTTCTTCGCAGTCGGCGCGGCTGCGGTACCCCGGTGATCATGCCTACTCTCCCGCCCCGGGATCGGAACCGTGGCGGGCACCGCGATGTGTCACTGTCGGGGGCTGAGTCGCTCAGGCGTACGCGAGCCGGCCCTTTGGTCACCTTCCGTTGCACGGCCTTGGCGGGAGCCGAGACTGTCGCCTTCGTCGACATCGAGCCGGCCTCGTGCTTCGCCACGGTGCCGCTCAATCCCAGGTCGGGCCCGCGACGGCCTCCGGCCCTGTCCGGTTGAGCGACCACCGAGCGGCGCACACTCTCCCGTCCGGCACCACACTCCAGCCGCCTCCCGGCGTTCCGCCCGTGAGACCAGGCGGGGCCGCAGCACGGCGACCCGGCCCATGGCCAGGCGTCGGCGTACGACCTACGTTCACGTGTACGCCGACACAGGCCGCACGGGATGGCTGGATCAGGTGTGCAGGCGGCTGTTGGGGCCGTCCTGGTCGCCGGCACTGTCGTCGTTGAACCAGTAGTCCCCGGCGGCCAGGTAGCGGAACGAGTGGCTGCTCTTGCCGGGCAGTTCGACGGTGACGGCGCGCTTGCCGTCCTTGCGCGGCGTGAGGGTGTGGATGCCGGGCTGCCAGCCGTTGAAGTCGCCGACCACGCTGACCGGGCCCGGCGGGGTGTCGGCGGGAAGGATGAAGGTGACCTCGGTGCGGTCCTTGCGCAGTGTGCGTTCCAGCATGCTGGGGCTCCTGAAGGTGGTGGCGGGTGGCGTACACGGGTACGGGCACATCGTCGGTGGTGGACGGGCCGGCCGCGCGCTGACGCCGCCGCCCGCGCCCCGGCATCACCCACCCACTACACCGGTGACGCAAATGATATTTGATGTCACTTTGTGTGTCAGCGTGGTGGGGAGGAATCCTTCAGCCACGCATCGCAGAGGAGTCGCAGTCATGGGCGGTATGCAGGACAAGCGCCAGGAGCCGGGCAAGGGCCGCGAGGAGTAGGAGCGCATGCGCCGCGAGGGGCAGGACCCGGTCCACCCCGGCGCGGGCCAGGAGGGCGCCCGGGAGATGAGTCCCGAGGAGCTCAAGCGGCGCCGCCAGGACGAGACGACCCGCGCGACCCACGAGCGCGACGAGGACGAGATGCGCGACGACGAGCGCTGACCACATCGTCACGCTCCACCCACGCAGGACCCTGCCGGGCCTGTAGCCACCTGGCCGGGTCCTGTCGCGTCCCCGCCCACACGCCGGCCGACCGCCAAATCCCCGGGGAGCGGCGCACGGGCGGCTGTGAGGTCTGTCGGCTTGCGGCCGGATTCGGGCAGGAGTGACCATCGAGACGGACCACCATCCCCGGCCCGCCCGATCCGGTAACAATCAATCCGCCCGAGGTGGCGAGGTGAGCGGCATGCGGAGCGTCTTCGACGTCAAGATCCGCCGCTACGGTCCGACCTTGCACCTCACCCCGGCAGGAGAGCTGGACCTGGACACCGGACCGGCCTTCGTACGGGTATGGATCGCCCTGGACCACCAGGTCACCGTCGTGGCCTGCGACATGCGCCACCTGACGTTCATCGACGTCACCGGCCTGCACCGCCTCCTCGACCTCGCCGCCCTCGTCCACGGCCGCGGCATCGCGTTCTTCGCCTGCAACTGGCAGAAACAGCCTCTGCGACTCCTGGACCTCGTCGACGATCTCGATCACGCTTGATGGGGCGCGGGCAGCCGCCGGGCACCGACCCGCCTGTTGCGCCACACGCCGCGACCAACCGCGGCATCCGTTCGTGGCGAAAGCCCCACGTCGGCGGCCGGTTCTCCCCGCCGGCCCCGCCTCACCCGCTAGAGCCGGGTACGGGCGTCCTCAAAGCCCGAGAGGATCTCGCGTTGGGCCCGTGCCGCGATCAGGCGGCGAAGTCCGGCCAGAGCGAAACGCTCACTCACGGATGAGCCTCGCCCCGGCATCCCGGCGATGTGTGCCATCAGGTACTGGGGCTGGGACTGCCAGCCGACGACGAGAATCCGCAGGCGCAGGCACTCGGCCTGCCGGTGCAGGTCCAAAAGCAGCAGCCGGCCGGTGGAATTCATGAACGTGACACCGTGCAGGCCGATCATCACGTCGGGGTCCTGCACCGTGACCTGATCCACAGGGCCTGCTGGAGAACCGGCGCGGCGGCGGCGTCGAGCTCCCCGCACACGCCGACCAGGTTTGTGCCTTCGCGCCGTTGGAGTTCCGTGGTGATCAATACGGGTCCTCCGTTCCTCCGCCCTCGGATACCGGCCCGGAAGGACCTCCATCCTGGCCGACGCGCCCCTCCGGCGGTTCAAGGCGCGCCACGATGTCGTGGCGGTCGTATTTAACACCGTGGTCTGCGTCGCCCCGTTCACAGGGAGTGGCTCGGCAGTCGACGGTCGCCCAGCACGCGGATGGCCCCGACGGCTCGGATGGCGGTGTCTGCATCGGACTGAGGGGGGTCAGGGCGGCGGCGGTACATCGTAGAGGCGTTGCGGCATCCACAGCAGGGCCGCCACGTCGGCCCGCGGTGCGAGCTCGGCCAGCAGGGCGCGTATGCGGGCGTCATCACCTGCCCGGACCGCCGTGACGATCGCCTCGATCAGCCCGGCCACCGCAGTGGCGAGGTGTGCCGGGCAGGCCGCGGGCCCAACCAGGCCGGCCTGCCCGGCATCCTCACCGGGCAGGGCCGCCTGCCACGACACCCGTCGCACCACGATGGCGGGGTGACCTCGGTGGGGAGCCTGCCCCACCTGCTTTGGGGATGGCGCGGATACACGCAGTCGAGGCGGCCATCCCATTCGCGCCTGGGGAGCCGCATCGTCAGATTCCCCAAGCCGTACGGCGCGGGATCCGCGCTTCGCGCCGATCCGGCTCCGGATCACGGCCTCGGCCGGTGGGTCCTCGGCGAGCATCGGTTGCTCGGCGGTGAGCCCGTCATCGCCGTACCACGGAGGGCCAACTCCCCTGCCGGCCACCGGATCCGCTACCGGGAGCCCAGTACCTCACGTACGGCGCGGTGGCTGTGGCGGTGGTCTCGGGTGCCTGCTCTGCCGCCGCCTTCTCCTCCTCCGGGTCATCGCCGCGTGCGGCGTTGAGAGCGTCGACCGCGTTCAGGGCGTCGCCGATCGTCACGTAGTCCACGGCGATGAAGTTCACCGGCCGGCCTCGCTCCGCACGGCAGCGGCGGGCCCGGTCCAGGATGAAGGAGGAGGTGTTGACGCGGGCGGCGGCGGGCCGGCTGCCGCCGGAGTCGGTGACGAAGTTGTTCATCAGGAAGAGCCGCTTGCCGGTTCCGCCCCGGTGCTCCACGCAGTTCATGAGCTGGGGGCCGGAGTACGAGTACGGGGTCTCCATGGCGTAGCGGTAGAAGTTCCGATAGCGCGGGTCGGGGCCGTCGGCGCGCTCGGCGAAGACCATCAGCCGACGGTCCTCGGCGATCATCTCGCGCAAGGTCGGCCAGGGGCCGTCCGGGTCCTTTGGTGGGGTGGCGAGGAGCGGGCCGAGTCCAGCTTCTTCCAGTGCGGCCACCGTCTGCTCGCCGGTGATGGCGTCCTGGACGATGAAGGTGACCACTTCGTCCGGGTTGGCGCGCATCCACGCGCCGATCGCGCGGAGGGTGTCGACCAGGGGGACGGCCCCGGCCCGGCAGAGGGAGTGGCACAGCCACAGGCCGGGGCGGGCGGGCGCGTACCGGTCGATGAGCGACTCCAGCATCCGCCGCCGGCCGGCACCGCCCTCGTCGTCCGCTGTGAGACGTGCGGCGATCTCGGTCCCACTCTCCCAGGTGTAGGTGTCCAGCATCAGAGCCCTGACGCCGAGGTCGAGCTGTGTGGTGATGTTCGGGTCCTGGAGGGGGCCTATGAAGTGGGCGGAGGTCGAGGACATGGCGTTGTGGGCGGTGAGGTAGGCGATCCGGTCGTAACCGCGGTCGCAGAGCTCGATGGATCCGTTGCAGCGCTGGTCCTGGTCCGGGGGGCCGCCGGTCGGGACCGGCAGGAAGGCGGACAGTCCCAGGGCGGCCGCCACGGACACCGCCGCCACCGCGTTGTGCATACGGGCACGTGAGAGCGGGGCGGGCTCCGCCCGTGCCGCGTCCCGGGGTACGGACTGGGCCCTGGCCCTGGCCGTGACTGCGGCCGTGACCAGCAGGACCCCCGCGAGCAGCGGCACCGCCGCCGCCAGTAGCCACAGGCGGGAGAAGTCCCCGACGGCTTCGGCCTGGAGGTCCGCGGTGAGGGCGCGGAATGAGGGTGCCCAGTTTCCTTCCCCGGCGGGGAACGGCTCGGGCAGGGCCGCCCGGACGAGGAGGCAGCCGGCGATGGAGATCAGCCCGCCGGCGGCCAGTGCCGAGCCCGGGGCGCGCAGTCGGCCGAGGCGGTGGGCGGAGGAGGTCAGCCACAGCAGCAGCATCCCCGACAGGACGGCCACCACGGCGAGCGTCAGGGTGCCGTTGACGCTCAGGGCCGTCAGGGTCCGGATCTGCGGCAGCGGGCCGAGATGGACGGTGGTGTCCTGGGCCCTGATGTCGATCAGCAGGTCGAAGGGCCGGTCCTGGCTCTGGGCGGCCAGCCCGGCGCGCGCCCCCTCCACCGCGTCGCCGAAGGCGTCAGGTACCAGCAGGCCGATCAGTTGGACCGCATCACCGGTTTCCAGCGCGGCCATCACGGCCGGGCGCAGCTCCGCTCGGGCGGCGTCCGTGCCGGCGGGCAGCAGCTTGAGGATCGCGTCGGCCACGGCCGGTATCGCGTCCGGGGGGACCTTGAGCGTGGGGAGCCCTTCGGGGCTGCGCCCCTGGGCGAGGTCGTCGAGGGCCTGCTGCACTCCGGCGACCAGCGCGGGGGCGTTGGCCGCGGTGACCGTCGGTACGTCACCGATGAGGTCCCCGGCGAAGACCTCGGCGAGGCCGATGAGGTTGTTGGCGACCGGTTTGAGGTCGATGAGGAAGTGAAGCTCCTCCTCGTCACCCCTCAAATAGGCGACGATTCCCCGTACTTGGGTGTCGGTCATACCGCGCAGGGTGGCGGGTGGGAGGGCCAGGCGGAGGTTGGAGGAGATCTGGTTGGGCGGGACCGGGAGCCGGGCCAGCAGGTCTCCCCGGATGTCCGCGAGTCGCGGGTCCACCAGCACCTCGTCGTAGACGCGGTGGTAGGCGCGCTGCCGTTCCAGTACCGAGTCGTACCAGTCGTACTCCAGGACGGTGACGCGGATGACCCCGAGCAGGCTGACCACCAGTATTCCGGCGGCCACCAGCCCGGCCGCCGCCGCGCGCAGGGCGAGGCGACCGTACCTGGCCCTGCGCGTGAGCGGGGTGTGCTGAGCCGAGGGAAGCATGGGCACCAGGAAACCGCACTTGGCGGGGAAATCCCAGGCGCTGGGACCGGGCACCTGCGTGAGACCCTGGGTGTTGCCGGGGGCTCCTGGGCGGCAGAGCTACGGACGATGAGCTCCAGCTGGGAGACGTACTCGCCGCGCTGGACGGCGGTGCCGCCGACCGCCTCCAGCAGCGCACACCGACCTGCCGCCGTCGCCCGTACCGGCTGCCGTACGGTCGTCAGCGGCGGGTCGGTGAACGCGATCAGCGGGGGAGTCGTCGAAGCCGACGACCGAGACGTCCTCCGGGACGCGCAGACCCCGCTCGCGGGCCGCCCGGATCACGCCCAGCGCCATCGGGTCGCTGCCGCAGACGAATCCCGGTGCAGTCGGCCTCCAGCAGGGCGCTGGGGAAACATGATCGAAGGTGATCAGCTCTTCCTCGCGCCGTACCAGGTGGAGTGGTCAGGGACATGGGCTCCTACGCCGTGAGATATGTGCACGGCTTGGGAGGCCCTCACCCGATCAGGTGGGAAAACGCTCCTCGGATACCTTCCGGACCGAGCTGCTGTAGGGGCTTGGCCTGCCAGTTCTTCTCACCGGACAGGCCGTCGACCGAAAGCGGCCTCCCCGCCGGGCGCGACCGGCAGGCCACACTGTCGCATTGTTGCCTGCGGCCGGGTACGCCGACAGTTCCCGGCCCAGTGCCGGCTGACACGGCGGCATGCGCGGTTCTGGTGCAGAGCCGGGGCCTGACGCACCCGACGCGAGAGGTGAAGTGGATGACCGACACCGCCCGCGTGAGCGACGAGAGCGTAGCCCCGGGGGGCCGATACCGCCCCTGACGCCACCGCCGCAGCTGCCGGTGGTGCTCGCCGGGCCGGCGGGGAGCACCGCGAACACCGCCTGCGGCCGAGGCTGTCCGCGGCGGAGCGGCGGAGCGTGCTGGACGCGCTGATGGTGCGGCCCTCGGCGGAGGCGCTCCGGCGCTTCATCGTGCTGCTGTGCCTGTCCGTCGTGGTGGCGACGGTGGGATTGTTGCAGGACTCCACGGCGGTGGTCATCGGCGCCATGATGATGGCACCTCTGATGGCCCCGATCATGGGCGTGGCCGCTTCCCTGGTCATGGGCTGGGGCGCGCGCCTGATGGGCGGACTGGCCGTCGTCGGTCTCTCGACGGTCGAATCGATGGCCACCGCGTGGGCCATGACGGTCCTGATGCCCTCGGCCGGGTCGACGATGCCCGCCGAGGCGCTGGCCCGCTCCAGCCCGGATGTCCGTGACCTGCTGGTCGCCCTGGCGGCCGGGGCGTACGCCACGGTTCGCAAGGAGGTCTCCGGGGCACTGCCGGGTGTGGCGGTGGCCGTGGCCCTCGTCCCGCCGCTGTCCTCCGCCGGTGTTCTGATGGGTCGCGGGCAGCCCGAACTGGCCCGCGGCGCGGTACTGCTCTTCGCCGCGAACCTCTTCGGGATCGTCCTGGCCGCCGCCGTCGTGTTCGTCCTTACCGGCTTCATGCCCGCCGCCCGGCTGCGGGCCAACCCGGCCAGGCTCGTGCTGACCCTGGCCCTGATCACCGTCCCGACACTGGCCGTCGCGACGGTGCTGACCGCTCGGTTCATCCACTCCGCCGATCAGGCCCACACCCTGCAACTCGCCACCCAGTCGATCACCCGATGGCTCGGCCCGGACGACGACCTCAACCGCGTGACCCTGGTCGGCTCCAAGGTCCAGGTCGGCATCACCGGTAAGGCGGCGCCGCCCCTGCAGGCCCTCACGGAAGACCTCGGCAAGACCCTCGGCCACGCCACCACCGTGGACCTGCGCTGGACCCCCTCCACCGACGGAACCTCCCGAACCCCCGCCCGCCCGGCCCTGACCATCGAGCAGGCCCAGCCGGTCGTCGAACACTGGCTCGCCGAGCAGTCCCTCGCCCTCGACGGCCTCGCCTACAACGACGCCACCCTCGTCTCCACCTCCGGCGACCGCCCCCCGCACCAGGCCCGCGACCTCGAAGCGGCCATCGCCACCCACTTCACCGCCCACCCGCCCGTCAGCCTCGCCTGGACACACCGCACCACCCCCAACGCCGTGGCCGACAGCCCGAAAGAAACCGAGAAGACAGCCCGGACAACCATCGCCGCCTGGACCGAGACCCACCCCGGCCAGCACCTCCTCACCGTCTCCCAGACCGGAACCGCCCTCACCGTCACCCTCACCGTAGAAGACAAACCCGACACCGGGACACTGCAGGAACAACTGCGCACCGCCTTCCCGAGGAACCCCGTCACGATCCAGTGGCTGCCCACCACCATCCTCGGACAGACCACTCCCCGCCCGGCCGACTCATTCCCCGCCGAGGCGGCCCCGGACCGAACCGTCCGCTGACATCCGCCCGCCACACCAAGTCACCACCCCGGCAGCCTGTCGGGCCCTGACCCCGGATTTTGGACACCGGAGAGACTTGGATCTTGATGGTCCAGGAGAACGGAGTCCCTGTGGGGATGAAGCACTATCCCGCCG
>NZ_JBVJGW010000054.1:0-21670 GCF_055587105.1 Streptomyces sp. NPDC048461 | reverse complement strand
ACGCGACCGCAGGGAGCGCCCTTGAGGGGACGGCCCGACCCGGAGAGACGATGAGACTGACGGGAAACCCCCACCACCTCGCGCTCCGGCCCGACGCGAGTACCGCCCCCGGCACCCCCCCCCGCCACATCGTGCCGCCGCGCCACTTCGTGCCAGAAGTCTGGCCCCTCGCACAGTTTCTGACGTACCGTCATATCCGCCCGCCCGGTGCGCCACCGAAGCCGCCACCACCGAAGCCACCCGAAGTCACCGGCGCCGCAGTCACCGTCACCGTCACCGTCACCGTGTCCAGGAGGTCCGCCATGCCCGCCGACCGGCCCGTCGCACTCGACGAATACCCCATCCACCAGGCCCCCCTGTCGATGAAGCACCTCGTCAGCGGCGACCGCAACGCCTACGACCGCTGCATCTTCCACGTCTTCGACCACGCCGGCCGCGCCGTCCTCATCCTCGGTCTCGGCGTCTACCCCAACGCCGGCGTCATCGACGCCTACGCCACCCTGCGCACCGGCGACGAACTCCTCGCCGTCCGGGCCTCCGACGCGCTCACCGACGACCGGATGAACCTCTCCGTCGGCCCGCTGTCCATCACCGTCGACGTACCGCTCAAGCAGCTCACCCTCCGCTGCGCCGCCGACCCGGACGACCCCCTGGGACTCTCGTACGACGTCACCTGGACCGCCGGGTTCCCAGCGGTGTGGGAGCCCCACCACGTCCAGCGGCGCGGCGACCGCCTCATGCTCGAAGGCCGCCGGTTCGTCCAGGCCGGGAGCGTCACCGGCACCGTCCGCGCGAACGGGGAGGAACTCGTCCTCGCGCCGGGGGAGTGGACCGGTACCCGAGACCGCAGTTGGGGCGTACGGCCGATCCCCGGCGAGGACGGAGGCCGGGCGGCCGAGGAGCACCGCCCGGAAGGGTTCCACTGGCTCTGGATACCCGTCCGCTTCGAAGACCGCTTCCTCATGGTCATCGCCCAGGAGGACGCGGACGGCCACCGCACCCTCAACGAGGCCGTACAGGTCTTCCCCGAAGGGAGCGGCCGGAACGACGTCCAACTCGGCTGGCCGCAGACCGAGATCCGCTACCGCCCCGGCAGCCGACACCCACAGAGCGCGGTCGTCCACCTCGCCGACCCCTCGCGCAAGCCCCTCGAACTCGGCGTGGAGATCCTGAACTCCAGCCCGCTCGCCGTCGGCGCCGGCTACCCGCCCGCCGCCGACTGGCAGCACGGCACCTGGCAGGGCCGGGGCTGGACGGACCGCCGCCGCTACGACCTCTCCGATCCTGCGGCGCACCCCACGGCCGCGTTCGGGGTCACGGACCACTCGGCCCGCTTCACCCTCGACGGCCAGGTGGGTCACGGCATCTTCGAACACGGCAGCTTCGGCCGCCACGACCCGAGCGGCTTCACCGACTACTCCTCCGTAGCCCCGTAGCCCCGTAGCCCCGTAGAGCCCAGCAGTCCCGCAGCCCCCTGCCCACCCAGCCGAACAGGAAGCACGAAGAGAGGGGTAACCATGGCCACCGCACCACGTCCGCGCACCTCCACCCGGGAGCCCGAGGAGCTCGGACGGCGGCTCGCCGCCTGGCTGGACACCCGGCTCCCGGGCGCGCGGGTCACCAACCCGTCCGTCCCCGGGTCGAACGGCATGTCCAGCGAGACCCTGCTCTTCGACATAGAGCACCCGGACACCCCGCTCCGCGCCTGCGCGCTGCGGCTCGCCGCCGATCCGGCCGCCTACACCGTGTTCCCCACGTACGACATGCCGCGTCAGCACCGCGTGATGAGCCTGGTCGCCGCGCACACCGACCTGCCCGTGCCGCGCGTGCAGTGGCTGGAGGAGGACCCGGGGCCGCTCGGGGCGCCGTTCTTCGTCATGGCCCGGGCGGAGGGCCGCGTCCCGCCCGACGTCATGCCCTACACCTACGAGGGGAACTGGCTGCACGCCGCCACCGACGCCGAGCGCGCCGGACTCCAGGAGGCGAGCGTCGCGCTGCTGGCGCGCCTGCACGACCAGTTCCCGGCCGCGGAGGCCGCGTTCCTCCTCCCGGAGGGCGAAGGGAGTCCGCTGCGCCGGCACGTCGACGGCCAACGCGCCTACTACGCCTGGGTGGTGGGCGGACTGGCCCCGTCCCCGCTGATCGAGCGGGCGTTCGCGCGCCTGGAGGAGCTGTGGCCCGCGGAGGAGGGCCCCGCCGTCCTCAACTGGGGCGACGCCCGCATCGGGAACGTCGTCTACGACGGGTTCACCCCGGTGGCCGTCCTCGACTGGGAGATGGCGGCGTACGCCCCGCGCGAGGTCGACCTCGGCTGGACGGTGTACCTCCACCGGTTCTTCCAGGACCTCACGGTCGGCTTCGGTCAGCCGGGCCTGCCCGACTTCCTGCGGCGCGAGGACATCGAGCGCCGGTACGCCGAACTCACCGGGCACGCTCCCCGGGACATGGAGTTCCACACGCTCTACGCGGCCCTGCGGCACGGCATCGTGATGCTGCGCATCGCCTACCGGCAGGCGCACTTCGGCGAGGTCGCGATCCCGGCCGATCCCGACAACCTGATCCTCCACCGCGCCAGTCTGGACGCCATGGTCCGGGGTGCGTACTGGTAGGACCGCGGGCCGGCCGGCGCCGGGTTTCCGGCGCCGGCGTCAGGCCGCCTGCGCGTGCTGCTGCCGGGTCTGGGGCAGAACGGGGCTCACCATCCGCACCGGACGCGAGCCCGGCCCGCCGACGTGGGAGAACGGCTGGGTCCGCCAGTCCAGCCCCTGGGGCAGGGTCAGGTGCACGATCGGCTCCAGCTCCGGGGCCTCGTCCGGCCGCAGCACGCCCACGGTCGGCAGCGCGTCGGAGGCGGGCCGCCCGGTGCCGGCGCACACCGTGAGCCCGAACGGGTTCCACGGGGTCAGGCAGAGGGCGTGCTGCGGAAGCCGCTCCTCGCCCGCGAACAGGGCGATCGACTGTCCGCAGTCCGGGCAGATCGCGTGGTGGACGTCGAAGCCCTCGCCGTCCTCCCCGTATTCCGGGTACGGGTCGTCCCCGGAATCGAGAAGCTCCAGGGGCTCCGGTGCGGTGCGACCGGCGCGCTTGGTGTTCAGCATGGATGTACTCCCCCTTGGGTGGGCCGGGCGGGCAGGTTTCTACGGCCGCGGCCACAGCAAGCACTTCCCGTCGCGCGGCACGAGTAACCACTTCCGTCCGCCGTACGCGCGCATCGGCTTGTGGCCTTGGTCACATGCCCGCCGCAGATGCCTCCAGTGGGCGGACAGCACTGTGCCTGGAGCACTCCTGGGCCTTAAGTTGAGCGGCTATGAGCGCAATGGAGGAGCTGGACCGCCAGATCGTTGATCTGCTCGTGCGGGACGGGCGGATGAGCTACACGGATCTGGGCAAGGCCACCGGACTGTCCACGTCGGCGGTCCACCAGCGAGTACGCCGACTGGAGCAGCGCGGGGTGATCCGCGGCTACGCCGCCGTCGTCGACCCCGAGGCCGTCGGCCTGCCGCTGACGGCGTTCATCTCGGTCAAGCCGTTCGACCCCAGCGCGCCGGACGACATCGCCGACCGGCTGGCCGGGGTCCCCGAGATCGAGGCCTGCCACAGCGTGGCGGGCGACGAGAACTACATCCTCAAGGTCCGGGTGGCGACCCCCCTGGAGCTGGAGGACCTGCTGGGCCGCCTGCGCGCCCTCGCGCACGTCTCGACCCGCACGACGGTGGTCCTCTCGACCCCGTACGAGGCCCGCCCGCCCCGCGTCTAGGGGGACCCGGCGGTCGGGCCGGGGCCGGGGGCGCGGGAGACTGGGCCCCATGACTGACCGCACCGCCCACTCCGCCGACGCCGCCGATGCCGCCGCCGGAGCACCGACAAGGACCGTCCTCCTGCGCGGGGGCGAGGTACACAGCCCCGCCGACCCGTTCGCCACCGCGATGGTGGTCGAGCGCGGCCACATCGCCTGGGTCGGCTCCGAGGGCGCGGCCGATGCCTTCGCGCAGGGCGTGGACGAGGTCGTCGACCTCGGCGGGGCGCTCGTCACGCCCGCCTTCACCGACGCCCACGTCCACACCACCTCCGCCGGCCTGGCCCTGACCGGCCTGGACCTGACCGGGGCCCGCTCGCTGCCCGCCGCGCTGGAGCTCGTACGGGCGTACGCCGCGAGCCGCCCCGCCGACCGGGTGCTGCTCGGGCACGGCTGGGACGCGGCCCGCTGGCCCGAGCGGCGCGCGCCCCGGCGTGCCGAGCTCGACGAGGCCGCGGGCGGCCGCCCGCTGTACCTGAGCCGCATCGACGTGCACTCCGCCGTGGTCACCACGGCCCTGCTCGACCTCGTGCCCGGCGTCGCCGCCCGCGGGGACGAGCCGCTGACCCGGGACGCCCACCACGCCGTCCGCGCGGCCGCACTGGACGCCGTCACCCCCGCCCAGCGCGCCGAGGCGCAGCGGGCCGCCCTGGACCGGGCGGCCTCCCTCGGGATCGGCTCCGTGCACGAGTGCGGCGGCCCCGACATCTCCTCGGCCGAGGACTTCACCGAGCTGCTGACCCTGGCCGCCGGGCGTCCCGGGCCCCGGGTCTTCGGGTACTGGGCCGACCGGGACCTCGGCCGGGCGAAGGAGCTCGGGGCCGTCGGAGCGGCCGGGGACCTCTTCGTGGACGGCGCCCTCGGCTCGCACACGGCCTGCCTGCACGCCCCGTACGCCGACGCCTCGCACACCGGCACCGGCTATCTGGACGCGCGCGCCGTGGCCGAGCACGTGGCCGCCTGCACCGAGGCGGGCCTGCAGGCCGGTTTCCACGCCATCGGCGACGCCGCGCTCACCGCCGTCGTCGAGGGCGTCCGCGCGGCCGCCGAGAGGGTCGGCCTGGCCCGCGTGCGGGCCGCCAGGCACCGGGTCGAGCACGCCGAGATGATGACCCCGGCCACGATCGCCGCCTTCGCGGAGCTGGGGCTCACCGCCTCCGTGCAGCCGGCCTTCGACGCGGCCTGGGGCGGCGCGGACGGCATGTACGCCGACCGCCTGGGGGCCGAGCGGGCCCGCACCCTCAACCCGTACGCGGCCATGCTCAAGGCGGGCGTCCCACTGGCGTTCGGCTCGGACGCGCCGGTGACCCCGCTCGACCCCTGGGGGACGGTCCGCGCGGCCGCCTTCCACCGGACGCCCGAGCACCGGATCTCCGTGCGGGCGGCCTTCACCGCCCACACCCGGGGCGGCTGGCGGGCGCTGGGCCGCGACGACGCGGGCGTCCTGGTTCCGGGGGCGCCGGCCGACTACGCGGTCTGGGAGACCGCGGAACTGGTCGTCCAGGCCCCGGACGACCGGGTCGCCCGCTGGTCCACCGACCCGCGTTCGGGCACCCCCGGGCTGCCCGACCTGAGTCCCGGCGCCGCGCTGCCGGTGTGTCTCGCCACCGTGGTCGGCGGGCGGGAGGCATTCGTACGCCCACAGGGGTGATCCGGTCGGCCTCGGTTCGGTACGGGCGGCCCGACCCGGATAGGTTCGGCCGGGTCCACCACAGGATGTCCGTGCCGGACGGATCCGTCTGCGCAGCGCGCCCGCGCCTCGGGGGCGAGGGAAGGTTTCGCCGGGCGGCGGGTGGCCCCGGGTCGGGGCCCGGCGGTCCAGTAGACAACGGTCACGGCGGCCCGCAGCCAGCGGGAGTCTGACCGGCCCGAAGGACCGCGGGCCCCGGCCACTGTTCTAAAGTCATCCTCTGCGACACGACGTACAGGACGTGCACCAGCACAAAAGGGGACTCAGTGAGCGACGGCGGACAGCGGACCCACGGACCGCTCGGTACGGCCTTGGTGATCATTCCGACCTACAACGAGGCGGAGAACATCGGGCTGATCGTCGGGCGCGTGCGCGCGGCCGTGCCCGAGGCGCACATCCTCGTCGCGGACGACAACAGCCCGGACGGCACCGGCAAGCTCGCCGACGAGCTGGTGGCCGGCGACGACCACGTCCACGTGCTGCACCGCAAGGGCAAGGAGGGGCTGGGCGCCGCCTACCTGGCGGGCTTCCTCTGGGCCCTGGAGCAGGGCTACGGGGTGATCGTCGAAATGGACGCCGACGGCTCCCACCAGCCCGAGGAGCTGCCCCGCCTGCTGACCGCGCTGGCCGGGGCCGACCTGGTCCTGGGCTCCCGCTGGGTGCCGGGCGGGCGGGTCGTGAACTGGCCAAAGAGCCGGGAGTTCCTCTCGCGCGGCGGTTCGACGTACTCGCGGCTGATGCTGAACCTGCCGATGCGCGATGTGACCGGCGGCTACCGGGCGTTCCGCCGGGAGACCCTGGAGGGGCTGGGCCTGGACCAGGTGGCGTCCGCGGGCTACTGCTTCCAGGTCGACCTGGCGCGCCGGGCCGTGCAGAAGGGCTTCCGCGTGGTGGAGGTCCCCATCACGTTCGTCGAGCGCGAGTTCGGCGACAGCAAGATGAGCAAGGACATCCTGGTCGAGGCCCTGTGGCGGGTCACCCAGTGGGGCATCAAGGCGCAAGCGGCCAAGCTCCTGCCCGGCAAGCCGCAGGCCCCGGGCGCGGCGCCCGCCCCCGGCGCCCCGTCCGGTACGGGCTCCCCGTCCGGCACGGGCCCCGCGGCGGGCACGGGCTCCGGCCCGGACGCCGACGGCCCGTACGCCGACGGGGCGTCCGGCACGGTCTCCGGCCGGGACTGAGCGGCCGGGGCGCCGGAGCCGCGCGCCGGACCCCGACCTCGCACCCCGGGCACCCCCTAGGGGATGTCCGGTACCTCCGACTGAGGCCGCTTTTACTCCGGCCCAGGCACACTGGAGGTATGACGACCGGCGTTCCCACTTCGACGGCCCCCCGGCGGCGCTCGCCCGCCCGTACCTTCGCTCCCCTTGCCATCGCCGCCTGGATGATCCTGGAGATCTGGCTGCTCACCCTGGTCGCGGGCGCGGCCGGCGGGCTGGCCGTCGCCGCTCTGCTGGCGGGCGGCATGGTCCTGGGCGCGATGGTCATCAAGCGGGCCGGGCGGCGTGCCTTCAAGAACCTGGCGGAGACCTTCCAGCAGGCTCAGCAGGGCGTGCAGCCCACCCCGCAGCGCCCCGGCCGGGGCAACGGCCTCACCATGCTGGCCGGCCTGCTGCTGATGATGCCGGGCCTGATCTCCGACGCGGCGGGCCTGGTCCTGCTGCTCCCGCCCGTCCGGGCGTGGATCGGCCGGCGTGCGGCCCGTTCGCTGGAGCGCAAGGTGGCCTCCGCTCCCGCGGGCAGTTTCGGCGACGCCTTCCAGCAGGCCCGCATCCACCAGCCGGACGGCAAGGTCGTCCAGGGCGAGGTCATCCGCGAGGACCGGCCGGCTCCGGACCACCAGGGCCCGGGCCACCACGGCCCCGGCACCTCGTACCGCCCGCCGCTCGCCCCGTAGGACCCGCAGGCCGGACGGCCAGACGAACAGACGACCACGGTGGCCCGTGCGCGCAGCGCCGGGCCACCGGTCCGTGCCCGCGGCGCCCCGGAGTAACCGGACCGCGGCCGGTGGTCCGTTTCCCCGGAGGTCCCGGCCGGCCTGTGAGCCCGGCCGCCCCGAATGCCGCACGCGAGAAAAGCCGAGGGGCCCCGCCACACTGTGTGGCGGGGCCCCTCGGCTTTTTGTCGTGCTGTCGTCCGGCTGTCAGGCGGACTTGCGGCTGTCCCGCGGATGCACGGCAATGTTCATGGCGCCGGAACGGAGGACCGCAAGCCGTTCGGCAAGCACTTCCTCCAGCTCCTCGCGGGTGCGTCGCTCCATGAGCATGTCCCAGTGCGTTCGCGCAGGCTTGCCCTTCTTCTCTTCGGGCCCGTCCCCGTCCACCAGGAGTGCCATGGCGCCGCACGCCTTGCACTCCCACTCCGGCGGAATGTCTGCCTCAACCGAGAACGGCATCTCAAATCGATGTCCGTTCTGGCATGCGTACTCCACCGCCTGGCGCGGGGCCAGATCGATGCCGCGGTCCGTCTCGTAGCTGGTAACCACGAGGCGCGTACCGCGGAGAGCTCGCTCACTCATGAATCGTGCCTCCCGGGCTTGTCGCCCACAGGACAGGTGTCGCTGTCGTCGTCATCCGGTCAACGTCCGGCCGGCGGTATAGATTCCCGCTCCGGGTGATGCGTCGCCCGTCGTACCGCCCCTTGTTGTACCCACCAGTGCCCGTTTTGTCACATCTGGCAGCAGATGTCACCCAACGTCGCCTCTTTTCGAGCGCGCAGTAACGGTCCGCCTGGCAGGCCAAAGGCGTACACTACCGGCCCTTTGCTTCAACGTCTAAATTCGTTCGGAATTCGTTCGTGGATGCGGGTCGGCAGTGTGCGCGGGGCGTTCTCAGATGCGTGCGGGTACAGGATTGCCTGCCGCCTCCACCGCGCGCCGCACCGGCACTCGCGCCAGGAGCACGAAACCCAGTGCGAAGAAGACCACCAACGAGATGATCGCGTCCCGGTAGCTGCCCGTCACCTGGTACGTGAGGCCGAACACCAGCGGTCCCACCCAGCTCACCCCCCGGTCGCTCACCTCGTACGCGGAGAAGTACTCGGCCTCCTTCCCCGCCGGCACCAGGTGGGAGAACAGGGAGCGGGACAGCGCCTGGCTGCCGCCCAGGACCAGGCCGATCATCGCGGCGAGCGCGAAGAACCACACCGGCGTGCGGGCCGGAAGGAAGTATCCGGCCGCCAGGGTCACCGCCCACGCGACCAGCGAGGCCATGATCGTCCGCTTGGCGCCGTAGACCCGGGCCAGCCGGCCCATGCCCAGTGCGCCCGCCACCGCCAGGACCTGCACCAGCAGGACCGCCACGATCAGCGTGGACTGGTCCAGCTCCAGTTCCTCCGAGCCGTAGACGGAGGCCTGGGAGATGACCGTCTGCACCCCGTCGTTGTAGATCAGGTACGCCAGCAGGAACGACAGGGTCAGCGGATAGCGCCGCATGTCCTTCAGGGTCGCGACGAGCTGCTTCCAGCCGCTGACCGCCGGGCCCGCCCCCGCCTCGCGGACCACCGCCCGGTCGCGCAGCCGCCGCAGCGGGATGAGCGCGAAGGCCCCCCACCACACGCCCGCCGAGGCCAGGCAGATCCGTACCGCCGTGCCCTCCGAGAGGCCGAACGCGTCGTGGCCCTGGTAGAGCACCAGGTTCAGGACGAGCACGAGCGCGCCCGAGGTGTACCCGAAGGCCCATCCGCGGGAGGAGACGGTGTCCCGCTCGTCGGGCGTGGCGATCTGCGGCAGGAACGCGTTGTACAGGACCATCGACACGGCCAGCGAGGCGTTCGCGACGATCAGCAGCAGCCCGCCCAGCAGGTAGCGGTCGCCGTCGAGGAAGAACATGCCCGCGGTCGCGGCGGCCCCGGTGTACGCGGCGACCGCGAGCAGCGGCTTCTTGCGGCCGGTGCGGTCCGCGACCGCGCCCGCCAGGGGCATGACCAGGACGGCCACGATCACCGACAGGGACACGGAGTACGCGAAGAAGGACCCGGCGCGGACCGGGATCCCCAGCGGGTGTACGTACCCCTCGGCGTCCGCGGCGGCCTTGGTGACGGCCGTCAGGTAGGGGCCGAGGAACACCGTGAGCACGCTCGTCGAGTAGACCGAGCAGGCGAAGTCGTAGAAGTACCAGCCGTGCTGTTCGCGCTTGCGGGCGGCGGCGTCGGGCGTCGCCCGCGCCCCGCCGTCCTCCGGCCCGGGCTCCGTCGTGTCCGTCGTCCGCGCACTCATCCGGTGCCCCCTCGCTGATCCCGTACCGCTGCGGCCCGCCGGGGCCCGCGCGCGGCCGGAAGGCGCTCAGGCCCAGGCCCCGCGCCGGTCCAGCACCGTGCGCAAGATGTCGATCCGGTCGGTCATGATGCCATCGACGCCCAGGTCCAGGAGCGCCTCCATGCGTTGCGGTTCGTTCACGGTCCACACGTGCACCTGGAGCCCCCGCTCGTGCGCGGTGCGCACGAAGCGCCGGTCGACGACGCGGACGCCCGCCTGGGTCTCCGGAACCTGCGCCGCCACCGCCCCGACGCGCAGCGCCGCCGGGATCGCGTACGAGCGCAGGCGCAGGCCGACGATCCCGCGGACGCCGTACGAGGTCGCCAGCCGGGGGCCGGCGATCCGCTGCGCCCGGGCGACGCGGCCCTCGGAGAAGGACCCCACGCAGACCCGGTTCCAGAGCCCGGCCCGCGCGATCAGGTCGACCAGCGGGATCAGCGCCGACTCCGCCTTGACGTCGATGTTCCACCGGGCGTCCGGAAACTCCTCCAGCAGTTCCTCGAAGAGCGGCAGCGGCTCGGAGCCGGCCACCCGGGCCTCGCGGACCCGCTCCCAGGGCAGCTCGGCGATCCGCCCCCGGCGGTCGGTCACCCGGTCCAGCGTGGAGTCGTGGAAGGCGACGAGCTTGCCGTCGGCCGTGGCGTGCACGTCGGTCTCGAAGTACCGGTAGCCGGCGGCGGCGGCCCGGCGGAAGGCGGCGGCGGTGTTCTCCAGCCCGTCGGCGGCCCCTCCCCGGTGCGCGAAGGGAATCGGAGCGGGGTGGTCCAGATACGGGTGGCGAAGGCGTACGTGCGTCACGGCGGCAGTATGCCCCCTCGCGCCCGCGGGGCGGGAGCGGCCGGGCCGCGGGACGGGAAGGGCCGGACCGGCGGCCCCGGCCGCGCCGGGCGCGCGGCCCCGGGGAGGCGCCGGCGAGGCTCCGGGGAGGCCCCGCGCGGCCCCGCCCTGGCACGAGTGGACCGGCGCGTGACACCCTGGGCCGGCAGCAGGCAATCCAATCCCGGTCCGCGGCCCCGCGGCCCAGGCCAATCCGACGAAGGTGGACCGGACGCAATGGCCGAATGGACCTCGGCGGTCGGCGCCGCCCAGCTGGCCCGCCTCATCACCTCCCAGCAGGAGCGGACCGCGGTCCCCGGCACCCGCAAGCCGCCCGCGTACCGCACCCTGGCCGACGGGGTCAGGCTGCTCCTCCTGGAGGGCCGGATCCCGGTCGCGGCCCGGCTGCCCGCCGAGCGCGAGCTGGCCGGCGCCCTCTCCCTGAGCCGCACCACCGTCGCCGCCGCGTACGAGGCCCTGCGCGGGGAGGGGTTCCTGGAGTCCCGGCGCGGCTCCGGCAGCTGGACGTCCGTACCCGCCGGGAACCCCTTGCCGGCCCGCGGTCTGGAGCCGCTGCCGCCCGAGTCGCTCGGCTCGATGATCGACCTCGGCTGCGCCGCGCTGCCGGCCCCCGAGCCGTGGCTGACCAAGGCCGTGCAGGGCGCGCTCGAAGAACTCCCGCCGTACGCCCACACCCACGGCGACTACCCGGCGGGGCTGCCCGCGCTGCGCCGGATGCTCGCCGACCGGTACACCGAGCAGGGCATCCCCACCATGCCCGAGCAGATCATGGTCACCACCGGGGCGATGGGCGCCATCGACGCCATCTGCAGCCTCTTCGCGGGGCGCGGGGAGCGGATCGCCGTCGAGTCCCCGTCCTACGCCAACATCCTCCAGCTCATGCGCGCCGCCGGGGCCCGCCTCGTGCCCGTGGCGATGGCCGGCGGGCTCACCGGCTGGGACATGGACGTGTGGCGCCAGGTGCTGCGCGACTCGGCCCCGCGGCTGGCCTACGTCGTCGCGGACTTCCACAACCCGACCGGGGCCCTGGCCTCCGACGACCAGCGCCGCGCGATGGTGGAGGCCGCCCGGTCGGCGGGCACCGTCCTGATCGCCGACGAGACCATGATCGAGCTCCAGCTGGATCCGGACCTCGCCATGCCCCGTCCGGTCTGCTCGTTCGACCCGGGCGGCAGCACGGTGGTGACCGTCGGGTCCGCGAGCAAGGCCTTCTGGGCGGGCATGCGGATCGGCTGGGTCCGCGCGGCCCCCGACGTGATCCGGAGCCTGGTCGCCGCGCGCGCCTACGCCGACCTGGGCACCCCGGTGCTGGAGCAGCTCGCGGTGAACTGGCTGATGCGGACCGGGGGCTGGCAGGAGGCCGTCGGGATCCGCCGCGACCAGGCCCGCGACAACCGGGACGCGCTGGTCGCCGCCGTGCGCCGGGAGCTGCCGGACTGGGAGTTCACCGTTCCGCAGGGCGGGCTGACGCTGTGGGCGCGGGCGGGCGGGCTCTCCGGCTCCCGGCTCGCGGAAGTGGGGGAGCGGGTCGGCGTACGGGTCCCGTCGGGGCCCCGCTTCGGGGTGGACGGAGCCTTCGAGGGCTACGTGCGCCTGCCGTTCACCGTGGGCGGCCCGGTGGCCGAGGAGGCCGCCGCCCGGCTGGCGGCGGCGGCCCGGCTGGTCGGCACGGGCGCGGGCGGCAGCGGTGCGGAGCCGCCCCGGACGTTCGTGGCGTAGCAGGGGGAGCCCGGCGCGGCCGGGGAGCGGAGCGGCCGAGCCGCTCCGCCCCGCCCGGTCAGGGGGCCTCGGCGCGTACTTCCGGGATCTCCGAGGCGTCGAACGAGGACGCCGGCTCCGGGGCCTCGGGCTGCCCGGGGAGCGGCTTCGTCAGCGTGACGGGACCCTCGCCGTCCCCGGGGGCCGCGTCGCCGCCCGGACCCGCCGGTCCCCGCTCGGGAAGCAGCTCCAGCACCGCCTGCCGCTGCGCCGGGTGGGTCGCGTCGTCGTACGGGTCCGGGGTGGCCGGAACCTGGAGCCGGTGCACCGGACCCGTGCCGAGCCGGGCGTACCCGCGGCCCGGGGGCACCTGGGCCGTCGGCGTGGTGTGCGGCGGGAGGCCGAGCACGTCGGTGATCTGCTGGATGGAGGCCGGTCCGAGGACGACGCGGGCCCGGGTGTGCTGCCAGACGGCGTCGTTCAGCAGCTCCAGGTGGTCGAACTGTTCGGCGACCACCACCGTGATGTGCGCGGCGCGGCCGTGCCGCAGCGGCACCTGGAGCTGGGCGAGCGGGTCGGGCCGGCCGTCGGCGGCGGCCAGGTGCGCGAGCACGCTGGGCCGGTCGAGCAGGATCCACAGCGGGCGCCGGGTGTCCTCCGGGGCCGGGCGGCCGGCCTCGCGGGCCCGGTGGGTGGCGACCAGCCGGCGTTCGGTCTCCTGCGCGGCCCACTCCAGGACGGCGAGGGCTCCGGTCGGCCCGCACTCCACGGCGAGGACGCCGGCCCGACCGGACAGGCAGGAGTACTCGCCGCTGCCGCCGCCCTCCACGATCAGTACGTCGCCGCCGTGCCGCAGGGCCTGGAGGGCGATCGAGCGCAGCAGGCTGGAGGTGCCCGCGCCGGGCTGGCCGACGGCGAGCAGGTGGGGTTCGGTGGAGCGGGGGCCGGTGCGCCAGACGACCGGCGGGACGTCGCGGGGCTCGTCGCCCCCGTCGCGTACGGGGAGGGTGCGCTGCACGCTGCCCGCGTCGGTGAAGCCGAGGACGGTCTCACCGGGCGAGGTCACGAACGGCTGGGCGGCGATGCCGGTCGGCAGCGCCGCCAGCACGCTCAGGTCGAGCTGGTTGCCCTCCTCGTCCCAGTCGAAGAGGTATTCGCGTCCGCGCCCGGACTTGGCGTGCAGCAGTGCCTCGATCCGGGCCCGTGCGGCGGCCTCGCCGTCGGTGAAGTAGGCCGGGTAGCGGATGCGGAGGCGGGTGATGCGGCCCGCCTCGTCGAACTCGTAGCCGCTGAAGGCCTTGTCCCACTCGCCGCCGTGGGCGAAGAGCGGGTTGGGGTCCTCCGGGATGGAGAAGTACGGCACGAGGGCTTCGTAGAGGGAACCGAGCCGTTCGGTCTCGGCATCGCCGGGCCCGGTCTTCACCGGGGTGCGGTCGCGCCCCTGCCAGGCCGCCGCCGCCATGAGGGTGATCAGGGCGAGGAGGGGGCCGTAGGGGACCAGCGCGACCACGAGGACGCAGGCGGCCGCCAGGAACAGCGCGGTACCGCGCTTGTCCTTGGGGGTCTGCGACCACGTGCGCCGCCCGGCGGAAGCCAGGACGCGCAGGCCGCGCCCGATGGTGAGGAGCGGATGGAGGACGTCCGTGGCGCTGTCGGCGGCCGTGCGAGCGAGGTCGCGGCCCCGGGCCAGCGACGTCGTGCCGCTGCTGAGGATGCGGGGAAGTGGGCGCCGGGCCACGGGCGTCTCCTGGAGATGTGGTGCTGACGGGTGATTCGGGTGTGGCTGGTGTTCCTGTGTCGTGGGCGCCCTAGAGCTTGATCCCGCCGAGCAGACTGGCGAGGCTCGCCGTGCTCGCCGTGATGCTCGGCGCGATGGCGGAGCCGGCGAGGAAGAAGCCGAAGAGCGAACACACGAACGCGTGCGTCAGCTTCATCCCGTCCTTCTTGAAGAACAGGAAGGCGATGATGCCGAGAAGGACGACACCTGAGATCGACAGGACCATGAGGTTTCTCCTGGTGGGTGGGGACAGTCACCATCAGTTCTTCCAGGCTCACAGCAAGTATCAATGCGACAAAAGGTGCAAATGGGTGAATGGAGCCCTTTTTCACTTGACCGGCCCACCCCGGCTGGCGCGTCCGGCATCCAGGGGGTCAAGAGTGATCCTTGCCTCGGCCCGCGCCCTCCATGTGCAGGTCCGGGCGCTACTCTGACGTTTCACCCGTACGGACGCAGTGCCGTGCACCCCCCTGCCCGCCCGGCCCGCGGCCCGGCTCCCGGACGGGCCACCCACGCAGCGAGCGAAAGGCGGTACGCGCGATGAGCGAGCACACCGAAGGCGGCTCCGGCTCCCAGGACGTCCCCGACGAGGACGTCATCGAGCTGGCCACCAAGATCTTCGACCTCGCCCGTCAGGGGGAGACCGAGACGCTCGCCGCGTACCTCGACGCCGGAGTTCCGGCGAACCTCACCAACGACCGCGGCGACACCCTCCTCATGCTCGCCGCCTACCACGGCCACGCCGAGGCCGTCACGGCCCTGCTCGCGCGCGGCGGCGAGGCCGACCGCGCCAACGACCGGGGCCAGACCCCGCTCGCCGGCGCCGTCTTCAAGGGCGAGGAGGCCGTCATCCGCGCGCTGCTCGCCGGCGGCGCCGACCCGAACGCCGGAACCCCGTCCGCCGTGGACACGGCGCGCATGTTCGCCAAGGCCGACCTGCTGGAACTCTTCGGAGCCAAGTAGTCCGTTTTTTGCCGTGCCCTGGTCCGGCCTGA
Source organism: Streptomyces sp. NPDC048461 (assembly GCF_055587105.1). Taxonomy (NCBI): domain Bacteria; kingdom Bacillati; phylum Actinomycetota; class Actinomycetes; order Kitasatosporales; family Streptomycetaceae; genus Streptomyces; species Streptomyces sp. NPDC048461. The sequence goes on along the minus strand of NZ_JBVJGW010000054.1, from coordinate 6,625 downwards.
CCGGTTGCGGACCTCACAGGTTGGTCACGGCCGCCGTAAATGTGGTCGCGGCGCACAAACCGCCTGGGTCATCATGGCGACGGATTCGATTCGCGAACACGGCGGACGGGCAGGAGCGGGCAGGACACGTCGGGTGTCCGGGCCCGGCCCGGCCGCCCTGCTCCCGGAGCACCGACGAGAGTGAGAAGGCAATGGTCTACATCGAGCGGAACATGACGGCGGACGTCCTCACATGCTGTTACGCGGCCCTGTGAATTTTGATTCCCGGTTGCGTCCCCAGCTTGATTTGAGGCCATTCCCATGTTCGAACCAGTCATAGCGCCGAGCGGCACCCTGCTCGGGCTCCTCCAGCGGGGCCGCGGCGACGGCACCCTGCACGCCCTCGCGGCGCCCAGGCCGGAAGCCCTGGACGCCCTCAACGAGTGCGTGCTCCGGGATCCGCGCCAGGACTGGCAGGTCGAGAACCGCTCCCTGTACTACGCCCGCCTGTACCTGGACCTCGACGGCCCGCTCGGCGCCGTCGAGGCCCACCTCTTCGGCGCCGACGACCTCGTCGACGAGGAGGACCACCGGACGGGCCTCGCCCTGTCCGTGCTGGGCCACCTGGCCTCGTACGGACGCGACGACGCGCTCATGCTGCTGCGCCGGTACGCGGCCTCCGGCGCGAACTGGGCCTGGGCCCTCGACGAGCTCGCCCTGCGCGACGACGACGAGGGACTGCGCGGCCTCGCCGCGCCCGTGCTCGCCCGCTTCCCCGCCACGGCGGAGGGCGAGGCGCTGCTGGCGGCCGCCGTCCGCGACGCGTACGAGCCCAGGCCCTGGAGCCTGTGGGAAGGGTCACCGCTGTACGGGGAGCGCCTGCGCGCCGCCCGGCAGCAGGGCTCCTTCGACCGCTGGCAGCGCCAGCTGACCCCCAGCGGGCCCCGGCCCGGCTGGGGCGTCCAGGCCGTGTTCGACTGGGCCGCCGACGGGCTGAGCCGCGGAACACCGCTGCACGTCCCCGCCGCGCGCTGCCTCGCCGCCGTGGCCCAGCCCGAGGACCGGCCCGCCATCCTCGCGGCCGCCGCCGGAGCCTGCGGCGAGGCCGCCCGGGCCACCGCCCTGCACCACCTGGTCCTGGCCGAGCCGGAGAACCCGGCCGTGCTGGACCTCATCGAAGCCGCCGCCGACGAGCCCGCCGTGGCCGCCTACGAGCGCATGTGCGGCCCCGCCGCCGTCGAGCGGGCCCGGCGCTGGATCCACCGCCCCGACGCCCTCGGCGCGGCCGCCGGAGCCACCCTCGCCACCCGGGGCGGACCCGAGGACGCCGCCCTGGTCCTGGGCGCCCTGCGCTCCACGGTCCGCGGCGCGGGCCCGGACAACCGGCGGCTGTTCGCCCTGGTCGACGGAGCGGGCCGGCTCGCCATCGGCTGCGCCGCCCCGGTGCTGCGCCACGTCTACCGCGAGACGTCCTCGTCCCACCTGCGCGGCCGCACCGCGCGCGCCCTCGCCAGCACCGACCCCTGCTTCGCGGCCGGCTTCGCGGTCGAGTGCCTCTGGGACTGCGAGGAGACCACCCGAGAGGTGGCCGCCCACCACGCCGAAACGGCCGACGCGCGCGTCGCCCCCCGGCTGCGCCGGCTGGCGGCCGACCCCGCCGAGGAGGAGGACGTACAGTCCGCCGTGCGGAGCCGGATCACACCGGAGTCCGCCGTGTAGCAGCCCGGGGCGTTCCGGGCGGGGGCCCTGCGGGGGCGGGCCCCGGACGCACACCGGCGAAGGGGCACACGATGGGCCGTCAGGTACGCAGGAACGCCCCGCCCGTACTGGACGCGGCCCGCGCCGGTCTGGGATCCGTCGACCACGTGGACGCGGTGGCCGTGGACCTGCCGCCCGGCACCCCGGCGGCGGACTTCGCCCGGCTCGTCCTCGCGGGAAGCCCGCGCTGGATCCGCCGGTTGACGGCCCTGCGCGACCGGCTGGCCGGGCCCTTCGGGCTGCACGTACGGGAACGCCACCGCCCGCACCGGGAAGTCCGCCTCGAACCCGGCCTGAGGATCGGGCCGATGCGCGTCCTGGCGGTGGCCGACGACGAGGTCCTCTGCGGGGACGACGACAAGCACCTGGACTTCCGCGCGTCCTTCGCCGTGCGTCCCGCGGCCGGCCCGACGGGCACCGAGGGCGTCCTCACGACGGCGGTCCGCTTCAACCGCCCCGCCGGCCGCCTCTACTTCCGGGCCATCGAACCGTTCCACCACCTGATCGTGGCACGCCTCGTCGCCCGGGCCGGCCGGCCCCGGCCCTGAGCCCCGGCGGTCCGGTACCGGCCGGGACCGGTCGGGGCGGGGCGGCCGCCGGACTGCCCGGCCGGCCACCGGACACCCCTCGAACGTCTCACCGGGACCGGACGAACCGCAGCGGTACCCCCGGCCGGGACTGGGCCGCCGCGTCGAGGGCCGGGCCCGGCGGGACCACGCCCACCACCGGGTAGCCGCCCGTCACCGGGTGGTCCGCGAGGAACACCACCGGCAGGCCGTCCGGCGGGACCTGGACCGCGCCCAGCACCATGCCCTCGCTCGGCAGCTCCCCGGACCGGGAGCGGACCAGCGGGGGACCCGCCTCCGTGCGCAGGCCGATCCGGTTGGACGCCGCCGACACCCGGTAGCGCGTACGCCACAGCCCGGCCAGGGACGCGCCGGTGAACCAGTCCGCCCGGGGCCCCGGCCGCAGCGGGAGCACCAGTTCGGCGGGCGCCGCGGGCAGCGGGCAGACCTCCGGCCCCGCCGCCGGGGCCGGACCGGCCGGGCCCACCGGCAGCAGCGCCCCGGCCGACAGCACCGGCGGCCCCAGGCCCGACAGCAGGTCCGCCGAGCGGCTCCCCAGCACCGGCGGCACGGCCAGCCCGCCCCGCACCGCGACGTAGCCGCGCAGCCCCGACTCCGCCCGGCCCACCTCCAGCTCCGCCCCGGCGGGCACCCGGACCGGCGCGCCCCAGGCCACCGGGCGCCCGGAGACCCGTACGGGACAGGGCGCGCCCGTGACGGCCACCGTGACCGCGGCCAGGGCCCGCAGTCCGACCCCGTCGAAGGTGGTCTCCAGCACGGCCGCCCCCGGCGGATTGCCGACCAGCCGGTTGGCCAGCGCGTACGCCGCCGTGTCCAGGGCCCCCGAGCGGGGGACCCCCAGGTGGGCGTGGCCCGGGCGGCCGCCGTCCTGCACCGTGGTCAGGGCCCCCGGCCGCACCACCGCCAGCTCAGCCACGGCCGGCCTCCTCGAACCGCACCCGCACCCCGGGCGCGAACAGCGCCGCCGGCTCCCGCTCCGGGTCCCACAGCACCGCGTCCGTGGTCCCCACCAGCTGCCAGCCGCCGGGGGAGGAGCGCGGGTAGACGCCCGCGTACTCGCCCGCCAGCGCCAGCGAGCCCGCCGGGACGGACGTACGGGGCGTGGCCCGGCGGGGCAGGCGCAGCCGCTCCGGGAGCCCCGTCAGGTAGCCGAAGCCGGGCGCGAAACCGCAGAACGCCACCCGGAACCCGATGCCCCCCACGATGCCCGCCACCTCGCCGGGGTCCACGCCCCACAGCCGGGCCACCTCCGCCAGGTCGGGCCCGTCGTAGCGCACGGGGACCGTCACCAGCGGCCCCCCGGCCTCCGCGAGCGGCGGCACCTCCCAGCGCTCGATGCGGGCCCCGAGCGCGGCCGGATCCCGTACGCCGTCCAGCAGCACCGTCCGCGCCGCGGGCACGACGTCCCGCACGGCGCCGAGATCGCCCGCGTCCCGCCGCCGCAGCAGCTCCGCGTGGAGCGCGGCCACCTCGGCGTCCGAGCCCACCTCCACCAGCAGCGCCTCGGCGCCGACCACCAGGGCCCTCACGCGAAGGCCTCCACCGTCACCCCGGCCGCCGCCAGCGCGTCGCGGACCCGGCGGGCGAGCCCGGCCGCCCCCGGCGTGTCCCCGTGCAGGCACAGCGAGCGCGCGGCGACCTGGACCGCGGACCCGTCGGCGGCCGTCACCACGCCCTCGGCGGCCATCCGCACCGCCCGCGCCACGACGGCGTCCGGGTCGTGCAGCACCGCCCCCGGCTCGGTGCGCGGCACCAGCGTTCCGGCCGCCGTGTAGGCGCGGTCGGCGAAGGCCTCCGGCACCGGGGTCAGCCCGGCGTCGGCGGCGGCCGCGAGCAGCAGCGATCCCGGCAGCCCGAGCACCGGCAGCCCCGCCATTCCGGTCCCCGAGCCGCCCCTCGGGCCGGTCCCGGCCGCCAGGCGGACGCCCGCGACCACCGCGGCGGCCTGGTCCGCGTCGTGCACGGTGCGGTTGTAGAGCGCCCCGTGCGGTTTCACGTACGACACCGTGGAGCCGGCCGCCCGTGCGAACACCTCCAGGGCCCCGATCTGGTAGGCCACCTCGTCCGCGAGCTCGCCGGCCGGCACGTCCATGGAACGCCGGCCGAAGCCCGCCAGATCGCGGTAGGAGACCTGGGCGCCGATCCGTACGCCCCGCTCCGCGGCCAGCTCGCAGACCCGGCGCATGATGGACGGGTCGCCGGCGTGGAAGCCGCAGGCGACGTTGGCACTGGTGACGACCGACAGCAGCGCCTCGTCGTCGGTCAGCGTCCAGCGGCCGAAGCCCTCGCCGAGATCGGCGTTGAGGTCGATCGCCGCCGCCGGAGGTGTGATCATGGAAACCATGCGCCGAGCCTAGAACGCCGGGGGGAGGACCCGCCCCGGCCCCGGCCCCGTTCGCGGCCCGTCCGCGGCTCCGGCCGTCGTTCGGGCCATCGTCCGGCCGTCGGGGACGATCCGGCCGAACCATGCCGTTTGGGTTGTTGTCAGGGTCAGCGCCTAGTCTTTGCGCGTGACTCTCCCCGCCCCGGCGAAGACCCTTCCGTCCCCGGCGCCGGGCCCTGCCGCCGACGAGGGCCTGGCCCGTCGGCTGCGCGCCCTCGCCTGCACCGCCCCGCTGCACGACCTCGACGTACGCAAGGCCAATCTGGCCGGCGAGTACGGGGTCTACGCGATGGCGGAAGTCGCGCTCGCCGCGATCGACCTGGTCACGCTGAACATGGACTTCGACACCGGAGCCGACCACGAGCAGATGGTGACCAGGCTGCTCCCGCGCGTCGCCGCCCAGGCCCCGGCCCGGCCGGCGGCCGAGCACGAGCGGGTCGTCCGCTGGGTGCTGGAGAACCTGATCAACGTGGGCAGCGTGGACCGCGGCTTCCGCGCGATCTACGGCACCTTCGGCCCCGACGGCGTCTACGTCCGCCGGGACTACGACTTCAAGCTGATCGAAGAGGTCCTCGGGCACGGCGGGGCGGTCTACCTGCGCACCACCGACGAGGCCGTCAACGTCCTGGTCGGCGCCCTCGACACGGACGTCACCAGCGCCCAGATCGCCGCCGAGGTCAAGCTGGAGGTGCTGATCAGCCGCGGCCGGCTGGCGGACGCCCAGCTCGCCGCCGAGCAGGCCCGCTACCGGACCGTCCAGTACGCGGAGACCCTGCGCCGGACCCTGGACGCCACCCGGCGCAACGTCCGCGCCGTGGACTGGCTCCAGGCCGTGCCCGACATGATCGCGGAAGCCCTCGACCACGTCGCCGACCGCTACCGGCACGAGAACGCGATCCTGACCAACATCCGCAAGGCCCGCGACGAGGCCGAGGAGCCGGAGAACAAGCGCCGCGCCGCCGAGCTCGTCGACATCGTCAAGGACTGCATCCGCCGCCACACCCAGCTCCAGTCGCGGCTGCTGGACGCCGGCCCGCTGTTCCGCGCCGAACAGGACCGCCAGGCCTTCGCCGCCCCCGCGCCGCGCTCCGGCATCGACCTGTACGGCCAGCTCGTGGCCCCGCTGCTGCCCCTCCCGCTGGAGCAGGCCCGACGGGTCACCGACGCCTTCTTCGCGTCCGGCGCGGGCCTGCGCACCCCGGTCTCCGTCCGGGTCGGGGACCTCGTCGAGATCCTGCTCACCCCGCCCGTGGAGCGGGAGCACCTCGGCGCGGAGATGCCCGAGCCGGACCTCATCGCCACCCCCGACGACAGCCGCTTCAGCGAGGAGCAGCTCGCCGCCGCGATGCGGCTCCTCGACCTCCCGCACGATGCGCCCCGCCGCCTGTCCGGGCTGCTCGCCGAGGCCCGCCGCAGCGATCCCGACCTGCCGTACCTGGTGGCCCTGCTGGCCGTCCACGCGGCGAGCCCGGCCGTCGGCACCGCCTACCGCCAGGGCGAGGAGCGGCTGCTGTTCGCGGTGGACGACGGCACGCAGCTGGAGGACGCCGAGTTCGGCGGCGCCGACCTGATCGTCGGCACCGCCCTCCTCGACGCCGCCGGCATGGCCGCCGACCGCGCGGAGGCGGCGTGACCCCGCCGACACGGCCGCCGGCCGGGTGCGTGCCGGAGCGCTCCCCGCAGGGCGCCGAACCCCGCGTGACCCCGGCCGGGTCCGGATGCGTGCCGGGGCGCTCCCCGCAGGGTGCCGAACCCGGCGTGACCCCGGCCGGGTCCGGGTGGGTGCCGGGGCGCTCCCCGCAGGGTGCCGAACCCGGCGTGACCCCGGCCGGGTCCGGGTGCGTGCCGGGGCGCTCCCCGCAGGGTGCCGAACACGGTTCCGCCCCGCCTTCCGGCGGCCCGTCACGTTCGGCACCCG
>NZ_JBVJGW010000053.1:0-22873 GCF_055587105.1 Streptomyces sp. NPDC048461 | reverse complement strand
AGCGCCTGGCGGGGGGAGGTGACCGCGTCGCGGCGCGCGGCGGGCTTCCCGCCACCGCGCGGCTTGCCGCCGCCCCTCTTCGGCTTGTCCTCCCCGTCCTCGTCATCTGGCTCGGGCCCGAACTCGCCGGGCCGTGGCGGCTCGGTCCAGTCGAACCACAGGTCCCTCGCCTCGAGCTCGCGGATCTCGTAGTCGGTGAGGCTGGCGACGACGTCGGGGAAGTACTCGTCCAGGCCCGCCTTGAAGTCCATGAACAGCGTGCGCAGGACCTCGGGCTGCTTGGCTTCGACGATCCACCCGGCGCCGCCGGTGTTGGAGTCGGCGGGCGGCTCGGGCTCTCCGGCCATCACCCGCTCGATCCGGCCCGCCTCAGCAGGGGAGAAGGAGCGGGGGAGCGGCTCGGGTGTGTTCTCGGAGGAGATGCCGAGGGTCTTGAACATCTCGGCGACCTTCTTCGGCGCCACCTTCAAGACGACCGGGATGCAGTTCTCACGCAGGTTCTCGCACAGCAGCTGCGTGAACCCGTCCTGCACGTAGATGGACTGGCCGGCCACCTTGAGGCCGATGCCGTACTTGCGGCCCTTCACCGACACCTTCTCGGCGAGGTCCATGATCTCCGCGCCGTAGTCGCCGTTGCGGGCGGCGGAGAGGAACTCGTCCAGGTAGGCGGACAAGGGGCAGCCCGGCAGTTTGGGGTCCCAGTCGTAGACCCTGCCGTCGTCCCACACCATCTGGCCGCGGATCTCCATCAGCGCGTCCAGGGTGCGCAGGAGCCGGATCATGTAGAGCGCGCCGACGCCGTAGCGGTCGGTGTACTCGCCGAGCTTGGCGGCCTTCTCGTCCGGTGCTTCCGCCGTCAGCCAGACCACGGCGCCGAACAGGGCGTCGGCGGCGACGTGCAGGCCCATGAGCTGGGTCTTGCCGCCGCCGGACGGGGCGACGAACAGGCCGTGGGCTGCGCCCCGGTCGGTGTAGACGCGGTTGCGGGCGGGCTGGCCGTTGCCGAGGTAGCCGGTCACCCACCGGCCGTCCTTGTCCGGGGTGAGCAGTTCGTTGGTCGCGGGGAAGATCTGGGCGAGCGGGCTGGAGTCCCAGAGGGATACCAGGACCTGGTTGCCGTCGACGGTGACGAACAGCCGGCCTTCGTCGTACTTGGTCTTCAGTGCGGCGGCCAGGGTGTGCTGGTTGACGCGCGGCTCGCCCATTTCGTCGGGGACCTGGGCGATGTAGTGGGTGACCTTCCGCTCGTGGTCTCGGATCTTCTTGATGAACTGCGAGCCGGGCAGGGGCCCACCGGCGATGCGGTCGACCCACCACTCGTGGGTGGTAGGGGCCTTGCGGCGGCGCTCGGTCAGGTCGGGGGTGACGTGGACTTCCTTCCAGCCGGGTCCGCCCTCACGCCCGTACTGCCGGACCACGTCCTCGATCCGTACGTCGGCGACCTCGACACCGAACGCGGCGGCGACCGCTTCCTGGGTGAGGCTGGAGATCGGCCGTCCTGCCTCGGAGGCGCGCAGCAGCAGGGACAGGTCGTTGGGCATGCCCGCGTGCGGGGTGGCCGTGACGACGATGGTGCGGCCGGGCAGGCCGCGGGCCTCCCACAGCCACGAGCTCGCTGGGGAGGTGACGTGATGAGCCAGACTCCCCCGCCGAGCCGTTTGGACCTGGCCCGCGTCGCACTGCAGGCGGCCCGAGAAGCCAGGAAGTGTGAGGGTGCCGTGGTGACGTCGGCGGCGTGGCAACAGTTATGCCGGCTCGGACCGGACCTCGGGGGAACGGGGCTTCCCCGGCGTCACCTGGTCCGGGTCGAAGTTGGTGCCGGCCGAGCGGCTTGTGCCCGCGGCTGCTAAACGGCCGATGGTAGGCAAGTCCCGCGCCTGCGGGGATGGACCCAAGACCTCGCCGTGCGTGGGTCAGCTGATGACTGACGTCATCAATCTGCTCCCCCTCCTCACTGCACGCACCGAACTCGCCTCACAGGGTGCCCCTTTCACCCGTCTCAGAACGGCCTCAGCGCGGGTCCATCCCACAGGCGCATGGAGCGGGCGGTGACGTCGCTCGGTCTCACGGTCGGCGTGGGTCCATCTCCGCAGGCGCGCGGAGCAGTGGCCGTCGCGCGGCTCGTCTACCGATTACGGGGGTCCATCCCCGCAGGCCGCGGGGAGCAGGGCCTCGCGCGGCCCGTCTCGCTCAGGTCCCAGGGTCCATCCCCGCAGGCGCGGGGAGCAGGCAGTCGGCTCTTTCACGGTTACGTGCAGTTCGGGTCCATCCCCGCAGGCGCGGGGAGCAGACTGGCTGACCAGGAACTCTACGATGGCCAAGAGCCGAAATACATCACTTCTTCAGGATGCGACATTTCAGACACGCGGCTGCCCGCCCCACGCTAGACCCCAGCTCTCGACCTGAGGCTGACTAGGAGAAGCACTGCGACAGGCAAGTCCCATCCCCTACGGTGCCCGCGTCATCGGGGTCGACGCCTCACGTCGGTAACTCTGCTCCCTACACCTCAGGGATGACCCCTGTGCTCATGAGGTCTCCACACGTCTTTCAATGAATCCCGCTTTGAGCCTCTGCAATTCGAGTAGCGTCCCCGATGGGGTCTCGTGATCTTGCTGGGCGTATCCACCAGTCCATGTGCGGCACCTCCCGGGCCCAGGGCCTGGCCTCGCCGACCCTGCTTTCAGTATGCGGCGGCCCTGTGGGGCTGTCGACGCCACGGACAGGAGCCCTACCCGCTCAGCTGGCGCGACCACGCCCGCAGCCTCACCGTCCCCTCAACAGTTCGGCTGTGGTCATTGAAGAAGATGATCTCCTGTGCGGTGCAGATCTTCCGGGCCCGGGGCCGAACCCGCCAAGCCCGTAGCTCCAGCTCTCGGCGCAGCTCGCTTCCCCACTGGGTGCGTTCGTCGACCAGACGGCGGAACGTTCGCCACGTACCGATCGGGGGAGCACCTGGTGAGGCGTTGATCCGTACCTGGCCAGGGTGATGCCGGAGCTTCAGCGAGCCTCCTACCCGTTCGGGGGTACCCCAGGTCAGGATGGGGTGCCTCGAGGACGGCCTGCTGCCCTGTACGTGGCCGGAGTTGGAGGGCCTCGCGCAGATCGCCGCAGGCCTGTCCCGGGCCCGCGCCGCGACGTTGCGCGTCGCCCCGGTACACCGCGAAGCCGACCGCCCGCAAGAGGCGCAGTCAGGTGCGCTCGGCGCCGCGGGTGTCGCCGGGCTGCTTGTGAAGGAGCCCGTTCGCGGCGGCTTCGGCCTGGAGGGGGTTCAGCCGGCCTGTCGGCTTCTCGGAAGGCTGCCTGCTGCCCTTCCCCCTGAGTGGACGCGGAAGGTCAACACCGTGTTCCTGCGGGACGCTGTGCGCTCTGCGTTCGGCCACGCCTCCCGGAGCGGGCCAGACCTGCAAGGCGAAGGCGGGAGGAATGCCCGGGCGGCCATCGGGGACGGCCCCGGATAGTGTGTGAAGCACGCGTCAAGGGATACGGGATGTGCCGGGAAGTCTGGTCGGCGTCCGAGGGCGCCGCTGTGCGCGATGTCCCGGAGGTTGGGTATGGCTGCTGCCCCGCGTGAGCGTTCCGTCTTCCTCGGCCTGCTGCCCTGGCCGGAGCGGGTGCAGGTGGCCCGGGCCCTGCGCACCGAGACGGTCGGCGGGCTGGTGCTGCTGGCGGCGGCCGTGGTGGCGCTGGTGTGGGCGAACACCCCGTTCAGCGGAACCTACGAGCAGATCCGCGAATTCCACTTCGGTATCCCCGCGCTCGGCCTGGACCTGTCGGTGGAGCACTGGACCGCCGACGGGCTGCTGAGCGTGTTCTTCCTGGTCGCCGGGATCGAACTGAAACGCGAGCTGGTGGTGGGCGAGCTGCGCACCCCGGCCACGGCGGCGCTGCCGGTGGTCGCCGCCGTGTGCGGCATGGCCGTGCCCGCCGCTCTCTACCTGGCCACCACCGGGGTCGGCGGGGGAAGCGCTCAGGGCTGGGCGGTGCCGATGGCCACCGACATCGCGTTCGCCCTGGCCGTTCTCGCGGTGCTCTCCACCCACCTGCCCTCCGCCCTGCGGGCCTTCCTGCTGACCCTGGCCGTCGTCGACGACTTGGGCGCGATCTTGGTGATCGCCTTCTTCTTCACCGCAGACCTCAATCTGCTCGCGCTCGGCGGCGCCTTGGCCGGGCTGGTCGTCTTCTACCTGCTCCAGCGCTACCGGGTGCGCGGCTGGTGGTGGTATGTGCCCCTCGGGCTGGCGATCTGGGCGCTGACGTACAACGGGGGCGTGCACGCCACGGTGGCCGGCGTGGCGATGGGCCTGATCCTGCGCACCACCCGCGACCCCGGCGAGAAGGCGTCACCCGCGGGGCGGACCGAGCATCTGCTGCGGCCCGTCTCGGCCGGTGTGGCGGTACCGCTGTTCGCCCTGTTCGCCGCCGGGGTCAGCATCTCGGGCGCGGTGCTGGGCGAGGTGTTCGCCCGCCCCGAGCCGCTGGGCGTGATCCTGGGCCTGGTCGTCGGCAAGACGGTGGGAATCTTCGCCGGCACCTACCTGGCGGCCCGGTTCACGCGGGCCCGCCTCAACCCGGACCTGGCCTGGGCGGACGTCCTCGCCCTGGCGGTACTGGCCGGGATCGGCTTCACCGTGGCCCTGCTGATCGGCGAGCTCGCCTTCCCCTCCCCGGCCGACAGCGAGCACATCAAGGCCGCTGTCCTGATCGCCTCATTCCTTGCCGCGGCCGTGGCCGCGCTGCTCGTCAAACGCCGCAACGGAATCTACCGCCACCTGTGGGAGGCCGAGTCGCGCGACGAAGACGCCGACGGCCTTCCCGACATCTACCAGCCGCCCGACCGTGGCAGCGCCACGGGCGAAACCTGAAGGAGGACGGTCATGCGCGCACGAGATCTCTCCGAACCCTTTCCCTTAGTGACCACCGACGACGACGCGATCGACGCGGCCCGGCTGCTGGCCGAGCAGTCGCTGCCGGCCCTGCTGGTCCTCGACTCCGACGGGCAGCCGCACGCCATCGTCCCCGGCTCCCAGCTCATCCGGCAGCTAATCCCCGCCTACATCGCCGAAGACCCGCAGCTCGCCGGCGTCGTCGCCGAGCAGCACGATGGAGATCTCACCGAACAGCTCGCCGGGCTCACCGCGGCCGAATGGGCGCCACGCCGCCTGTATCCGCCGCCCGTCGTCGGGCCCGACGCACGCCCGATGGTGGTCGCGGCCCTGATGGCCCGCACCCACAGCCCCCTGGTCGCCGTCATCGAACGCGACGGCGACACCGTGACACTGATCGGCACGGTCACCGCCGCCCGCCTCATGCAGCACTTACCGCAGGTCGTCCTGGCCCGGCGCGGCCCCTCACGGTGAACAGCGGTCGTCCCGCGGTGTCTGGCTGCCTCATCCGGGTGGAATCTATCCCCCTGTCGGGGATCTACGCTGGTCACATGGGGTGAATAGGCTGCGTGGCTCGTATCCCGCAACGGGGCGGGAGGCGTTGATGGGGATGTGAGTACCTCAAGCATCGCCCCGATACTGCCCCCCACCCTCGCGGCCGAGGGGCCTCCCGCCGTGCACGACTCGGGTGCGGACACCGCGCCCGGCGTCATAGTCCTCCACTCATCCGCCAGCCTCGGCACCACCCTGGTCGTCCACCTCGCCGGGGAGATCGACCACTTCAGCGCCGCCCCGCTGCGGGCGCTCCTGGCCTCGGCCGCCGCCGACGGCTGCACCGGCCTCGTGCTGGACACCTCCCGGCTCACGTTCTGCGATTCCGGCTTCCTGGCCGTCCTCGGCCGGTGGCCCCGCAGCGGACGCCGCCTCAGACTCGCGAACCGCTCCAGATCCGTTCAGCACCTCCTGAACGTGGCCGCCGCGGCGGCACGGAAACGGGCCCGGGCCGGCTCACTGATGGCAGCCACGTCATGACGTTCATACTCCTGACCTGCGCCCCGATGCTCGCGCCGGTCCTGCTCGCGCACCGGGAACCCCACACGCCACGGCACCGCCGGCCCGGTCAGGCTCCCCGGATCACACCCCGCAAGACCCTGATCCACTGCTGCCTGATGCCCCCGCAGACGGGGGCCACGGCATAGACCATGACAGGGGGCCCGCGTCGGCCGCGGGCCCCGCCCCCGCACCACCGGAGCGTCCACCGCGACCCCTGGCCCCGCCGCTGAGACTTCCTGGTGCGGGCCGCCACCCGGACACCGGCCACCACGCCCTGGGGAGCCCTCACACCCCGGCGCACGCCCTGCCGGAGCCGCACACCGTGTTCGGGCCACCGCTCCGGCAGGACCCGAAAGACCGTTCAGTCCTGGCGCTCCTCGAAGAGCCTCTCGCGCAGGTACAACAGCGTGGCCGTGTCGGCCACCTGGGCCAGCTCCGCCACCAGGACCCGGATCCGGCGGTCATCACCTGCACCGACCGCCGCAACAATCCGTTCGACCGTCACCCTGGCCCGCGCAGCACCGCCCGCCGAATCGTCCCGCTCGTGCGTCGTCATCCGCTCCCCCGTCCCTGCCCTGCCCCCGGTCACCGGCCAGCAGAACACGACCCCACCACCCCGGGCCACCGTCGGCGACAACGCAGCCCCTTGCACCCGGGAGCGGAATCAAGAGGCCGCCCGCAGCGCCTGCCCGTGGGGCCAGGGTCGCCGCCGCGTGCTGCCGGGTTCAACGGCACAGGCAGCGGCGGGTCACGCTGCTTCGGCCGGATCATGTGTGCATGCGGCTGTCGGGGTCCTCCTGGCCACCGGCACTCTCGTCGTATACCGACGGCTCGTCGGGCCAGGCAATCCGAGGCGTACGGATCAACAAGATCACGCACACACAGTGTGCCCCCCTGGGGTATGAGGCCGGGAGTCCGCCGCCCTCTCCGTTTCCGGGCCGTCTCCGGGAACGGCGATCATGCCGATGAACCTGCACGGACACGGCCGCAGCGAGGCCGACCGGACGTACCGGCTTCTCCTCGGACGGTGGCGGTTTCGCGAGTAGCGCCGTGAGGATCAGGCCCAGCAGGGCCACGATGACCAGCACCACAACGGCGGCCTTTCGCCGGCTCCATCGCGGACGACTGTGTACGCATGCCTGGGGGAACTGCTCGTTGAGCGTGGTGATCCGGGTGGCGAGTTCGGGGTCGTCGCGGGCGAGGCATCGCTCGATCTCTGCGAGGGCGCGTTCTTCGTCCTTCTCGGGGCTCCCTGTCGCCACCTGCCCGTGCTTCGGCCGCGCCGCCCGTGACCCGGCCCAGCAGAGTGACCGCCGGACGTTCACGCCCCTCGTCTCAACGACCACCGGCACGCGCTTCAGCTGGTCCGAGACAGCCTTCGCGAACGGCCCGAGGCCCACCCGGCCCGCCGCCCCACCGGCAGGTCCTGGACGGGCTCACGGCGTGTGCGAGTCCAGGCGGCGGAGCACGCCCCGGCCCCTACGGGGCGGCGATGATGATGGCGTAGGTGCCGGCGCCCAGGAGGCGTTCGCCGGGGATTTCCTGACCGGCCATGATCAGGCGTTGGATGTGGCCGGTGGTTTCGTCGAAGTCGATGTCGTCGAGGGTGCCCAGGTCCTGTCCGGTTTCAGTCAGGACGCGTTTGCCGATGGGGTCGTGATACTTGCCGGTGGGGGCGGTGGTGTCCTGGTCGCCCTGGATCTTGTCGGGTGTGCGGACGGTGACCGCGTCGGGGCCGAAGGAGTGCACATTGCTCCAGGTCACCTGGGTGCCGGGGCCGCGGGCCTTGACCCGCAGCGCGGCGACGCGGGCGGGTGCGGAGGCGAGCGCGAGCCCGGTGACGGTGGCCAGGGTCTCGGCGGTGCTCACGGCAACGACGTTGCGGCCTTTGGCCTGGCTGAACAGCATCACTTCTCCTGTTCCAGGCGGGTGCGCAGGCCGTGGGCGGCTTCGGGGAACCCGGCCAGGTCACCGGCGGTGAACTCACCCGTCGCGTCCGGCACGATGACCATCTCGCCGGAGATGGTCACGGGTTTGATCACCGGCAGCAGAAGGTGCTGGCGGCCCTGAGCGGGGGATTCGACTTCGTAGCCGGCCACGGCCGGTTTCCGGCCCGTCTCGATGACGACGTCGATGATCTTGCCGAGGTCGGTGCCGCCCTCGGTCATCACGCGGGAGCCGATGACGTTGCCGCCGCCGGAGGCTTTGGCGTCCTTGGCCGCCTCATCGTCGTCGGCGAGGGCGTTCTCGTCGCGGATCATCACCGCGTCCGACCCCAGGGCGTGCACCTTGCTCCACAGCAGGTCCCGCTTGAGCGGACCGGAGAACAAACCGCGCCCGCTGAGGGTGAAGCTGCGCACGCTGCCGCGGGCCGCGTCGAAGACGATGTCCTTGACCTGTGCGAAGTCGTCGCCGCCGAGGGTGACCACGGGCAGTTTGGCGATCTCGCCGGCCCGCACGTAGCCGGTCATGACCCCGGCCTCTTCCCGCCGCGCGCGTGACGCCTGCCGCCCGCGATGACCCCACCGCCGCGACGACGAACCTGCACCCGCAGCAGAGTCACGGCACACATGGCCACGATCGCCAACGCGATCACAACCCATATCCACCAGTCCATGTGCGGCACCTCCCGGGCCCAGGGCCTGGCCTCGCCGACCCTGCTTTCAGTATGCGGCGGCCCTGTGGGGCTGTCGACGCCACGGAGGTCTGCTCGTACGTGGAGTCCGTGTGGCCGATCGCCGCGACGACACCGTGCTCGGCGAGCAGCCGTATCCCCTACCGGGCCGTGCGTACAGTCGTGGCGGACCACGAAGAAGCTGTCGGCGGTGACACTCAGCGCCGCGGAGGGGGCGTGGCGCGTGCCGTCCACAGTCGTGGTGAGTGGGCGATCGCGTCGACGTTGGACGGCAGCGACGGCCTGCGGGCGTCCTGGCCTGGCGAGGGAGGACGACGCTTGTCTGGCCGTGAAGGTGCCCACCGCCCCGCGATGGCGGTGGGCACCTGCCGGAAGCCACAACAGACCGCGGGGGCCATGCGTGTCGGCTCGACCGCTGCCCGGAGGTGTGGTCCGGTGGGGTTGACACTCGGTGCGATGAAGGGACGGTCAATGACTCGTGCGGGCCGAGGAGCGGGCGGCTCGGGCCGTGACAGCCTCCGCACGCAGCTCTGGCCGCTGCCGGCGCTGGGAGTCGTGCTAGCCGTCATCACCGGGGTGACGCTGCCGCGCCTGGACTCCATGCTTCAGCGGGACCTTCCGGCGTGGCTGGCCGAGTACCTGTTCAGCGGGGGCGCGGGAGCGGCCCGTACCGTCCTGGACGCCATCGCCGGATCCCTGATCACCGTCACCGCGCTCACCTTCTCCCTCACCGTCGTCACGCTGCAGCTCGCCAGCAGCCAGTTCTCACCCCGGCTCCTGCGCACCTTCACCTCCGACCGCTTCGTGCAAGGCACCCTGGCCGTTTTCCTCGCGACCTTCACCTACGCCCTCACCGTGCTCCGCACCGTCCGCACCGCCGACAGCGACCAGGCCACGTTCGTTCCCCAACTCTCGGTGACACTCGCCTTCGTGCTCGCTCTCGCCAGCGTCCTGACCCTGGTGCTGTTCCTCTCCCACCTGGCCGACAAGATCCGTGTCGAGACGATGCTGGCCAACGTCCACGCCGACGCCACCCGGAACCTGCATCGCCTCCTGCCCGACGTGTCGCCGCGTGGACGCGCGGGAGCGCCACCACAGCTTCCCTCCCCGCCCAGCGACGCCCTGCTCCTGACAATCGACAGCTCCGGCTTCCTGACCTCCGTCGACGAGAAGGCACTCCTGGCAGCCGCCGTGGACGCCGACGCGGTCCTGGTCGTCGGCCAGCAGCCGGGCGCCTCCCTCATCGCCGGCACCCCCATCGGGGCCGCCTGGCCACGCGCCTCCGCCGCCTTCCGGCCCGACACGGAGACTGAGCTCCGAGAGCAGGTCCGCCGGGCGATCTCCACCGGCCCCGAACGGACCGGCGCCCAGGACATCGCCTTCGGACTGCGGCAGCTCACCGATGTCGCCGCCAAAGCGCTCTCCCCCGGAATCAACGACCCCACCACCGCGATCCACGCCATGTCGCACTCCAGTGCCCTGCTGTGCGACATGGCCGGACGCGACCTCGGCCCCCGCCTCCTGCACGACGACGACCACCACCTCCGGGTCATCCTCAACCGTCCCGACCTGGACGAACTCCTGGATCTCGCCCTCGCCCAGCCGTGCCGCTACGGTGCCGCGGACCCTGCCGTCCTCACCCGCCTCCTGACACTGCTGCGCGAACTCGCCTGGCACACCGCCCCCTCCCAACACCAGCAGATCACCTACCAGCTCGCACACCTGCGCGCCACCGCCGAGGCGCAGGATTTCCACCCCGGCGAACACGCACGTCTCGCCAAACTCGCCGATTACGTCGAACAGGCCATGACCGGGGTGTGGACAACCGCGACCAACACCGACGATTAGGGATTCTGCACCTCCAAGTGCCACATCCCCACGACCAGCACTTCGGGGCCAGCCCACTCACACCTTTGTCATGGCGGCGGGAAGTCAAGGGGCACTGCTGCCGCGACTGTGTCGATCGTCCGATACCTCAGCAAACGCCCCGGTCCAAGCCGTTCGCCCCGGACCCAGTGACGGCCGTACAGCGTGCTCGTCGAAGCCAAGGATCCCGCAGCAGCCTCGTGCGCGGTCTCACCCAGCCGGTCCCGCCGGGGGCGTAGCCGGGGTCGCGGGCGCCTCCTGGAGTCGCTCGATTCCGAGCACGGGGTCGCGGCCTTCAGGGTCCAGGTCGAAGGTCTAGATGCGCTCGTCGTGGACCGGGCCCGCCACGGCCATCGGCAGAGCGTTCGAGGCCCAGGACGCGCCCTGCCATGACCGGCCGCCCGACCCACGGACAGGGGTACGGCATCATCGTGGGCGACGTGGCCATCCGCAGCGCGCCGGCGCCACCACCCCGGCCGGACACCAGCCACCCGCCACAGCCGGTTGTCAAATGATGCGGTCTGTCGCTTTGCGTGTCAGCTTGGCGGAGGAATCTTCCATCCCGCGTCACAGAGGAGTCGCAGTCATGGGCGGTCAGCAGGACAAGCACCACGAGCCGGGCAAGAACCGCGAGGAGCAGGAGCGCATGGGCTCCGGCCAGGACCCCGTTCACCCCGGCGTTCATCCCGGCGCCGGCCAGGAAGGCGCCCGGGGCAAGAGCCCCGAGGAGCTCAAGCGGCGCGGTCAGGACGAGATGAAGCGCGAGCGCGACGAGGACGAGACGCGCGACGAAGAGCACTGACCACAGAGCTGGCGCGGCCACGCACGCAGGACCCGGCCGGGGACCGTAGTAGTCCACCATCACCCCGGCCGGGTCCTGTCATGCCCCCGTATGGCGCGGCCGCACCGTCCCCTCAACAGTTCGGCTGTGGTCAGAAGATGATCCCCTGCCCGGTGCAGACGTGAGGCGTTGATCCGTACCTGGCCAGGTTGATGCCGGAGCTTCAGCGAGCCTCATACCCGTTCGGGGGCACCCCGGGCCAGGATGGGGTGCCTCGAGAGCCCAAGCGCCTCCGGGCGGGAGGAGAACGCGTTGATCACCGTGGAAGTTCAGTACTGCGGCGGTTCGGTCCTGGTCGGCCTCGGCGGGGAACTCGAGGGGGACTCGGGCGCGGTGCTCCGGCAGGCGCTGGCCGAGGTCACCGGCGGCGAGCGGGACCTCATGGTCGATCTGCACGGCGTGGTGTCCATGGACTCCGATGGGCTGCTGCACCTCCTGGACCTGCACCGGCGCGCGGCGTGTCTGGACCTGCGGGTCGTGGTCGTCGGCTGGCAGCCCCAGCCCCAGCAGCTCATGGCCGAGGTCGCCGGCATCCGCGGGCCCGGATCGGCCACCGGGGAACGGTACGCGCTGGCGGGCTTCCGGCGGCTGCTCGAGGAGCGGGCGCAGCGCGCACGGGACCTTTCGGATTTCGAGGCCGGATGGCTGTCCGGCGTCTAGCCCGACGGTGCCGGTGGCGGTGTCACACGGAGGGTTCCCACTCCCCGGGGCCGGGGCCTCTCCACTCCACCAAGTTGGTGTCGGCGAGGTCGACGTCCTCGGCGTTCTCCAGCCCGGCCGCGGCAAGGAAGATGTGGACCTCCGACGGGCGGTGCGCGAGGCAGATGGCGACGCCTTTGTAGCGGACCCGGCGCCAGCCCTGGGTTCATCGGGCGGGTAGACGATCAGCTTGGCGGCCAAGCGCACAGCCTCCGCCCTTCCTTCTCCGGCAGTACCCAAGGGTCAGAGGCAGTACCGGGCGGGTCTTGATATTCGTTGGTCTCGTCTACGCCCTGTGAGGGTCAGCCGTGGTGGTTCCCGGGGTGGGTTTGCCTCTGCAGCGTCCAGAACTCGCCCGAGCAGTCGCTGGGCAGCGGCGGGAATCGGTGTCCTTTCACGTCGGTACTCCAGTGGTGCTCAGCGCCGCAGTCACATGCGTAGATTCCGCTGTCGGGCACGATCTCACCTGGGTGCCACGATGTCTTGTTCTCGTTCATGACCTCTGTCTACGGTGCAGCGCGCCGGGCCGCTACTCAGGTGGTGCTCCGCGTCCTCGTTCATATGGGTGACCGTGGAAGCCTGTACCTGTGGAGCCTCCACCTTTCAGGCAGGTCTGATGCGCCGTCCCGGACTTGCCCGGACACGGATGTAGGCGGCTCGCTCGGGGTGTGTACGTGAGCGTGCTCACCGATCGCGGGGCTGACCGGCCGTAGTGTCGCTTTCGTCGCGGCGGCAAGGACGGTGAGGAAGGGACGTGGGCTATGGCATGGCTGGGGCGGTTGGCCGTCGTGGCGGCGGCAGGGGTGGTGTGGTGGCCGGATATCTGGGGCTGGTCAGCGGGGTGGTGCCGGTGGATGTTGGTCTAGGGCGGCGCACACGCCGGCTGGGGCCGCAGACCGTGGACATCGGGGCGCCTCGGGATGTGGTCTTCGAGGTGATCGCCCAGCCGTATCTGGGGCGGAGCACCCGGGCGATGCGGGAGAAGGTGCGGGTGCTGGAGCGGGGCAGCGACATGGTCCTGGCCGCCCACTTCACGCCGGTGGCGGGCGGCCGGGTGACGGCGACGACGGTGGAGACGGTCCGGTTCACTCCGCCCGAGAGGGTCGACTTCCGGCTGGTGCGCGGTCCGGTCCCGCACGTGGCCGAAGTCTTCGTCCTGACCGAGGAGGCGGGCGGCACCCGGCTGGTGTACGAGGGAGAACTCGGCACGGACCTGTGGCGGGCCGGAGCCTGGTGGGGCGCGAAGGTGGCCTGCCGCTGGGAGGCGACGGTCGCCGCATCGCTCGCCGCGGTCAAGAAGGAAGCCGAGCGCCGGGCAGCACACCGGTAGCCACGCCCTCGGGCAGGCATGGTGCCCACGCGCCGGGAGGCGCCGGGAATGCTGGGCGGCTTGTCTACTGCACCCGTCCTTCGGTGTCCTCGTGGTCGCCCTCTTCGTCCGGCAGGTGGACGTCGTTGACGGCGATGTTGACCTCCACGACTTCGAGTCCGGTCATCCGTTCCACGGCGGCGATGACGTTCTCGCGGACACCGGCGGCGACATCGGTGATGGCGTACCCGTATTCCATGACGAGGGAGAGGTCGATGGCGCTCTGGCGCTCACCGACTTCGACCTTCACCCCGCGGGTGACGCTGGTACCGCCGCCGGGGACCATGTCACGTACCGCGCCCATGGTGCGGGCCATTCCGCCGCCCAGGGCGTGGATGCCGGGGACTTCACGGGCGGCCATTCCGGCGATCTTCGCCACGACACCATCGGCGATCGTGGTCCTGCCGCGGGCAGCCGCTGCCGCGTCCGGCCCGGATTCCGGCTCCTGGAGCCGGGTGGCCTTGGACGGGCGGGAGGCGTCGGGCGTGGTCTTGGGTGTACTGCCGGTCGACTCCGTCACCAGGAGCCACCTCCTTACCTCAGGGACGGCCCCGGGGGCCGGCCGGCTTCGGAACAGGGTCAGTGCAGGGAGCGCCGACCTCGCTGCCGGGACCAGCGCCAGGCGGCGAAGACCAGATCGGCGGCGAACAGCACAATCGCGATGATCAGCAGATAACCCAGCCCGGCGACCGTGGCACCGATGATCCCCAGAACGAACGCAACGATGACCAGAAGCAGGAAGACAACCATGCCGCGAACCTCCCAGCGGACTGAGCAGCGCACCGCCGATCACGCGTGCCCTCACCATCGGCGACTGCCGTGCGGTCCGACACTGGTGCGCACACCTTTGATTCTGCCTCGCCGGGCGCGAGCACGCGCCTCGGCCGCCTCAGTGATGCCTGAGACCGCCCGGAGGTGGCCGCAGGCGGGTCAGCCGGCGGCTTGGAGGGCGCCGAGGGCGGCGTCGAGACGGCGGGTGGCTTCCTCAGCGACGGGCTGGAGGGCGGGCAGGCCAGTGAGGGTGACCATGACGCTGGGGTCCAGGGCCTGAACGGCGGTGCGTGAGCCGTCGGTGCGGACCACGACGTTGCAGGGCAGGAGGAGGCCGATGGTGCGGTCGGCGTCCAGGGCCTGGCGGGCGAGCGGCGGGTTGCAGGCGCCGAGGATCTGGTAGTCCTCCATGTCGTGGCCGAGCTTGGCCTTCAGGGTGGCGGCGACGTCGATCTCGGTGAGGATGCCGAAGCCCTGCGCGGCAAGGGCCTCGCGGACGGCGGCGACGGCGGTGGCGAAGTCGGTGTCGAGGTGGACGGTCCGGTCGTAACGCATGGCGTCAACTCTTTTTCGGGGGCGCGTGGGCGGGCGGGCGGCGGGTAGCCGCCCTGTGTGAGCGGGTTCCCCATGCCACCAAAAATACCCCCCGGGGTACCCGTGCTAGGCTCGAAATATACCCCCGGGGGTAAATGTCAGCCGAAAGGAGCAACCGCGTGTTCTTCATCGACACCATCGAGACCGAGGGTCTCGGAAACCGCAGCTACCTGGCGGGCGGCCCGCACACGGCGGTGGTGGTGGACCCGCCCCGCGACATCGACCGTGTCCTTGTGGCCGCTGCGGAGCGGGGCGTGCGGATCTCGCACGTCGTGGAGACCCACGTCCACAACGACTACGTCACCGGCGGCCTGGACCTGGCCCGCCTGACCGGCGCCGCCTACCTCGTGCCCGTTGCCGCTCACGTCTCCTTCGCCCGGACCCCGGTCGCAGACGGTGACACGGTGAGTGTGGACGAGGGCATCACGCTGCGGGCGATGGCGACCCCCGGCCACACCCCGCACCACACCTCCTACGTCCTGGAAGAGCAGGGGGCGGTGGCGGCGGTCTTCACCGGCGGGTCGCTGCTGATCGGCTCGGTGGGCCGCCCCGACCTGGTCGAGCCGCGGCTGACCGAACAGCTGGCCCGCGCCCAGCACGCCTCCGCCCACCGGCTGGCCGCCGAGCTCCCCGACGAGACACCGGTGCTGCCCACCCACGGCTTCGGCAGCTTCTGCTCCTCATCCCAGTCCGAGGGCGACGCCACCACCATCGGCAAGGAGAAGACCGGCAACGATGCCCTGGTCAAGGACGTCGACTCCTTCGTCGCCGCCCTGTTGGCCGGCCTGGAGGACGTGCCCGCCTACTACGCCCACATGGGCCCGGCCAACTCCGACGGCCCCACCCCGGTGGACCTGACCGCACCCCCGCTGGCCGACGCCGCCGACATCGCCGAGCGCCTGGCCGCCGGGGAGTGGGTGGTGGACCTGCGCAACCGGATCGCGTTCGCGGAAGGGCACGTCGCGGGATCGTTCAACTTCGAGGCGGACGGCAAGATCGCCACCTACCTCGCCTGGATGATTCCCTGGGGCAAGCCCGTCACCCTCCTCGCGGAGTCACCGGCCCAGCTCGCCGCGGCCCAGCGTGAACTGGTCCGCGTCGGCATCGACCGCCCGGCCGCCGCCGCCACCGGCACCCCCCACGACTGGATACCCGACGGCCACACCCCGCGCTCCTTCCCCCGCGCCACCTTCGCCGACCTCGCCGCCCAGAACCCGAGTCCGGACGTGATCCTCGACGTACGCCGGGACTCCGAGCGCGCCACGGGCTGGATCGAAGGCTCCGTGCACGTCCCGATCCACCAGCTGCACGGGCGCCTGGCCGACGTTCCGGCCGGGACGGTGTGGGTGCACTGCGCGGGCGGGATGCGCGCGGGCATCGCCGCCTCCCTGCTCGACGCCGCAGGCCGCGACGTCGTCGCCGTCGACGACTCCTTCGACGCCGCAACCGACGCCGGCCTGCCCCTCACCACCGGCACCGGCACCGGCACCGGCAGCTGAGCCGCAGCACCGCAGCCACCCCTGCCACCCCCGACAATCGGAAGGAAGACGGATGTTCCTCTTCCGTCGCGGCACCGCCCGCGTCACCCCTGCCCAGGCCCGCCAGAGCACCACCGACGGCGACGCCGTCCTCCTCGACGTACGCGAGCAGGTCGAGTGGAACGCCGGACACGCTCCCGGCGCCATCCACATCCCGCTCTCCCGGCTGGTCACCGGCGCCGCTCTGCCCTCCGCCGCCGAGGGCCGGCCGCTGGTGTTGATCTGCCGCTCCGGGCACCGCTCCCAGCAGGCCGCAAAACTCCTGGCCGGGCGCGGAGCCGAGGCCACCGACGTCAAGGGCGGCATGAATGCATGGGCGGCGGCCGGCCTGCCGGTCGTCAACGAACGCGGAAGCAGCGGCCGGATAGCGTGAGCACCCTCGTACTCGCTCTCGCCGCCGGGGCCGTCATCGGTCTGGCTCTCGGGGCGCTCGGCGGAGGCGGCAGTGTCCTGGCCGTCCCCGCCCTGATCTATCTCCTCGGCTTCACCCCGGCCGCCGCCACCACCGCCTCACTGATCATCGTCACCGCAACCTCTGCCACCGCCCTCTACACCCACGCCACATCCGGCAACGTCCGCTGGAAAACCGGCGCCCTGTTCGCGGCCGCCGGGATCGTCCCCGCGATCACCGCGGCCACCCTCGCCACCCGCCTGCCCGAAGCGGCGCTGACCGCAGCGTTCGCCGCGATAGCCGCCCTCGCCTCTCTCGCTATGCTCAGAACCCCGGCCGCCAGTCCGCAGCCCCAGCCGGTCCGGCCCGTGCGGGCGGCAGGAGCGGGTGCCGGACTCGGGGCGGTCACCGGATTCCTCGGCGTCGGCGGCGGCTTCCTCGCCGTCCCCGCACTCGTAGGCGTCCTCGGACTGCGCATGCGCGCCGCAGTGGGGACCAGCCTGCTGGTCATCACCGTCAACTCCCTCGCCGCACTCGCCGCCCGCGCCGGCACGAGCACGCCCCTGGACTGGGCGGTCATCGCCCCCTTCACCGGCGCCGCGATCCTCGGAGCCTGGGACGGCAAACGCCTCGCCTCCAAAATCTCCGGCCCCACCCTCCAACGGATCTTCGCGATCGTGCTCCTGGCCGTCGCCGCCCTCATGCTCATCGACGCCCTCCACTGACCCCTGCGCGACCCGTGGCGGAGCCCCGCCGCCACACCCCCGCCAATACCCCCCGGGGTAGCGCGTTGCTCATAGTCGGGCATCACCGATAACTCAGGAAGGAACGCCTCACCGTGATCACGCCCCGCACCCTCGACCCCGAACAGGCCCACACCCGCCTGCACGAACTGATCGTCCTGGACGTCCGTACTCCCGGCGAATACGCCGCGGGCCACCTGCCCGGCGCCCTCAACATCCCCCTCGACCACCTGGACCGGGCCCTGCCCGATATCCGTCACGCGGCCCAGCGCGGCGACATCCTCGTCGTCTGCGCTTCCGGCGCCCGCTCCGAGAACGCCTGCCGCACCCTCGCCGCCCACGGCATCACCACCGCCACCCTCGCCGGCGGCACCGGCGCGTGGGCCGCGGACGGCCACGCCCTCCACCACCCCGACGGCGTCCGGCGCACCGCCTGGAGCATGGAGCGCCAGGTCCGCCTCGCCGCCGGCGCCATCGTCCTGACCGGCCTCGCCTTGGGCCGACTGCGCCCCGCATTCCGCCTCGCCTCCGCCGGCATCGCCGGCGGCCTGGTGTTCTCCGCCGCCACCAACACCTGCGGCATGGCCGCCCTCCTTGCCAAACTCCCCCACAACCGCCCCCACCGGGGCGACCTCGACGCCACCCTCGCCGCTTTCCGCGACCACTGACCCCCACCCGGACGGATACCCCCTGGGGTACCATGAGGTGAGAGTAGACAAGGCCAGGAGGCAACCGGTGAAAGTCGACGACGACGCAGTCAACGCAGTCCTCAACCGCCTGCGCCGCGCCCAAGGCCAGCTCGCCGGCGTCATCGCCATGATCGAAGCCGGCCGCGACTGCAAAGACGTCGTCACACAGCTCGCCGCCGTCTCCAAGGCCCTGGACCGCGCGGGCTTCAAAATCGTCGCCAGCGGCATGCGCCAGTGCATGACCAACGCCGACGCGAACCAGACCCCCATGACCGAGGAAGAACTCGAAAAGCTCTTCCTCGCCCTCGCCTGACAGCGCCACCCCGAACGGCCCGGCCTCCGCGGGCCGGGCCCTTTCGCGGGCAGCCCGCGGCCGAACCCACCGCCACCACGCCACCCACGAAAGCGCGCCCCGGAGTGAGAACCGTCGGCCTCACTCGATAGCGTGATCACGGTGACCAAGCCTCAGAAGGACCGAGTACAAGACAGCGACGACCGCGGACTGTCGGCGTGGGCATTCGCCGCGCTGCTCCTGGCCGGCTTCGCCGTCGTAGCCGTATGCGCACTGATCGGCGGTTGGCCAGGACTGGTGGGCATCGCCGTCGCCGCGATCATCCTGATCTCCTTCGCCGCCTACCGCCTGTAGAGCACACGGGCCTCGCCCCCATTGACCAGACCCCTGCACCGGGACAGCACGGGGGCAGGCTGGGGTCAGTGACTGGCGAGTTCGCCGGTGAGCTTGCCATGGAGGTCGGCGCTGGCGTCGTTGAGGCCGATGATCTCCACGGATTTTCCGCGCTGGGCGTACTTGGTCTCGATCGCGTCCAGGGCGGCGACCGAAGAAGCGTCCCAGATGTGCGCGGCGGACAGGTCGATGACGACGGTCTTCGGGTCGGCCGTGTAGTTGAACTGGCCGACGAGGTCGTTGGAGGAGGCGAAGAACAGCTCCCCGGTCACCGTGTAGATCACGCTGGTGCCGTCGGGGGCGGTGACGGCGGTGACTTCCGCGAGGTGGGCGACGCGCTTGGCGAAGATGACCATCGCGGTGACCGAGCCGGCGACGACACCGATGGCGAGGTTGTGGGTGGCCACGACGCAGGCGACGGTGACGACCATGACGGCGATCTCCCCGGCCGGCATCCGCTTGAGGGTCTTGGGGGCGATGGAGTGCCAGTCGAAGGTCGCGAAGCAGACCATGACCATGACGGCGACGAGGGCGGCCATGGGAATGTCGGAGACGACCGGGCCGAAGACGATGCACAACACCATCAGGAACACCCCCGCCAGGAAGGTCGACAGGCGGGTGCGGGCGCCGGACACCTTCACGTTGATCATCGTCTGGCCGATCATGGCGCAGCCGCCCATGCCGCCGAAGAACCCGGTGACGATGTTCGCGATGCCCTGGCCGATGGATTCGCGGGTTTTGGAGGAGTGGGTGTCGGTGATCTCGTCGACGATCTTGGCCGTCATCAGCGACTCCATGAGGCCGACCAGCGCCATCGCGAAGGCGTACGGGGCGATCGTGGTCAGGGTGTCCACGGTGAACGGGACGTCGGGCAGGCCGGGCACGGGCAGCGAGGACGGCAGCGCCCCCTTGTCGCCCACGGTCGGCACCGCGATGCCGGCCGCGACGGTGATCACGGTCAGGATGACGATCGAGACCAGCGGCGCCGGGATCACGGTGGTGACCTTCGGGAAGAACACCATCAGCGCGAGTCCGGCCGCGATCAGCGGGTACACCGGCCAGGGCACGTCGTGCATTTCGGGGACCTGGGCCATGAAGATCAGGATCGCGAGGGAGTTGACGAAGCCGACCATGACCGACCGCGGGATGAACCGCATCAGCTTCGCGGAGGGCGCCGAGCGCGATCTGGAAGACACCGGCCAGGATGACCGCGGCGACCAGGTAGCCGAAGCCGTGCTCCCGGTTCAGCGGCGCGATCACCAGGGCGACGGCGCCGGTGGCGGCGGAGATCATCGCGCGGCGGCCGCCGACGATGGAGATGACGACGGCCATAGTGAACGAGGCGAACAGGCCGACCGCCGGGTCGACCCCGGCGATGATCGAGAACGAGATCGCCTCCGGGATCAGCGCGAGCGCGACGACCAGGCCCGCCAGGACCTCGGTGCGCCAGACCTTCGGGTCGTGCAGCCAGTCCGGGCGCAGGCTGCGCAGGGACGCGGCAGGGGGCATAACGGAAGAAGACAAGGAAGCAGGTACCTGTCGTGCTCGGGCACACCCTGCTCGGGGCAGGCCAGGGGCGTGCGGGAGAACGCGGAAGGCCGGGCCGGCACCCCGCGGACGGCCAGCAACGAGCGGGCCGGAAGGCGAAGAAGGGGACGGAGCCGGGCTGCGCGACGGCAGGGCGGCTCACATCCAGGGGCGAGGTGTCACGGCGGGCAGGCGGCGGCGATCGGCGTCATCGGCTCGCGCACGCTCTCTCCTGCAAGAATCGGATCTTCGCCGGGGGCACCGTCGGCCCCGACACAGCAGTGGCCGAGCATCGGGGACCGCCCTCGCCACGAGAAACTCTACCCTAACGTTAGGGTAGAGATCGGTGGGGCCGTACGGGAAGCGGCCCGCCACGACGAGAACGGCCA
Source organism: Streptomyces sp. NPDC048461 (assembly GCF_055587105.1). Taxonomy (NCBI): domain Bacteria; kingdom Bacillati; phylum Actinomycetota; class Actinomycetes; order Kitasatosporales; family Streptomycetaceae; genus Streptomyces; species Streptomyces sp. NPDC048461. The sequence goes on along the minus strand of NZ_JBVJGW010000053.1, from coordinate 2,200 downwards.
GGACCGCAGCGTGGACGACAGGCACATGCAGATCGGCGAAGTCGCCGCGCGGACGGAACTGTCCCTGCGCACCATCCGGCACTACGAGGAGACCGGCCTGGTAGCCCCCTCGGCCCGCTCCCAGGGCGGCTTCCGCCTCTACACCGAGACCGACGTGCAGCGTCTCATGGTCATCCGCCGCATGAAGCCGCTCGGATTCACCCTCGACCAGATGCGCGACCTCCTGGATGCCACCGACCGCCTGGATGCCGGTGACGACCTCGACGCCAGCGAGCGTGAAGTCCTGGTCGGGCGTGTCCGCGCGTATGAGCAGGCAGCCGCCAAGCAGGTCGGCAAGCTGCGAGTTCAGCTCGCCCGGGCGGAGGATTTCGCCGCCACCTTGCGCGAACGCCTCCACCCAGCCTCCGCTCCCGCACCGTAAGCCGCCAGACGGTGAAGGACCACTGGAGGAGATGGCGGGCCGTACACGGCCCCGGCTGCCCCGTCCACGTCCACAACCAAGGCCACGGCGGCGTGACGGTGAGCATGCACGATGAGATCCGCGCCCAGGACGCCCCGCTCATCGGGGACGCACTGGCCAGTCTGCTGGACGAGGCACCAGCTCGTGCTCGCCAGCCGTGGCGGCAGCCTGCCCGGAGAACTCGAACCCCAGCTCGTCGAGGTGGCCGTGGATGCTGTGCTCGTGATGCCACCGGGGCAGCACGGTGGGGGTGCCGGCTACGGGCACGACGAAGAACTGGCCGCCCCGCTACCAGGTAGGGATCTTCCCTCGGAGCCGTTCCCGGCAACACGTGCCGGCGGTTCAGGCCCTACCAGCCGCCGCCCGGCCTCGGAGGGTCTCCTCTCCACCCCGGCTATCGCGGGGTAAAGACACCTCATGCACCTAAGCCGTCAAGTTCGGCTCTGCCGTGATGGCGTCGGATGGCGTGTCATCCATCGTCTTCAGGGAAGAAGGTGTCCGCGATCTGCACGAGCTGGTCGTCACTCAACTGCGGAGGCACCCATCCACGCTGGCGTGCGTGAGCGACGAATCGGTCATCGACGGGAACGTGGTACCGCTTGACGTAGTGAGCAAGGTCGGTGTGCCAGAACCATTCACCGTCGGTCAGGAGGTGCAGGCGATCGATGAGCTCGTTGGTCGGACTGAGGAAGTCGTAAACGGCTGCCCCAGTCGCGGCGATGACGCTCCCGGCACGCAGGTATCGTACAAGGTCCTCCTCATGCGGCTCGCCTTCACTGCGCACGGCAGCAATCAGGGAGGGGCCTTGGGGACTCCCATGCTTCAGTTCCCTGAACTCGCCGAGAAAGCGGTCTGCGTACGGGTACTCACTGGTCACCGCCAGCAGCGTAGTCGATCAAATGTCCGCCACCGCCTGGGTGGGCAGCGGCACTGCCCCGAGAGGAAAGGCCACCGCCTCGTCGAAGGGAGTGCGGGTCTGCAGGCAGTGGTGAAGCTGGCCGAGCATCCGGTTGAACAGGTGCCGCAGAGCCTGCATGTGCCAGTCTCCTCCGGCCCGGCGGCGCCTGTAGTGGGCGTCCGCACCGCTTGAACCGCTGAGGGAGGCGAAGGCCCACGGATGGCCGACGTGGTTGAGCCGGTTGTTCGTGACGAACCGGCGTCCGACGTAGCGGCGTTTGCCCGAAGCCCGCGTGATCGGGGCCGATCCGGCGTACGCCTTCAACCCTGCGGCGGAGGCGAACCGGCTCCTGTCATCGCCGATCTCGCCCAGAATGCGGGCACCGACCTGGGGACCGATCCCGGGGAAGCTCAGCATGATCCCCGCGTCCGGGTGCGTCCGAAAGGCCTCCTCGGTGGCCCGCGCCAGGTTATCGACCGCCTCGCAGGCGGCATCGAGCTGCAGGAGGAGGGCCCGTGCCTGTGTGCCCATGGCATCCTCGACGAGGGGCAGCTGCTGCGGGGCCTCCCGCCGGAAGAGCTGCTGGATTCGTTCGGCGTCCGTCTCAATGCCCCTGCGTCGGCCGGCTCGCCGGAGCATGGCGGTCAGCTTCCACATCTGCAGCTTCGCGGCCAGGGCAGGCGTGGGTGCGACGACGAGGATGCGGCGGGCGTCAGGTCGGGTCAGGGTTCCCGGCTTGTCCCTGAAGGGCCTTGACCCCGGATTTTGAACACGTCTATGCGGCTCGGGCCAGGGTAGTTGATGTTGTTTGGAAGGCGTTCTCGAAGGCGATCGGAGATCGC
>NZ_JBVJGW010000052.1:0-23202 GCF_055587105.1 Streptomyces sp. NPDC048461 | reverse complement strand
GACTACCTCCACCGCGGCGGACGCACCGCCCGCGCCGGCGAGTCCGGCAGCGTCGTCACCCTGGTCACCCCCAACCAGCGCCGCGACATGACCCGGCTGATGACGGCCGCGGGCATCACCCCGCAGTCCACCCAGGTCCGTTCCGGTGAAGAGGCCCTGACCCGGATCACCGGCGCACGGACCCCGTCCGGCATCCCGGTCACCATCACCGCACCCGTATCCGACCGGCCCAAGCGCAGCGCGGCCTCCCGCGGCCGGCGCAGGCCCGTTTCGGGTGCCCGGCGCGTGAGCGCGCGACAGTCCGCCTTCGACGCGGCGGCCTGAGCACCAGTGATCCGGAAACTGACCCATCTCTGCAGGAGGCACGTGTTGACGCTGGTCCAGATGCAGTCCCGTTCGGCGAACGCCGCCGTTGCACCCCCGACGGTGGACGACGCGATGGAAGCGGCCGGCCCGCAGGTGTGCGACGACATGACGGTCGAGGTGGCCATGGCCGTCATGGCCAGTGCCCGCGCGGACCATCTGCTCGTCTGCGACGAAGACGGCTTGTGCACCGGACTGGTCACCCGGTCCCGGCTCGCCGCCGTCCGCGACAGCGCCGCGTACACGGACCGGCTCCGGCTGCGTGCCGTACTCGGCGACCGCGGGCCGTTCGCCTCGCCCCTGACCACGACGGCCGAGGCCGACCACGCGATGCACTACCGCAGGCTCGACGCCCTGCCCGTCGTCGACGAGCAGGGAAGCGCGCTGGGCGTTCTCGCCCTTGCCCGCTGAACCGCCTCACCGCGGCACGACCGTCCCTCCCTTCGCTCCCTGTGAGGCAACATGCGCTGTGTCATCGCCCGCTTCCCGTTCGACCTGACGAAGAGCGGCGTCCTGGAGTCCATGAAGGGCGTCAAGCCCGAGCAGGTCGTCGGCGAGTCCGTGATCATCGGCCGCCGCCACTACCCCGTCAAGCAGGTCGGCCAGGTCGTCACCCGCCAGGACCGCCGTGACTTCAGCGCCGGCGAGGTCCTCCGCGACATGACCCAACTCGGCTTCACCTGCCGCAGCCTGCCCCGGGCCGCCGCCGTGCCCGCACGTGTCCTCAGCCCGCTCCAGCGGGCGTCCGTGATGCTCGGCGCGCCGACGGCCGTCTGACATACGGGGCCGGCGCGGACCGCCACCCGAACAGCGACGAGGGCCCGACCGGTACGCGCCGGTCGGGCCCTTCCGCGTCCACGCGGTCCTCGGCCGCGAAGCGACTGGCGATGGGGCAGGCTGCCGAAGCGTGGCACCGAGTACGCACGGAGCAGTTCGCCCGCCCGGCACCACCCGGGGCGCCGCTCCGTGCGACGGCCTAGGATCCGGGCATGGCCCTGATCGCGAGTGACGTGGACCGTTTCGAGGCGGCCCGGCCCCGGCTGGAGGCCATGGCCTACCGGCTGCTCGGCTCGTCGGCCGAGGCCGAGGACGCCGTACAGGAGACGTTCCTGCGCTGGCAGGCGGCCGACGTCGGGCGGATCGCCGTGCCCGAGGCCTGGTTGACGAAAGTCCTCACCAACTGGTGCTTGAACCTGCTCACTTCGGCACGCGCCCGGCGCGAGACGTACGTGGGGCGCTGGCTGCCCGAGCCGCTGCTCGCCGGGGACCCGATGCTCGGCCCGGCCGACAGCGCCGAGCAGCGCGACTCCGTGTCGTACGCCGTCCTCGTCCTGCTGGAGCGCCTGTCGCCGGGTGAGCGGGCGGTGTACGTGCTGCGCGAGGCCTTCGGCCACCCGCACCGGGAGATCGCCGAGATCCTGGACATCACCGAAGCCGCCGCGCAGCAGATCTACCACCGGGCCAAGAAGCACATCGCGGACGGCAGGGCGCGCACCGAGATCGACGAGGCGGCCGCCCGGAGGGTCGTCGAGGAGTTCCTGGCCGCGGCGGCCAGCGGCCGGACCGAACCGCTCGTACGCCTGCTCACCCAGGACGCCGTCGCGATCGGCGACGGCGGCGGCAAGGTCCCGGCCCGCGCGAAGGCGTTCGAGGGCGGGCTCGCGGTCGCCACGTTCCTGCGCGGCATGTTCAAGCCCAGCGCGGCCAAGCGGGCCCACGTCGGCGGCGCCGCCGAGATCTACGCCGCGACCGCGAACGGCGGGCCCGCCCTCGTGGCGGTCGTGGACGGCAGGGTCGTCGGGATCATCTGCCTGGAGGTCACCGCGGAGGGCATCACCGCGGTCCGCAGCCAGGTCAACCCCGACAAGCTCGTCCGCGCGACCGGGCTGTGGGCCGCCGCGGACCACCGGGAAGGGCCGCTGCACACCCTCTGAGGGAGTGTGGCGCAGGTCACGTTCCGATCCTGTCAGGGAACGGGGGGCTGTCCGGTTCAAGGGGCGACAGCACGCCGGACACCGGCGGCCCCCGCCCAGACAGGAGCACGGACATGCAGCACCGCATCGTCGTCCTCGGAGCCGGCTACACCGGAGCCACCGCCGCCGGCCGCCTGGCCAAGCGGCTGCACCGCGAGGACGTCGCCCTCACCCTCGTCACCCCCGAGCCCGACTTCGTCGAGCGCGTCCGGCTGCACCAGCTCGCGGCGGGCCAGGACCTCGCGCCCCGGCCGTTCGACGGGATGTTCGCGGGCACGGGCGTGGAGCTGAAGCTCGCACGGGTCACCGCCGTGGACGTGGACCGCAAGACGGTGACGCTCGCCGCCGCCGACGGCCCCGGGCCGCGGGAGGCGCAGGAGCCGCGGGAGCCGGAGGAGCTGGAGTACGACACGCTGGTGTACGCCCTCGGCAGCGGCTGGAACGACGGGGGCGTCCCCGGCACCGCCGAACACGCCGACGAGCTCTCCAGCCGTGCGGGCGCCCTCCGCCTCCGCGGCCGCCTGGCCGCCCTGGACGCCGGCCGGCCCGTGGTCGTGGTCGGCGGCGGCCTGACCGGCCTGGAGGCCGTGACCGAGATCGCCGAGGCCCGCCCGGACCTCGACGTCGCCCTGGCCGTCCGCGGAACCCTCGGCGACTGGCTCTCGCCGAAGGGCCGCGCCCACCTGCGGAAGACGGTGGACGGGCTCGGCATCACCGTGCACGAGAACACCGAGGTCAGCGCGGTGGCGGCGGACGGCGTGACGACCGCCGACGGCCGGACCCTGCCCGCCGGCATCACCGTGTGGACCACCGGGTTCGCCGTCCACCCGATCGCCCGGGCCACCGCCCTGGAGGTCGGCGACGACGGCCGGATCGTGGTCGACCCCACGATGCGTTCGGTGTCGCACCCGGACGTGTACGCCGTGGGCGACGCGGCGACGGCGACCGGCCCGGGCGGCCGGCCGCTGCGCATGTCCTGCGCCTCGGGCGTCCCCATGGCCTGGCAGGCGGCCGATGCCATCGCCGCCCGGCTCACCGGCACCAAGGTCCCCGACGCCTCGATCCGCTACTTCCAGCAGTGCGTCTCCCTCGGCCGCGCGGAGGGCCTGATCCAGTTCGTCACCGCCGAGGACCGGGCGGTCGACCGCGCCCTGACGGGCCGCGTGGCCGCCGTCTACAAGGAGCTGATCTGCAAGGGCGCCGCCTGGGGCGTCGCCCACCCGACGATGGGCCTGCCGACCCGGCGCCGGCGCGTCGTACGGCCGCAGGACACAGGCCGTACCCGGGCGGGGGCGACGGCCTGACCCACGACGGCCCGAGCCACGACGCGGCTACCCCCTGGGGCCGACCCGCTCCCGTCGGCGGGCGGACAGGACCCGGCCCAGGTCCAGCACGCTCAGGCCGAACATCAGGATGCCCAGGGGGACATGGAGCGAGGCCACGTGCGCGATGCCCAGCACCACCTGCACCGAGGCGAGGGCGAGGAACCCGGAGGCGTACAGGACGGGGCGGGGCGAGCCGCCGCCCGGGCGCCATGCCAGGATCGCGGCGAGCACGTACAGCATCGACGCGCCGTACATCACGCGCGAGCCGGCGTCGTGGAGGGCGGCGCCGTACGACGAGGACAGCAGCAGTCCGGCCGTCCCCGCCTGGAAGAAGAGGGCCGCGGTCTGCAGGGCTATCGCGACCTGCGGGAACGTGATCCGGCCCGGTACTGCCGTCGTCTGCGTGGCCATGGCGCGGCCCCCCTCTTCTGCCTCGCGGCGGTGGATCGTCGGTCGTCGGATCGTCGGTGTCTCGCCGGTCCGACGACGCGGACCCGCGAAATGTGAGGCGAGGGGCGGAACTCACCATCCGGTGCGCTGTTTCGTCGGAGTACCGGAGGACGAACCCGAACCCGAAACCGAAGCCGAAGACGAAGCGGACGAGCGGAACCAGGAGCGGTCGCGACCATGAGCACCCCACCCGAGGCAGGACCGGGCCGGCCCGAGCCGGACCTGAGCGTGATCGTCGACGAGCGGCGCCAGCTGATCAATCTCGCCTACCGGCTGCTCGGTTCGCTGGCCGAGGCCGAGGACGCCGTGCAGGAGACCTATACCCGCTGGTACGCGATGTCGCCGCAGCGGCGGGCGGCCGTCGCGTCGCCCGGCGCCTGGCTGACGACGGTGGCGGGCCGCATCTGCCTGGACGTGCTCGGCTCGGCGCGCGTCCGGCGCGAGCGCTACGTCGGGGCGTGGATACCCGAGCCGGTTCCCGACCGTACGGAGTGGATCGGCGGACGGACGGGCGGGGGCGGCGCCGAACCGGGCGACCCCGCCGACCGGATCACCCTGGACGAGTCGGTGAACATGGCCTTCCTCGTCGTACTGGAGGCGATGACGCCGGCGGAACGCGTGGCGTTCGTCCTGCACGACGTCTTCCGCTACCCGTTCGCGGAGGTCGCCGCGATCGTCGGCCGGACCCCCGCCGCCTGCAGGCAGCTCGCCACCTCGGCCCGCCGGCGCGTCCACGCCGCACGGCCCCCGTCGGCGGCGACGGCCGGACAGGCGGGCCTGGTACGGGAGTTCAAGGAGGCGTGGGAGGCCAAGGACATCGCGGCCCTCGTCGGCCTCCTCGATCCCGCCGCCACGATGACCGCCGACGGCGGCGGGCTGGTCGGCACCGTCCTGCGCCCGGTCGAGGGCAGCGGGCGCATCGCCCAGTACCTGATCCACATCGCCGACAAGGCGCCCGGACTGACCCTCCTGGAACGCACGGTCAACGGCCGGCCCGGCCTGGTCGCCCAGCACGGCGGCGTCACCGTGACCGTGGCGGCGTTCGGTCTCGCCGACGGCCGCATCACCCGGATCTGGGCCGTGCGCAACCCGGAGAAGCTCCGCCAGTGGACCGGGACGCCCGGACGGGCCTGACCTCCACCGGCGTCCACGGCCGTGAGCGGCTCGGGGAGTCCGTCGCGGCGGCGACCGCGCGGCGGTCGTCAGCAGGGCCGCTTGCGGCCGGTCTCCGTGGTGGCGCGGGCGGTGGCGGCCAGGTCGGTGAACCGGCCCGCGAGGGATTCCAGGACCTCCGGCCGCAGCCGGTAGTAGGTGAAGCGCCCGCACGGCGCGGTGTCCACGACGCCGGCCTCGCGCAGGACGCGCAGGTGGTTGGAGAGGTTGGTCTGCTTCGCGCCGGTCTCCTCGACCAGGTGCGTGGTGCACAGGGTCTCGCGGGCGAGCAGGGTCACGATCTCCAGCCGGAGCGGGTCCGCGAGCACCTTAATCAGGTCAGCATGAGCTGATGTCAGCATATGCTGATACTTCCACACGAGCGCGCCCCGTGCCACCATGTCCGCCAGGTCCACCGGGCCCACCGGGCCCACCGCGTGGGGGATCGCCCGGGCTGCCGCAGACGCAGCCCGCGGCCGTCGAGCCGCCCGCCCTGCGGTGAGGTCATACGCTGATGCCCGTGACGCAAGAAGACGGCGGGCTGGACGTACTGGTGCGCCAGCGGATCCGGGCCCTGCGCGTGGCGCAGGGCTGGTCCCTGGCGGAACTGGCCTCCCGCGCCCACATCAGCCAGTCCACGCTCAGCCGCATCGAGAACGGCGGCCGCCGCCTGGCCCTGGACCAGCTCGTGACCCTCGCCCGGGCCCTGGACACCTCCCTGGACCAGCTCGTGGAGACCGCCGCCGACGACATCGTCACCAACCCGGTGATCGACGCCGCCCACGGGGGCATGCGCTGGCCCATGAAGGCCGAGCCCGGCATGACCGTCGTACGCCGGCGCATGACCGACCCGCCCCCCGACAGCCCCGCCCGGATGCGGGCGCATCCGGGCCGCGAGTGGCTCGTCGTGCTGTCCGGCACCGCGGTCCTGCTGCTGGGGAACCGCCGCCTGCGCGTGGAGACGAACCAGGCGGTGGAGTTCCCGACGATGCTGCCGCACGCCATCGGCGCGGAGGGCGGGCCCTGCGAGATCCTGGGCGTCTTCGACCGCGACGCCCGCCGCGGCCACCAGAGCGACGACGCCTGACGCCGGCGCGGCGCCACGGCGGAGGACGGCGGAGGGAGGGGCGGCGCCTTGCGCGTTCGGCAGCGGGAGCGACCGTCGTCTTGCGTAGTCCGGGATGCATGGTGCCGAAACGGCACGGCCGTCCTAGCGTGGACGTCATGACCCACGCCTCTTCCCCCGCGCCGCACGGCCACGCGCCCCACGCCCACGCGCCGCACGGCCACACGCCCCGCGACCACGCGCACGCCGCCCCCCGGACCGCCCCCGGCTCCGACGACCAGGCCGAGATCCTCGACCTCGACGCGGAAGTGCTCGCCGGGCACACCGCCGGCATCACCGCACGGCTGCCCGTCCGGACCGCCCCCCGCCACATCGTGGACCTGGGGTGCGGAACCGGCACCGGCACCTTCGCCCTGCTCGCCCGCTTCCCCGACGCCGAAGTGACCGCCGTCGACGCGTCCGTCCCCCATCTGCACCGGCTGCGGGAGCGGGCCCGGGAGCTCGGCCTGAGCGACCGGGTGCACACCGTACGGGCCGACCTCGACACGGACTGGCCCGACCTCGCCCGCCCCGACCTCGCCGGCCCCGGCTCCGGCCGTCCCGAGCTGGTGTGGGCGTCGGCCTCGCTGCACCACATGGCGGATCCCGACCGCACCCTGCGCGCGGTCCGCGCACTGCTCGCGCCCGGCGGCCTGTTCGCCGTCGTCGAGCTGGCCGGCTTCCCCCGCTTCCTGCCCGCCGACGCCCCCGAGGACCGGCCCGGCCTGGAGGAACGCTGCCACGCCGCGCTCACGCACCACCACGCCGCGCACCTGCCGCACCGCGGAGCCGACTGGGGACCGCGGCTGGCCGCGGCCGGATTCACCGTCGAGGACGAGCGCACCCTCACCGTGCACGTCGACGGCTCCCGGAACGAGGCGGTCGGCCGCTACGCCCTCAGCGGTCTGGAGCGCCTGCGCGCCACCGCCGCGGCCGCCCTGGCCGCCGAGGACCTGGCCTCCCTCGACCGGCTCCTCGACACCGGCGGCCCCGGCAGCCTCCTGCGCCGCGAGGACCTCGCGGTCCGCACCGAACGCACCGTCTGGTGCGCCCGCCGCCCCTGAGCACGTCCTGACCGGCGGGTTCGGGCTCGGGCCCCGGCCCGCTAGCGCGGTGCCAGCAGGGCTTCGAAGCCCGCCGCCAGGTCCTGCTTGAGGTCGTCCAGGCCCTCGAAGCCGACGTGCACCCGGATCAGCGGACCGCGGCCCGCCCAGGTGCCCGGCAGACGGTGGGAGACCGGGTCGGCCGGCACGACCAGGCTCTCGTACCCGCCGTAGCTGTGGCCCAGGCCGAACACCCGCAGCCGGTCGAGCAGCGCGTCCACGTCGGGCTTGCCGAAGCGCGGCTCCAGCTCCACCCCGAACAGGCCCGCCGCGCCGGTGAAGTCGCGGCGCCACAGGTCGTGGCCGGGGTCCTCCGGCAGCCCCGGGTGCAGGACGGCCGCCACGCCCTCCTGCTTGGCGGTCCAGCGGGCCAGCTCCAGCCCCTGGTCCTGGTGCCAGCCCATCCGTACGCCGAGGGTGCGCAGCCCGCGCAGGCCCAGGTACACGTCGTCGGCGCTCGCGCACTGGCCGAGCCGGATCGCCGCGCCGCGGACGACCGGATAGCTCTCCTCCGTGCAGACGATCGCGCCGAGGATGCTGTCCGCGTGGCCCGTCAGGTACTTCGTCGCCGAGTGCACCACCGCGTCGACGCCCGCGCCCAGCGCCATCGGGCGGCAGAAGGCGGGCGTGGCCCATGTGTTGTCCGCGACGGTGGCCACCCCGCGGGCCCGGCAGACGGCCGTGAGCGCCGGTACGTCCTGCACCTCGAAGGTGGTGGAGCCCGGGGACTCCAGGTACAGCAGCCGGGTCGCGGGGCGCATCAGCCCCTCGATCGCGGCGCCGCCCGCGGACGGGTCGTAGTACTCGGTCTCCACGCCCAGCACCGCGAGCGAGTCGCAGAACTTCCGGGTCGGCAGGTAGACCGAGTCGCTGACGAGGATGTGGTCGCCGGAACGGACGTACGCGAGGATCGCCGTGGTGATCGCCGCGAGACCGGAGCACGTCGCGACCGCCGCGTGGCCGCCCTCCAGCTCGGTCAGCGCCTCCTCGAAGGCCCGGCCGGTGGGCGTGCCGAAGCGGCCGTAGACCTGGGGGCCGCGCTTGAGCGGGTCCGCCTGGGAGGCGTCCATCTCGGCGGTGTCCTGGTAGAGGACGGTGGAGGCGCGGTGCACGGGCGGGTTGACGTACCCGCCCTGTCGGCGCGGATCGGAGGCGGCGTGCACGAACCGCGTCTCCCGCGAGGGGGCGGACGCGTGCACCGCCTCCCGCGCGGGGGCGGGGTCGACGGCCGTCTCCCGCGCGGGGGTGGGGTCCACGGCCGGCTCCCGCGCCGGGGTGGGCTCGTTCACCGGGCCACCGCCGGTTCGGCCGGTGCCGGGTCGGGCAGCGGCGGTCCGGGAACGACCGGCCGGCGACGGCCGCCGCCCAGCAGCAGGGCGAGCAGGGCCGCGCCCGCGCACTGCGCGGCCACCACCAGCCAGAACGCGCCCAGGTTGCCGGCGGCCTCGTAGTGGGCGAAGACGAACCCGCCGACGACGCCCGCCAGGAGCCCGCCGATGCCCGCGGTCAGCCGCTGCACGCCGAAGGCGAAGGCCGGATCGTCCGGCACCCGGTCGACGAGTTCCAGGTCGCAGCGCAGGAAGAGGAAGACCTCGCCGAGGGTGAAGAGGGCCGTGCCGACGAGCAGGGCCGGGGTGCCGCCGAAGGCCATCGCCGCCGTGCCGAGACCCATCAGGACGAACGAACCGACCACCAGCACCCGGTAGTCGGCGCGCGCGATGCGGTCGGCGAGCACCGGCTGGAGCAGCACCACCATGGCGCAGTTGAGCAGCATCACCCAGCCCAGGACCTGGATGTGGGAGATGCCGACCGCGTACAGGCCCATGAAGCTCTGGAAGAAGAAGTAGAGGTAGAAGGCGAGAGCCGTGAAGAGGACCGGGCGCAGCGCGCCGCGCAGCGCCGCCCGCTTCCCGGCCCGCGTCCCGGCGCCGGCCGCAGCCGTACCCGGGACCGCGGCCGTACCCGGGACCGCGGCCGTGCCGGGTACCGCGGCCGCAGCCGCCGGCCGGCGCGCGAGCGGCTTCAGCGCGGCCTGGTGGGCCGCGGTGATCAGCGCGAAGAGGCAGGCGAGGCCGATGAGCAGCACGACCGGATCGGCGTCGATCAGCAGCGCGGCGAGCAGCGGCCCCAGCCCCATGCCCGCGTTCAGGGCGGCGCTGCTCACCCCGAGGAAGAGCGGGCGCAGGTCGTCGGAGACGCTGGTGACGATGTACGCCTTGTTCGCCGGGAGGTACAGCGCCGGACCGGCCGCGACGAGCACGACGGCCGGGTAGGCGACCCAGGGCACCCGCACGGCCACCCCGAGCAGCACGAGCCCGGCCGTGCGCAGGACGAGCGCGCCCACCATGGTCCGCTTGAGCCCGAGCCGGTTCACGACCGCGCCGCCGAGGATGCTGCCGCCGAACTGGATGAAGGTGGCCACGGCCACCAGGGCCCCGGCAACGCGGATGTCCATGCCGACGGCCTCGACCATGAGCACCCCGATGAACGGGGTGACCATGTAGCTGCCGAGGGCGACGACGAAGGACAGGCCGATCAGGGCCTTGAGGCCGGCGGGCAGGCCGGTGAAGATCCGCCACTTCGCGGTGAGCCCGGCACCGCGCCGTCCCGCGGTCACGGCGATCCGCCCCCGCCCGCCGGCCCGCCGCCCGGCAGCTCGGGTGCGCCGACGGCCGCGCCGGTGACCACCGGACGGTCCGAGGGCAGGCCCCACTCGCTCCACGAGCCGTCGTACACGGCGAGGTGGCGGTAGCCGGCCAGCGTCGCCCCGAGCGCCAGCACACAGGCGGTGACCCCGGAGCCGCAGCTGAAGTACAGCCGCTCGCGCTCCCCGGCCGCCGCCTCGAACGCCGTACGCAGCTCGGACGCCGGCCGCATCAGGCCGCCGTCCCGCTGGAGCTCCCCGAACGGGAGGCTGGCGGCGCCCGGCATGTGGCCGCCGCGCAGGCCCTCGCGCGGCTCGGGCGCGGTACCCGCGTACCGCCCGGCGGTCCGTGCGTCGAGGACGGCGGCGGCCGGGTCGGCGAGGGCGGCCGCGACGGTGTCGGCGTCCACGACCAGGCCCGGCCGGGGCCGGGCGGTGAAGGTGCCGCGCGGACCGTCGTACGCCGCGGGCACCGCCTCGACCGGGTGGCCGGCGGCGGTCCAGGCGGGCAGGCCGCCGTCGAGGACGGCGACCCGGTCGAAGCCCGTGGCGCGCAGCATCCACCAGGCGCGGGCGCTGGAGTAGACGCCCTGCGCGTCGTAGACGACGACCGTGTCGGTGTCGTGCAGGCCGAGCGCGCGCACCGCCTCGGTGAACGCCTCCGCGCCGGGCATGGTGTGCGGCGCCGCCGCGGTGTGGTCCGACAGCTCGCCGTCCAGGTCGAAGGGCCGCGCGCCGGGGATCCGCGCGGCGGCGCCCCGGTGGGCGCCGACGGAGGCGTCGAAGACGACCACGCCCTCCCCGAGCCGGGCGGCGAGCCACTCGGTCCCGACGAGCGGGCCGGTGAACGGGCCGGCCGGCCCGGCGGCGGTGTCGTGGGGTGTCGTCGCGCTCATGCGGTACCTCCGGAGGAATCGGCGGGCCGCCACCGGGTGTTGTCGGAGAACCAGCCCGCCACGCGTTCGAGATTGGCTGCCACATCCTCCTCCGTGTCCCCGTCGACCACGTAGCCGGCCAGGAACAGCCCGGACTTCACCCCGCCGTGGAACTCCTGGCCGGGCGCCCCGGTCAGCGTCACCTCCCGTACGCAGTCGGGCAGTTCGCCACCGGAGCCGTCGCCGGCACCGGCGTCCGCCCCGGCGCCCGGGCCGCTCCCGTCCGCCGGCAGCTGCTCCAGCACCCCGTTCCGCGGCGGGATGCACAGCGCCCCGGCCGGCCGGTACGCGGGGGCGCCGAGGGTGGACGGCAGGCCGCACTCCGCGTACAGCCACTCCTTGTCCAGGTCGATCCCGAACGCGTGCCGGACCATCGCGCTGATCATGCCGCCGCCGGTGCGGCTGGCGATCTCGCAGAACACCAGCCGGTCGTCGGGCGTGATCCAGAACTCGGCGTGGAAGGCGGTCTGCGGCGGCGTCGGCAGCTCGGCGAGCACGGCCCGCGCCGCCTTGACCAGCCGGTCGTACGAGGGGTCCTGCGGGGTGAGCGGCAGGTTCGCCACCCAGTCGTCGTCCCGGAAGGACAGGCAGTCGTTGAGGTAGCGGAAGGGGTGGACGAAGACGACTTCGCCGCCCGCCACCAGCCCGTCCACGTGGTACATCTGGCCGGGCACGAACGCCTCGATCTCGCTGGTGCCCCGCCACGGGCTGGCCAGGTAGGCGTCCAGGTCCGCCTCGTCGCGGATGATCGCCGCGCCCAGCGAGCCCGACTCCGACACCGGCTTGACCACGACCGGATAGCCGTGTTCGGCGACGAAGGCCAGGGCCGTGTACGCCGAGTCGAGCCGCCGGTAGGCGGGCACCTCGACGGGGCCGCCCGCGAGGTGGTCCTTCATGACCACCTTGTCGCGGAAGGCGACCGCGCTCGCGGTGTCCTGCCCCGGCAGGCCGAGCAGCTCGCGCAGCTGGGCGGCGCGTACGACGTCGGCCTCGGCGCGGGCGAAGACCGCCTCGACCGCGAACTCGCGGGCCAGGCGCAGCGCGGTCTTCTCGACGAGCTGGTTCGTGTCGTACGCGGGAAAGGCGTGCACGTGCGGGAGGTGGGAGTAGCCCGCCGCGTACTCGGCCGCGGTCACGATGACCGGGACGATCCCCGAACCGGCCAGCCACTGGTCGTACGGGGTCTTGGCGTAGGGCGTCTTGGCGAAGACGAGGACGTGGCGCATCGCGGCGGGCTTCCTCTCGGGGTCAGGACTGGGAGTCGACGAGGAGCGGCAGGCGGCGCCGCTCGGGGACGCGGGAGATCAGGCCGAGCTCCTCGGACAGCTCGGTGGCGAAGCAGCCGTCCTTGTAGGTGCCGGCGAGCCGCTTGGCGGTGAACGCCTCGATCTTGTCGTGGTCGAACTCCACGTCGTACGTGTGGCGCTCGCCCGTCCCGCCCGATCCGTCGGGCTCGCCCACGGTGACCGTGCGGACCAGGATGCCCAGGTGCGGTTCGAAGGTGTTGACGCAGCCGACGACGTCGCCGATCTTCTCGCGGCGGCCCTCGGGACCGTCGGAGAGGACCTCCTCCTGCGCCGGGATGGCGGCGAACAGCTGGCGGCCGGCCCGGCACCAGCCGACGTGGGCCGGGAAGCCCATGGCCTTGATGCCGAAGGTGCCGAAGTCCTCGCTGACACCGAGCTGGAAGCCGAGCGGGACCGACTCGTGGATCCACTTGAAGTCGCGGTACGCCTGCTCGATCTCCTCGCGGGACAGGCGCAGTTCGGGGTGGCGGCCGCCGTGGTCGGTGAAGTTGTTGAACCGGACGGTGGCCACGCCCAGCTTGTTGAAGTAGTGGGCGTAGCGCTCCAGGGAGGTGCGGCCGTGGTTGTGGCGGCCGACGGTGACGCCGATGTTGACGCGGAAGGCGTTCTCGGGGTCGACGCCCTCGTTGTACGTGGCGATGCGGCGCAGCACCTCCTCGGTGTCCGCGCCGGAGAAGACGCCCTTGATGGGGTACGTCTTGTGGTCGGTGACCTCGAGGTTCTCGTCGATCACGCCGTGGTAGGTGATCGAGATGGTGCCGTAGCCGTTCTCCGAGGCCAGGTCGAGCAGCTCGGTCCAGTTGTCGGCGAGCAGCGGGCGGCCGCTGGTCCAGGCGTCGCCCTTCTCCATCGTCTCGGTCGGCTTGTGGTCGGACTCCTGGCGGAACTCGCGGTTGTTGGCCGGTCCGTAGATCCGCATGAACTCGCCGTCGTAGGCGAAGCTGTCCACGTAGCGGGGGTAGACGTGGTAGCCGTGCGACTGGAGGCCCTCCAGGATCCGGGGACCCTCCTCCATGGCGAAGGACTTGTCGTAGACCTTCTCGTAGTTGACGAACCAACAGTGGGTGCACTTCTGGCCGCAGGTGTTCTTCCCGACCTTGGTGTCGAGGTCGAGGTAGATGTGGATCTCCTCGGGCTTGATGTCCTTGAAGGGCATCGAGAACGGGGCATCGCCGTGGAAATCGTAGGAAATAGGGTCGTTCTGAACAGACATGTGTCCCCCGTGCGGTGAGTGTGGTCGTCGAAGAGAACGCGTTCGGTACGTGCGGTGCGGTGCGTGCGGAGCGGTGCGTGCGGAGCGGTACGTGCGGAGCGGTACGTGCGGTGCGGGTGCCCTGAGGCGGAGCGGGCCGGTGCGGCCCGGGGCCGTCAGAGGGCCGGACCGGGGGCGGTGGTGACCACCGGACGGGCGATCAGTTCCGCGACGGCCGCCGCGCAGGCGTCGGTGCCGGCCGCCGTGAGGACGGCCATGCCGAGCCGGTCGGACGAGGAGCGCAGCGGGCGGACCGTGTCGCCGGGGAGGACGGACAGGTCCCAGGCGTGGACGTGCCCGTGGGCGAGGTCCGGCGGCGGCGCGACGGCCGTGACCCGTCCCGGCGGGGCGGTGAGGAAGACGGTGGCGGCCGCGGCCGCGGCGACCGGGCCCCGGCCGACGCCCGCGCCGACCGCCCAGCCGAGGGCGGCGCGCCGCCACTCGACGCCGGTGGTGAGGCGGACCAGGTCGGCGATGCCGTCGCCGCCGAGCCGGGTGTGGGTCTCGATCACGACGATCTTGTCCCCGTCGACCATGACCTCGGTGTGGCTGGGCCCGTCGGTGAGGCCGATGGCGTCGAGCAGCTCGCCCACCGCCCGGGCCACGAGCTCCTGCCGGCGCGGTTCCAGGGAGGGTGGCGGCATCATGTGGCTGACCTCGACGAACCCGTCCGTGGTGCCCTTCTCGGCGATGCCGAGGACGGTGTGCCGGCCCCCGGCGGAGAGCGCCTCGACGCTGAACTCGCGCCCCTCGGCGAACTGTTCGAGCAGGGTCGCCGCCGTCCGGCGGTCCGCGGGGAGGGCGTCCGCGCCCTCCACGAGGGCGATGGCGGTGCTGCCGACGCCGTCGACGGGCTTGGCCACCGCCCGGCCGTAGGCGGCGAACAGGCGCGCCACCGCCTCCGGGTCGTCGCCCGCCGCGAAGGCCGGGTTCAGGTGCGGGGCCCGTCGCTCCAGGATGCGCCGCATCTCCAGCTTGTCGCGGGTGGCCCGTACGACGGCCGGATCGACCCCGGCGACGCCGAGCCGGCGGGCGGCCAGCGCGGCCGGCTCCAGGCCGAGTTCGGTCAGGGAGACGACGGCGGCCGGCGCCAGGGGCCGCAGCACCTCGTCGGTGAACGCGCGGAAGGCGGCCGGGTCCAGGAAGTCGGTGGTGAGGACGCGGTCCTCGGGACCGAGGGCCGGCGCGCCGGGCAGCTGTACGTGGACCACCTCGGCGGGCAGGGTCGCCGCCTCCCAGGCGACGGTCGGATTGGCTCCGACGACCACGAGGATCGTCGCGCTCTCCGCACCCCGCGGGCGTTCTCCCCGCGGTCCGTCGACCGCCCCCACTGCGCCCACGTTCCCTCCCCGTCCCCCTCGCCGACCACTCGTTCGAGCGGCGCGGCGAGCAAAACATCGCAAGGGCCCTCGGCGACTGTCAATAGCTTTACAAACGGCCGGACTTCTGCCCCGAAACCGGCCCTGACCTGCATCGAACCCATGATCTCCAGGCGGGCTCAAGGGATCCACCGGCCGGGAGACCACCCGCGCCCGAGCGGTACGAAGGCAAGCCTTGCCGCGTCGTTCCGGCCAATCTGCCGGGGGCCGCGACACACTCCGTTCACAAAACCGCAGACCGGCCTACCCGTCAGTAGCGGGGTTTCGGCCAAAGTGGCGGCCGGGAAGCCCGTACGGCGAAATCCGACTGGTCGTGGTCTGTCCCGCGCGCCGCCCCCGGGCCCGAAGCGCCCGGGATGCCCCCTTCGGCCCCCGGCCCGGCGTCACGCGCCGACGGCGCCGCCGGCTGCGGCCGGGTCGAGGGAGTCGATGTCCTCCATGAAGCTCAGCATCCGCGCGTTGACGAGGTCGGGGTGGTCGATCTGCGGGCCGTGGCCGGTGGCCTCCATGATCTCCGCGCGGGCTTCGGGGATGATCCGCGGTACGCGCTCCAGCTGCCGCTTCGGGTGCACGAGCAGGCTGCGCTTGCCCATGATCAAGTAGAACGGCGTCCGGATGGAGCCCAGTTCCGCGTCGGACAGCGGCAGCGGGGCGGGCCGCCGGATCCGGAAGGCGCGGACGCTCGCCTGGATCATCGCGCGGAGCTCCGGAACCACGAGCACCGGCTGTTCCAGCCAGGCGGCGAGGCGCGGGCGCAGCGACTTGGGCGCGTAGGTCGCGAACAGGCTGGCGAAGATCCACACGAAGAAGCGCAGGCCGACCTTCTCCAGGCCGCCGGGGTCGAGGGCCGTGACCGAGGCCAGCCGGCCGGGGCGGCGGTGCACCTGGTTGATGACGAGCCAGCCGCCGTAGGAGGAGCCGACGAGGTGGACCCGGTCGAGGCCGAGGGCGTCGAGGGTCTCGTCGAGCCACTGGGCGGCGCGCTCGGGCTGCCACATCGGTTCGCGCTGCACGCTGCGCCCGGGGTCGCCGGGGGTGTCGATGGCGTAGACGGGCCGGTCGGCGCTGAGCGCGCGGGTGTTGGGGTACCACTGGGCGGAGCAGCCGCCGGATCCGTGGATCAGGACGACCGGCGTACGGGACTCGGCGGCGGGGTCCGCGGGGCCGTACCGGTAGACGTGCGTGGTGCCGAAGCCGGTCTCGACGTCCGTCTCGGAGCGGAGGGGCGCGCCCATCGCGTAGAGCGCGTCGCAGGCGGCGAAGTAGCGGTCGCGCAGGGTGTCGTTGACGTAGCGGCCGATGTCACGGCGCGCTCGGGTCGTGTGCTCGGTCACGGGCCACCTCCGGGAGGAATCGGTTTTCGTGATACGAACGTACCACGATGTTGATACGGCGGTACCATGAAAACGTCCGCACCCGACCGGGCGCCGACCCCACGACCCCACCCACGGCCGGAGACCCACGGATGCCCAAGCGCGTGGACCACGAGGAACGGCGCACCCAGATCGCCGAAGCGCTCATCCGCGTCGCCGGACGGCGCGGACTGCACGCCGTCGGCATGCGCGACGTCGCGGCGGAGGCCGGAGTGTCCCTGCGCCTGGTGCAGTACTACTTCCAGAGCAAGGAGAAGCTGCTCTTCCACGGGCTCCGGCACCTGACCGACCGCTTCACCGCGCGGGTGGGCGCCCGCCTCGCCGCCGCCGGTCCCGACCCGGGCCCGCGCGCGACGATCGAGGCGCTCCTGCTGGCCTCCCTGCCGACCGACGAGGAGAGCCGCACCTTCCACCTGCTCTACAGCTCGTACGCGATCCTGTCCGTCACCGACGAGGCGCTCGCCGCCCAGCCCTTCATCGACAACCCGGACGCCGCCGAGAACGCCCTGACCGGCCTGCTCGAAAGCGCCCAGGCCGCGGGCCTGGCCGACCCCGGCGCCGACGCGCGGACCGAGGCGATCAGCCTGCTCGCCATGGCCGCGACCATGGGCACCAGCATCCTCGTCGGCCAGCGGGGACCGGAGTCGGCCGTCGCCGTCCTGCACCACCACCTGGACCGCATCTTCACCCCCGGGCCGGACGCCCCGGGTCCGCCCGGGACCGCCTGAGACCGGTCAGGAATCGAGAAGCACCCCCCGCCCGGGCGGGACTAGCGTGACGGCCATGGACCTCACCATTCACGCGACCTTCCTCCCGCACGACGACCCGGACGCCTCCGTCGCGTTCTACCGCGACGCCCTCGGCTTCGAAGTCCGCAGCGACGTCGGCCAGGGCACGATGCGATGGATCACCGTCGGCCCCGCCGGGCAGCCCGGCACGTCCATCCTCCTCGCGCCGCCGGCCGCCGACCCCGGGATCACCGACGACGAGCGCCGGACCATCACCGAGATGATGGCCAAGGGCACCTACGGCTGGATCCTGCTGGCCACCCCGGACCTCGACGCGACCTTCGAGAAGGTCCAGGCCGCCGACGCCGAGGTCGTCCAGGAGCCGACCGAGCAGCCGTACGGCATCCGCGACTGCGCGTTCCGCGACCCCGCGGGCAACCTGATCCGCATCCAGGAGATCCGCTGAACCCTCCGGCCGTCGCCGCACCCCCACGGAGGAGCTCCCCCATGTGCCATCCTGCGTGGATGAGCGCACTGACCGCGGCGCAGCGCCTGAGCGACCTCGCCCGGCTGCGCCGCGTACGCGACCGGATCGACCGGGAGTACGCGCAGCCGCTGGACGTCGAGGCGCTGGCCCGCGGCGCGAACATGTCGGCCGGACACCTCAGCCGGCAGTTCCGCCAGGCCTACGGCGAGTCCCCGTACTCGTACCTCATGACGCGGCGCATCGAGCGCGCGATGGCGCTGCTGCGCCGCGGCGACCTGAGCGTCACCGAGGTCTGCTTCGAGGTCGGCTGCTCGTCCCTGGGCACCTTCAGCACCCGCTTCACCGAACTCGTCGGCATGCCGCCCAGCGTCTACCGGCGCCAGGCGGCGGACGGGGTGGAGGGCATCCCCTCGTGCGTGGCCAAGCAGGTGACCCGACCGGTCAGGAACCGGGAGGCACCGGCGACGGACGCGCCCCCGCCCGGACCGGCCCCCACCCCCGTTCCGAAGGGAAGCCCCCGATGACGGACAAGAAGGCGCCCGCCGCCGAGCGCACCGGCGTGCTCGACGGCGAAGGCGGTGGGCCGGGGCGGGGCCTGAGCGGATCGGGCCGCGACGCCCACCCCACCGGACCACCCTCGCAGGAACGAACGATGTGAAATAGGGTGGTTTGATCCGTTGTGGTAGCTCCGGCCCGCCGCTTCGCATCCGGCCGCGGCGCCGGCCGCCGAGCACGAGGGCTGTGATGCGGGCATGAGAGATCCCCGATCCGACGACGCTCCCGCCCCGGAGCCCGAGCCCCTCCGCACGGCCGCCCGCACCCGGACCTCCCGCGCCGCCCGGCGCGCGGCCCTGCCGGCATCGTGCGCGGCGCTGCTGCTGACGGTCTGCGTCCTGCCGCCCGGGGCCGCCGCCGCGGCGTTCCCCGACCCGGCCGCGGCAGCGGCAGCGGCGACGGCCCCGGCGGACACCTCCGCACCCGCCCCCACCCCGTCGGCGCTCAGGCCCATCGACCCGGCCGCGTTCCAGTCCGTGGTCGAGCAGGCGGCGGAGCAGCTCATGGTGCCCGGCGCGGTGGTGCTGCTCCGTACGCCGCAGGGAACCTTCCGGGCGATCACCGGCACCACCGAGCGCGGCACGTCCCAACGGCCCACCACCGCCGACCACTTCCGGATCGCCTCCAACACCAAGACCATGACGGCGGCGCTCGTCGCCCTCCTCGCCCAGGACGGCAGGCTCGAACTGGACGACCCGGTCTCCGCCTACGTCGACGGAGTGCCGAACGGCGACCGCATCACCCTCGCCCAGCTGCTGAAGATGCGCAGCGGGCTCTACAACTACACCAACGACCCCGAGCTCTCGCAGGCGTTGGACGCCGACCCCGGAAAGGCCCTGACGCCGCGCCGGATGCTGGACATCGCGTTCCGGCACCCGCCGAACTTCGCGCCCGGCGCCTCCTACGAGTACAGCAACACCAACTTCGTGCTGCTGGGCCTGGTCGCCGAGAAGGCGGGCGGCAGTTCCCTGGCCCGCCAGTTCCAGGACCGGCTGTTCGCCCCGCTCGGGCTCGAGGGGTCCTCGCTGCCCGCCCCCGACGAGACGGCCCTGCCCGCTCCGTACTCCCACGGCTACATGTACGGCGGCACGGCCTACGCCCTGGTGGACCAGCCCTACCCCGCCTCGCTGCAGGCCGAGGCCCGGTCGGGGAAGCTCGCACCCGTGGACTACACCCGCCAGAACCCCTCGTACGCCTTCGGAGCCGGCAACGCCGTCTCCACCGCCGACGACCTGGCCGCGTGGATCCGGGCCCTGGTGACGGGCGGGGTCCTGGACGCACGGTCCCAGAAGCAGTGGCTCGACAGCCCGCAGGCCGAGGACCCGGCCGCGCCCGACGGACAGCAGTACGGGTACGGCATCGCCTACCAGCGCTTCGCCCCCGACGCCGCGATGTACTACCACGGCGGTGAACTCCCCGGCTTCAACTCGTTCATCGGCCACGACCCGGACAACGACGTGACCCTCGTGATCTGGACGAACCTGACCCTGTCGCCCGACGGACGCACCACGGCCCAGGCGCTGCTGCCCACCGTCCTCAACCAGATCTACGCCGGTCTCTCCCTCCCCACCGGCCCCGCCCCCTCGCCCACCCCGTAGAGGGGTACTAGCACCCCTGAGATCCCCCGCTCCCTTCGCCATGCTGGAACCACGCCGAACCGGCGCCCGACATGGAGCGAGGCAGCAGATGAGCGCACGCACGAGTGGGATCGAAAAGCCCGGCCGCAACCCCGGCGGACCGCTGACCACGGTGCTGCGGGGCGTGGCCCTCACGGGACTGGCGCTGTACGAGGCCCTGCTGCTGGTGTGGCTGTCCCTGGTCGTCTGCCTCAGCTGCGTCGGGGTCGGAATCCCGCTCCTGCCGGGCGCGTTGAACGCCGTCCGCCGGGAGGCCCGCACCCAGCGCGCCCTCGCCGGACGGTGGTCCGGGGTCCGCGTCGAGCCCGCGTACGCCGCCGACCGCGCCGGCGACGCGGGCCCCGCCTGGCGGCGGGCCCGCCGGACCCTCGGCGACGGCTCGACCCGGCGGGACCTGCTCTGGACCCTGACCAACCCGCTGGTCGGCCCGCTGCTGGCGTTCCTCCCCGCGGCGGCCGTGCTGGGCGGGCTGTGGGGCCTGAGCCTGCCGTTCCTGTGGGACGGCCTGCCCGAGTCCTGGAACAGCATCTGGTTCACGTTCGTCCCCGTCGACAGTCAGGCCACCGCCCTCCTCGCCGCGGCCCTCGGCCTCGTGGAGATCGCGGCTGGAATCGTCCTGCTGCCCCGCCTGACGATGCCGCTGCACGGCCGCTGGGTACGGCTGGTGCTGGGCTCCACCCACGCCGGGCCGAACCACCGCGCCGACCGCATCGCCCCCTCCCCCGCCGCCGCCGAACCGGCCGCGGCGCACTGAGCCCGGATTCCGGCGCCCGGCGACCCGTACCGCCCCGCCCGCACCTCGCGGGCGAAACGGCTGGTCAGCGCCGGGCCCCGGGCGCAGGGCCCGGAGTACAGTGAGGACACCGGGAGTCCTTCGCACGCCCGCTCCCACGCGGACGTCGTTTCCGGCGATCACTGCACCGGACCGTTCCCGAACGGTCCGGGGACGGGTCCGCGCCATGACGACCTTCCTCGACAGGGCAGCCCAGGACGACCCGGCAACCCGGCCCGTACGGGTCCCCACCGGCCCGGCACGGCTGTCGCTCACCCCTCAGACCTCGCTCGCCGGACGGCTGGACGGCGCCTGGTGGCCCTCCTCCCGCGACCTCGTGGCCGAACTCCCCGCGCTGGCCGCCGCGCTGGCGGGGCCCTGGGGGCGCATCACCCGCATCTCCGTGAACCCCACCCGCTGGCCGGTCATCCCGCACAAGGTGGCGGCCGACGGGCACTGCCTGCACGTGGGCTGGTTCACCGAACAGGACCCCGACAAGCTGATCCTGCTCTCCGGCACCACCGGCCGCTGGGACCTCCTCGTCGTACCGCCCGAGACCCCGCCCGCCGCCGCGGCCCGCCTGATGGCCGCCGCCGCGGTCCCCGGCAGCGTCCTGACCGCCGGTGCCCTGATGGCGGCCGAAGCCGTCATCGGCCGCGGGCGCGACCTGCGCAAGCGGGCGACGGAGGACTGGGAGACCGAGGGAGGGGCCTGCATGTCCCCCGTGGGCAGCCCGATGTCCCCCCTGCCTCCCGTGGGCAGCCCGCTCACCGGCCGCCGGTCCCTGCCCGTACCCCGGGACACCTGGAGGTGACGGCGTGGACATGCTCGCCCTCCTCGCGGTGATCGTCGTCGTGGCCTTCGCCGGCCGGCGGCTCATCCGCCTGCTCGACGCCCGGCCCGACGCGCGGATCGAGGCGTACCGCCTGGGCACCTCCCTGCCGGAAGCGCCCGGCCGGCCCCCGCACCCTCCGGAAGGGACCACCCCCTCGTGAAGGACCCCGAAACCCGCGGCCGGGCCCTCCCGTCGCCCGGACACGCCGAGGTACGCATCGTCGCGCGCTCCCCCGAAGCGGCGCGCGCGGTCGCGGAGGCCCTCCGCCACTGCTTCGCCGGGACGGAGCAGCGCAGCTATCCCGCACCGCACGGCGGCACCCGGCTGCACCTCACCGTGGACACCGAGTCGGTGGCCGGCCCCGTCCGTTCCTGGCTCAGCACCAGCAGGACACCGGCGGGTCCGGGCTCCCACACGGACGAGGTCTGAGCCCGGCGGATTTCCGGGCGTCGGGCCCGGAGCGGGAAATTCGGGGCCGCCCGGTGGAGAAAAACAATGCAGTCGGGCAAGAACTCCGTGCCCGCCTCCGGGAGAAAAGCTGTCATGGTCGGAGTAGACATGCCTGCGCATCGGCGTTAGCGTCTCTCGTGTGACCTCTGAGAAGTCCCCGATCGCCGACAGCCTCGACGACGACGACTACCCCGCCTACACGATGGGCCGGGCGGCGGAGATGCTCGGCACCACCCCCGCCTTCCTCCGCTCCATCGGCGAGGCCCGCCTCATCACCCCGCTGCGCTCGTCCGGCGGCCACCGCCGGTACTCCCGCTACCAGTTGCGCATCGCGGCCCGGGCCAGGGAACTGGTCGACGGCGGCACGCCCGTGGACGCGGCCTGCCGGATCATCGTGCTGGAGGACCAGCTGGAGGAGGCCCTCCGGCTGAACGAGCAGGTGCACCGCCGCCCCGGGGTTTCCTGAGCCAGGCGCCGCCGTTTATATGACTTTGAGCCACGGATATCTGTTCTTGCAGATGCAGAATTTCGCAGGAGCCCCCGGAATATTCCCCGACCCGACAGGCCGGGGAGGCCCACATTTCCCTGCCTGCCCGACCCCCCTGTGCTACTGTGATCTCAGTTGCAGTTGTGGTTCCCAAAAACTTACAAGTGCTCTCACCGGGATTTTTCCGGCGGGCGCACTTTTTCTTTAGCCGGCGTTATTTCCGGTCGGGGCAATCATCGCGGCGACTCCGGCATTCGCACAGTGCGATTCCGGGCACTGCCCCAAAGGAGAATTCATATGGCATCTGGCACCGTGAAGTGGTTCAACGCGGAAAAGGGCTTCGGCTTCATCGAGCAGGAGGGTGGCGGCGCTGACGTCTTCGCCCACTACTCGAACATCGCCGCGCAGGGCTTCCGTGAGCTTCAGGAAGGCCAGAAGGTTACCTTCGACGTCACGCAGGGCCAGAAGGGCCCGCAGGCCGAGAACATCGTTCCCGCCTGACGCTGACGCGTACACGCAGCTGGGGCCCGCACCTTGGGGTGCGGGCCCCAGCTCGTTGCATTTCCCCTCCCCGTGCCCCGTCGGTTCCGACCGGCCCGCACGGGCGGCGGGTGACGGCGCGCCCCAGGCAGCCGGCCCGCCTCTTCGTCCGGCCGTGCGGCAGCGTTCACCGCGCGCCGCCCCGGCCCCCCTGCCCCGCACACCGTCCGCCGGTCACCCGGCATCGCGGTGCGCAGCGCGGCACGCACACCACGCAGACCGGCCCGCTCTCCGCGGCACGGCCCTGCCCCGCTTTTCATTCGGCTCGTTCTCGCGAATCTCCCTTCGGGATTCCTCGATACGTGCCGCATCGAGGAAGGTTCTGCATGAACCGCACCATTCGCACGAAT
>NZ_JBVJGW010000051.1:0-23215 GCF_055587105.1 Streptomyces sp. NPDC048461 | reverse complement strand
GCCCACCGCACCCGTACCGCCCCTGGCTGCTCCGCCGCCCACCGCACCCGTACCGCCCCTGGCTGCTCCGCCGCCCACCGCACCCGTACCGCCCCTGGCGGCTCCGCCGCCCACCGCACCCGTACCGCCCCTGGCTGCTCCGCCGCCCACCGCACCCGTACCGCCCCTGGCTGCTCCGCCGCCCACCGCACCCGTACCGCCCCTGGCTGCTCCGCCGCCCACCGCACCCGTACCGCCCCCGGCGGCTCCGCCGCCCACCGCACCGCCGAGGAGACGTACCAGTGAGCGACCACCACGCCGAGCACCCCGCGTGGAGCGAGCCCGACGCGCCGTCGGCTCCCGTCGCGCCCGCGCCCGCGCACGCGCACGCGCCCGCCGTCACCCCCGCCGACGCGGCCGACGCCGCCCGGCTCGTCTCCTTCGGGCTGCAGCCGAAGCTGCTGCCCGCCCGTGACGCCGAGTACGCCGAGCTGCTCCGCCGCTACCGCGAGGACCCCGGCTTCGGCCGCCTGGCCGACGCCATCGCCACCGGCCTCGGCCTGGTGGTGCTGGAGGTGTCCCCGCGGGCCGGCATGGCCGTCGCCGCCGACGAGGACTCCGTCTTCGCCGTCCGGATGGGCGACTACGCGCGCCGCACCGCCGCCGACTCGGCCGACCGGTTCCTGCACGGCCTCGCCCACCTCGCCGTCGCCGCCCTCGCCTTCCCCCGCCCCGAGGACCTCGCCGACGACGGCTACATCGGCCGCATCACCGTCAACGGCGTCGACGCCTTCGTCCGGCAGACCTGCCGCCGCCTGGAGGAGCGAGCCGAGGAACTCGGCGAGAACACCGACCCGGCGACCGACGCCCCCGGCCTGGAGGCCGCCTGGCGCGTCTACGCCCGCCGCAGCTCCACCGGCGCCACCAAGGACGCCCGCCGCCTCGCCGGCTCCACCACCGGGATCGTCGGCAAGGCCGCCGCCTTCCTCACCGACTCCGGATTCCTCCAGCGCACCGGCGACGACTCCGGAGGCACCTACCGCACCACCCCCCGCTACCAGCTCCAGGTCCGCGACATGGCGGGCAGCGCGGCCATGGCCGAGCTCCTGGAACTGGGCGTGGTCCCCGTCAGCGACGGCTCCGCCACCCTCCTGCCGCCGCCCGAGGGCGACGACCTGGAACTCGCCGCCGACGCCGGACTCCCCTTCCACGCCTGAGCCGCGCAGCCCCCCGCGCACCCCCCGCCCTCCGTACGACCCACGAGAGACCACGAGAGTCCGCCGCCATGTACGAGCTGTCCCGGATCCGCCTCTACTCCATCGGGCCCGCCGGCGCGCGCTACGCCGACACCGTGCTCGACCTGCGCGGAGTCGGCGAGCCGGTGCCCCACCCGGCGCCCGCCCAGGCGGAGTTCTTCGAGGAGGAGCCCACCGGCCCGCCGCGCCGCCCCGCGCCCGCCGGCGTGCTCTTCCTGGAGAACGGCGGCGGCAAGTCCGTCCTCCTCAAGCTGATCTTCTCCGTGATGCTCCCCGGCCACCGCAACACCCTCGGCGGCGCCAGCTCCGGCGTCCTGCGCAAGTTCCTCCTCGCCGACGACTGCGGACACGTGGCCCTGGAGTGGCAGCACACCCAGACCGGCGAGTGCGTCGTCGTCGGCAAGGTCAGCGAGTGGCGCGGCCGCCAGGTCTCCAACGACCCCCGCAAGTTCGCCGAGGCCTGGTACTCCTTCCGCCCCGGCCCCGGCCTCAGCCTCGACAACCTCCCGGTCGCCGAGGCCACCTCCGTGCGCCCGCCCGTCGAAGGCGTCTCCGGGGCCCAGGGCCGCCGGCGCACCATGAAGGGCTTCCGCGACGCCCTCACCGAGGCCGGCAAGGCCTACCCGCACCTCGAAGTCTGCTTCGAGGAGATCCACGACCGCTGGAACGAGCACCTCACCGACCTCGGCCTCGACCCCGAACTCTTCCGCTACCAGCGCGAGATGAACGCCGACGAGGGCGAGGCCGCCGGTCTCTTCGCGGTCAAGAAGGACTCCGACTTCACCGACCTGCTGCTGCGCGCCGTCACCGACACCCGCGACACGGACGGCCTCGCCGACCTCGTCCACGGCTTCGGCAACAAGCTGGGCCGCCGCGCCGAGCTCATGGCCGAACGCGAGTTCACCGCCGGCTCCGTGGACCTGCTCACCCGCATCGTCGAGGCCGCCGAGACCCGCTCCCGGCTGCGCGACGTCCACGCCGGCGCCGAACGCCGTACGCGCACCCTCGCCCGGCGGCTGTCCGCCCGCGCCGGCGAGGAGCGCGGCCGCGCCGCCGACCTCGCCCAGCGGGTCACCGGCGCCGCCCACGAGGTCACCGCCGCCGAATCGGCCCGCTCCCGCAGCGCCGCCGTCTCCGCCGAACTCGCCTACCGGCACGCCTCACTGGCGCTGACCGTCGCCGACAAGGCCGCCGCCGCCCAGCGCCGCGAACTCATCGAGGCCCGCACCCTGCACGCCGCCTGGCAGGCCGCCGAGAACGTCCTGCGCCACCGCGCCGCCGCCGACCGCTCCGCCCGCGTGGCGTCCGCGATCCTGGAGGCCGAGCGGGACGCCGCCCCCGCGCTCGCCGCCCGGGCCACCGCCGCCGGTGAGCTCGTACGGGCCCTGCACACGGCCGCCGAGCACGGCGAGAGCCTCGCCAACGAGGAGGAGGAGCGCTCCGCCGAGCTCCAGGCCACCGGCGAGGCCGCACACCGCGACGCCACCGCCGCCGCCACCGCCGCCCAGCGCGCCCGCAGCGAGGCCGAGCACCTGCGGGCCCGCCTCGGCGAGGTCCAGGAGGAGACCGCAGAAGCCGTGCGCGCCGGCTGGCTCGACGACACCGCCCCCGACGCGGACCCGGCCCGCGCCGCACTCGCCGCCACCGACGCCGAGACGTCCGCGGTGGCCGCCTGGGACGAGGCCCGCGAGGCCGCCCGTACCGCCTCCGAGGCCGCCCGCGACGCCGCCGCCGTCGAGTCCCGCGCCGAACTGACCGCCGCCCGCGCCGCCGACGCGGCCGACGCCGCCGAGAACGCCCACGCCGCCGAGCACCGCACGGCCGCCGTCCTCGCCGAAGCCCCGCGCCTGGCCGACCTCCTGGGCCTGCCCACGGGCGCGGACCCGTCGGCCGACGACCCGGGGGTGCCCGGACCGCGCGACGCCGCGGAGCATGTCGGCGCCGCGGCCGCCGCCTCCCGTACGGCGCCGGCCGGAGCGGGCAGCGGCCTCACCGCCG
Source organism: Streptomyces sp. NPDC048461 (assembly GCF_055587105.1). Taxonomy (NCBI): domain Bacteria; kingdom Bacillati; phylum Actinomycetota; class Actinomycetes; order Kitasatosporales; family Streptomycetaceae; genus Streptomyces; species Streptomyces sp. NPDC048461. The sequence goes on along the minus strand of NZ_JBVJGW010000051.1, from coordinate 19,982 downwards.
AGGACCTCGACCGGGGCGCCGACGACCTGCGCGACCTGCTGACCGGAGCCGTCGCCGCCGCCGAACGCCAGCTGTTCGACCTGCGCACCGCCGCCGCCGACGACTCCCGCATCCTCGGCGCCCTCGGCGACGGCGGGCTGCTGCCCCCCGGCCCCGACGTCCTCGCCACCGTCGAATACCTCGGCGAACACGGCATCCCCGCCCTGCCCGGCTGGCGCTACCTCGCCCAGTCCGTGGACCCGGCCGACCACGCCGCCGTCCTCGCCGCCCGCCCCGAGCTCGTCGACGGCGTCGTCATCACCGACCCCGACACGCACAGCCGCGCCCGCGAGGTCCTGTCGCAGGCGGCCCTGCTGCCCCGCTCCACCGTCGCCGTCGGCACGGCCGCCGCCCTGCTCGCCCCCGTGCCCCCGGCCGGCGACACCGACACGGCCGTCTTCCTCGTCCCGCCGAACCCGGCCATGCACGACGAACACGCCGCCGACGAGGAGCGCCAGGCGCTGCGCACCCGCGCCACCGCCCGCGACACCGAGATCCGCGACCTCGCCGCCCGCCTCTCCGGGGACCGCGAGCTCGCCGCCCGGCTGAACTCCTGGCGCACCGGCTGCCCGCCCGGCCGCCTCGCCGAACTCGCCCGACAGGCCGAGGCCGCCCGGACGTTCGCCGAGGAGACCGACGCCGAGCTCGCGGAGGCCCGCACCGTACGCGCCGAGGCCGACGAGGCCGCCGCCGACGCCGTCCGCGTACGGGACGAGCGCCAGGACACCGCCCAGCGCGCCCGCCGCGTCGCCGACGCCCTGGCCGGACTCGCCTACCGGCTGCGCGAGCGCGTCGGCTGGCAGGCCAGGGTCCGCGAACTCACCGACGAGGCCGCCGAGTCCGAGGCGCGCGCCGAAGCCTGCCTCGACCGCGCCCGCGCCGCCGACGAGGACCGCCGCGCCACCCAGCGCGCCGCCGACGACGCCCGCCGCACCGCCCGCGCGCTGCGGGCCGAACGCGCCGAGATCGCCGGCGCCCCCGACCCCCTCCCGCAGGACGACGGCACGCCGAAAGCGCCGCTGCCCGACCTCCGCGAGGCCTACCGGGCCGCCTCCCAGCTCTACGAGAAGGTCGGCGTCGGCGCCGACCTGCGCGCCGAGCAGGCCCGCGCCGAGAGCGACGAGAGCGCCGCCCTCGCCGAACTCGACCGCCTCACCAACAAGGTCCGCACCCGCGCCGCCCAGCTCCTCGAAGGCACCGACGGCGCGGACGGGCCCTCCCGCCAGGCCGCCGCCGCCCGCGCCGAAGCCCTCGTACAGATGCTGGAGACGCGCGCGTCCACCGCGAGCGAGCAGCTCGGCCGGCTGCGCGGCGAGGCCGAGCGGCACGCCCCGGCCGAGGGCGGGGCCCACACCGAACTGTCCGAGGACCTGATCCCCGTCGACGTCGAGCAGGCCCAGGCCCTGCTGCGCACGGCCACCGCCCAGCTCGCCGCCCACACCGCCGCCGTGGAAGGCGCCCGGTCCGCCCACGCGGACCTGCTGCGCTCCCACCGCACCGCCGAGGACGGCGCCGGCGGCTTCGACGAGACGGCCGCCCTGCTGCGCGACCTCCTGCGCGACCACACCCACCCGGACGACGACCAGGAACCCGCCCCCCACCGCGGCACCCTGGAGGAGGCCCGCCAGTCGGCGACCGAGGCCCGCCGCTCCCTGCGCGCCTGCGCGGGCGACCTCTCGGCCGCCGAGTCCGCCGTACGGGAGGCGAGCGACATCCTGGTCCGCCACGCCAACGCCACCCGCTACGAGCAGGTGCGCACCCCCGCGCGCCAGCAGATCCGCGAACTGCCCGCCTCCGCCCTGCCCGAGCACGCGGCCTCCTGGGCCACCGCCTTCGCGCCCCGGCTGCGCGTCCTCACCGACGAGCTCGCCCAGCTGGAACGCAACCGGGACAGCATCGTCGACCGGCTGCGCGGCCTGGTCGAGTCGGCCCTGGCCACCCTCCGCTCCGCCCAGCGGCTCTCCCAGCTCCCCGAGGGACTGGGGGAGTGGTCGGGCCAGGAGTTCCTGCGCATCCGCTTCGAGGAGCCCGACCAGGCCACCCTCACCGAACGGCTCGGCGAGGTCATCGACGAGGCCACGCGCGCGGCCGTGAAGAAGAACAGCACCGCCTCCTTCGGCGAGGGCCGCCGCGACGGCATGTCGCTGCTGCTGCGGGGCGTCCAGGCGGCGCTGGAGCCCAAGGGGATCTCCGTCGAGATCCTCAAGCCCGACGCGGTGCTGCGCGCCGAGCGGGTCCCGGTCGGCCAGATGGGCGACGTGTTCTCCGGCGGACAGCTGCTGACCGCGGCGATCGCGCTGTACTGCACGATGGCCGCGCTGCGCAGCAACGACCGCGGCCGGGACAAGCACCGCCACGCGGGCACGCTGTTCCTCGACAACCCGATCGGACGCGCGAACGCCACGTACCTGCTGGAGCTGCAGCGGGCCGTCTCGGACGCGCTCGGCGTCCAGCTGCTGTACACCACCGGGCTGTTCGACACCACGGCGCTCGCCGAGTTCCCGCTGGTCATCCGGCTGCGCAACGATGCCGACCTGCGGGCGGGCCTGAAGTACATCAGCGTCGAGGAGCACCTCCGGCCGGGCCTGCCGCAGCAGTCGCCGGACGGGGAGGCCGTCCACGGCGAGATCACGGCCACGCGCATGTTCCGCCGCAGCTGAGCCCGGGGGGCCGGCGCCCGCCGGAGCGGCCGGACCCCCGGAGCGGCTGGACCCCCGGTGCCGCCGGGCATCCCCTAGCGGCGCCCGAAGGCCGTCAGGGGGCCGTCCTCGCGGGACACGCGCCCCGGGCCCGGCTCGCGCGCGGCCGCGCGCTCGGCCCTGCGGGCCTCCCGGCGCCGGCGCCGTGCCGTGCTGCTCGGCTCGGAGACGACCCCGTACCGCTGGTTCCACATCTGCCGGGTGATCCACACGTCCAGCACGCCCCACGTGGCCACGATGGTCCCCGCGATGGCGCAGAGCGCCAGCGGGAACGCCAGCCAGGAGCCGGTCAGCGTGAGGAAGAACGTGACCGTCGCCTGGGTCAGCGTCACGGCCACGATCAGCACCGCCCGCACCGCCGACGTCCGCACCGGATCCGGCATCCGCGGCTTGCGCGCCGGCTCCTCCACCCACAGTCCGCGCGACCGGACCTCCCTGCCGCCGCCCACGGTTCTCCCCTCGTACCTGCTCATGGTCCGCCCACTCCCCGCCGCGCGGTCCGCCCCGCCCGCTCCCTCACGTCTACCCCCACGCGTCCACTCGAACAGAAGACGTCCGGCACGATCGAGAGATTCCCGCATCGCGGACGCCCCCACGACCCCGCTGATTGCGGAACGAACAATTCCAGCCATCCATCCGATTGCGGGGACTGACGCCCCACCAGGTGTCATCTGCCGCATATCGCACCACTCTTGACCGGAAGTATCGGACAACTCGTGATCTTCATCCAGAGGTCAGGCCGAAAACGTCCGGACACGCCTTCGAAGCTGTCGCCCGGCAGTAGTAGGCTCACGCCGTTTAAATGACGGAACACCGACTCCCCGTAACGGGGTTGAGCTGGGGGAGGCTGGGGAGGCCATGCGCTTTCGCGGGAAATCCATCCGCCGGAAGATCGTGGCGTTGCTCCTTGTGCCGCTCGTCTCCCTGACCGCCCTCTGGGGCTTCGCCACGGTCATCACCGGCCGCCAGGCCGTCCAGCTGCTCGACGTCGCGTACGTCATCGACAAGGTCGGCTATCCGATCGAGGACGTGGCCCGCGCCGTCCAGAAGGAGCGCCGCCAGACCCTCGTCGTCATCGGCGACCCCCGCGCCTCCACCGCCACGGCCGAGCTCGCCAAGCGCCGCGCGGCCACCGACGAGGTCATCGCCGAGATACGGGCGAGCGCCCGCGACCCCGAGGTCACCGACGAGCTGAGCGCCCAGAACGGCCAGCGCCTGCGCTCGATCCTCGCCGCCTTCCACGGCATCGACGGCATCCGCCGCTCCGTCGACCAGAACACCCTCGACACCGCCCAGGCCCTGGAGTTCTACAACCGCCTCGTCGACCCCTGCTACGAGTTCCTGATGAACCTCCACGCGCTGGAGAACGTCGAGATGGACAAGCAGGGCCGCGCCCTCGTCGGCATCACCCGGGCCCGAGAGGCGCTCTCCCGCGAGGACGCCCTCGTGGCCTCCGCCTTCGCCGCCCGCAGCGTCAGCGCCGCCGACGTCCGCCGCGTCTCCGACCTCGCCGCGAACCGCACGCTGCTCTACGACTTCAACCTCGCGATCCTCCCGCCCGCCGACCGCGAGCGCTTCGAGCGCTACTGGGCCGGCACCGACACCAAGGTCCTGCGCGACGCGGAGGAACGCTTCCTCAGCGCCGGGGCGGTCAAGAACCCCCGCAGCAGCACCGCCGCCCAGTGGGACGCCGCGGCCACCAAGGTCCTCGACGACCTCGCGATCATGGGCACCGAGGCCGGGGACCGCTACCAGAAGCGCGTCGAGCCCGTCGCCATGGACGTCCTGGTCCAGGCCGCCGTCGCCGGCATCCTCGGCTTCATCGCGCTGATCGTGTCCCTGGTCCTGTCCGTGCGCATCGGCCGCGAGCTGATCCGCGACCTGTCCCGGCTCCGCAAGGAGGCCCACGAGGCCTCCGGCGTCCGCCTGCCCGGCGTCATGCGCCGCCTCGCCGCCGGCGAGCACGTCGACGTGGAGACCGAGGCGCCCCGGCTGGAGTACGAGAGGGACGAGGTCGGCCAGGTCGGCCAGGCCCTCAACACCCTCCAGCGCGCCGCCGTCGAAGCCGCGGTCAAGCAGGCGGAGCTGCGCCGCGGAGTCTCCGAGGTGTTCGTCAACCTCGCCCGCCGCAACCAGGTGCTCCTGCACCGCCAGCTGACCCTCCTCGACACCATGGAGCGCCGCACCGAGGACACCGAGGAGCTCGCCGACCTCTTCCGCCTCGACCACATGACCACCCGCATGCGCCGCCACGCCGAGGGCCTGGTGATCCTCTCCGGCGCCGCACCCTCCCGCCAGTGGCGCAAGCCCGTCCAGCTGATGGACGTCGTACGGGCCGCCGTCGCCGAGGTCGAGGACTACGAGCGCATCGAGGTGCGGCGGCTCCCGCGCCTGGGCATCGCCGGGCCCGCCGTCGCGGACGTGACCCACCTCGTTGCCGAACTCCTGGAGAACGCCACGGTGTTCTCCCCGCCGCACACCGCCGTCCAGGTGCACGGCGAGCGCGTCGCCAACGGCTTCACCCTGGAGATCCACGACCGCGGCCTCGGAATGAACCCGGACGCGCTCCTCGACGCGAACCTCCGGCTCGCCGAGACCCCCGAGTTCGAGCTGTCCGACACCGACCGCCTCGGCCTGTTCGTCGTCAGCCGCCTCGCGCAGCGCCACGCCGTCAAGGTCGTCCTCCAGCACAGCCCGTACGGGGGCACCACCGCCGTGGTCTTCCTCCCCGACGCCCTGCTGACCGAGGCCCCCGACACCAACGGCACCGGCATCCGGCTGAACGCCGGCGTCGGCGCCGGCATGGCCGGAAAGCCGGGCAAGCCGGGCCGGCCCGGCGTGATCCCGTCCGAGCGCAACGCCCCCGCCGTCGGGCGGGCCCCGTCCGGGCGCGCCCTGCCCCCGGCGGACCTGCGCGGGCCCGTCGAGCTGGAGGCGCCGCTGGGCGTGCTCGGCCTCGACGGCCTCGACGACCCCGCCGTCGTGGACGGCACCACCCCCGGGATCACCGGCGTCGACGGCCGCCCCGCCATGGCCACCCTGGACGACGAGACCCCGCCGAACGGCCTCCCGCGCAGCGCCCTGCTCGGCCTGCGCCCGGGCGACCGTCCGTCCGCGGACCGGCACCCCGAGCCGCGGTACGCCGACCGCCACCCCGACCGGCGGCCCGACCGGGGCGCCGGCCCCCGCAACGGCGAGCGCGAACCCCTCGCCCCCACCGGACCGGTCCGCCTCGACAGCGCCCGGCCCGACGGCCCCCGCCCGGAGGCCACCCGCCCCGACGGCCCCCGCGGCGGCCAGGGGACGGTGCCGCTGCCGCGCCGCCGCCCCGCCCCGACGCTGGTGGCGGACCACGGCCGCCGCGTCGAGCCGCGCCCGGTGGCCGCCGTCCCGCCGCCGGCCCCCGCCACCGGGACCGGCGCGCCCGCACCCGCCCCGGGCGGCAGCGGCCTGCTGCCCCGCCGGGTGCGCCAGGCCAACCTGGCCCCGCAGCTGAAGAACTCCCGCGCGGCCGCCCCCGCCCCGGACCCCGCCGACCACGGCGCGGACGACCGGGACGCGGAGGAGGTGCGCATGCGCATGTCCGCGCTCCAGCGCGGCTGGACCGCGGGCCGCGACCAGCAGGCACGGACGCAGTCCGAGACCGGGGCAGGCACCTCCGCCGCCACCGGTCCCGCGCACGAGAACGAAGGGGACGGTCGATGACCGCACCGCAGACCGGAAACGACAGCAGGAGCCGCGGCTCCGGCCCGCTCAACTGGCTCCTCGACGAGCTCGTGGACAAGGTCGGATCCATCCGCAAGGCGGTCGTCCTCTCCGGCGACGGCCTGCCCACCGGCACTTCCCGGGACCTGACCCGCGAGGACAGCGAGCACCTGGCGGCGGTGGCCTCCGGATTCCACAGCCTGGCCAAGGGCGTCGGCCGGCACTTCGAGTCCGGCAGGGTCCGCCAGACCGTCGTCGAGCTGGACGAGGCCTTCCTGTTCGTGATGGCGGCCGGCGACGGCAGCTGCCTGGCCGTCCTCGCCGACGCCGAGTCCGACGTCGGGCAGGTCGCGTACGAGATGACGCTCATGGTCAAGCGAGTGGGCGACCACCTGGCGACCGCCCCGCGCACCGGGCTGCCAGCCGGAGGGTGAGACGTACGGCATGAGCGATCCAGGCCAGGAGCCACACCCTGCCCGCACCCCGTCCGGGGAGGGGCCCGCCGCCCCGGACCACCCGCACTGGTTCGACGACGACGCGGGCCCCGTCGTACGCCCGTACGCGATGACCCGCGGCCGGACCAGCCACGCGGGCCAGCACCGCCTCGACCTGATCGCGCTCGTCGTCGCCGAATCCGCGGCCGACGACCCGGTCTGGGAGATGACCCTGGCCCCGGAACACGCCCGCATCCTGGGGCTGTGCCGGGGCCGCCCGCAGTCGGTCGCCGAACTGGCGGCCGACCTCGACCTCGCGATCGGGGTCGTGCGGGTCCTGATCGGCGACCTCGTCGACGACGAACTGGTCCACGTGACCAGGCCGGTACCTCCGGCCGAACTACCCGATGAATCCATTCTGCGTGAGGTGATCGATGGCCTTCGGGCGCTCTAGCCGCACCGGTGCCATGCACGCCGTGTCACCGGTCGAGCCGCTGACCCTGAAGATCCTGGTCGCGGGCGGCTTCGGGGTGGGCAAAACCACCCTGGTCAGTGCGGTAAGCGAGATCAGACCGCTGCGGACCGAGGAACAACTCTCGGAACCGGGCATCGGTATCGACGACATCAAGGGAGTGGAGGGCAAGAGCACGACCACCGTGGCGATGGACTTCGGTCGCATCACGCTGCGCGAGGACCTGGTGCTGTACCTGTTCGGGACTCCCGGCCAGGACCGGTTCTGGTTCCTGTGGGACGAACTGGCCCAGGGGTCGCTGGGCGCGGTGGTCCTCGCGGACACCCGCCGCCTCGCCGACTGCTTCGCCGCCGTCGACTACTTCGAACGCCGCGAGATCCCGTTCGTCGTCGCCGTCAACTGCTTCGACGACGCGGACCACTACCCCGTGGTGACCGTGCGGGAGGCGCTCGACCTCGACCCGGGCGTGCCGGTGCTGCTGTGCGACGCCCGCGACCGGGAGTCCGTGAAGGACGTCCTCGTGGGGGTCGTGGAACACGCGATGTCGCTGGCCCGCGCCCGCCGCCGGAGCCTCTCGGCCGGCGCCTGACACGGACGCGGCCCGTACCCCCGCCGACTGGGGTACGGGCCGCAGCTCTCGTGGGGGATTCGGCGCCCGGAGTGCGGCGCGGGACCGTGGAGCGAGTGTGAACCCGCCGCCGGGGGCCGTCAAGTACGCGCACCACACCCGCGGGAAACCGCTGACCGGACCCCCTGCGAGGCCCGATCGCCGACCCCGGAATCCGCTCAGCGCACCGCGATCACCGCCGAGCCGTGCCCGAACAGCCCCTGGTTCGCGGTGATCCCGGCCCGCGCCCCCGGAACCTGCCGCGCACCGGCCGTCCCGCGCAACTGCCAGGTCAGCTCGCAGACCTGGGCGATGGCCTGCGCCGGCACCGCCTCGCCGAAGGAGGCCAGCCCGCCGCTCGTGTTGACCGGCACGCGCCCGCCCAGGGCCGTCGCCCCCTCCCGCAGGAGCTTGGCGCCCTCGCCCTCCCCGCAGAGCCCGATGTCCTCGTACCACTCCAGTTCCAGGGCGGTGGAGAGGTCGTACACCTCGGCGAGCGAGAGGTCCTCCGGACCGAGCCCCGCCTCCTCGTACGCCGCCCGCGCGATCGAGGCGCGGAAGGAGCCCGCCGCCGGCTCGACCCCCGCCCCCGCCGTCGAGTCGGTGGCGATGTCCGGGAGGTCCAGCACCGTCCGCGGATAGGTGGGCGTCACCGTCGACACCGCCCGGATGCGCACCGGGTCGGCGACCCCGCGCGAGCGCGCGAAGTCCGTGCTGGACAGCACGAGCGCCGCGCCGCCGTCGGAGGTGGCGCAGATGTCGAGCAGCCGCAGCGGATCGGCGACCACCGCCGAGGCGGCCACCTCCTCCACGGTCACGGCCTTGCGGTAGCGGGCGTTCGGGTTCAGCAGCCCGGCCGCCGCGTTCTTCACCTTGACCTGGGCGAAGTCCTCCGGGGTGTCCCCGTGGACGGCCATCCGGCGGCGGGCGTACAGCGCGAAGTACGCCGGGTTGGTGGCGCCCAGCACGCGGAACCGCAGCCAGTCGGGATCATCGGGCCGTTCGCCCCCGGCCGGTGCGAAGAACCCCTTGGGCGCCGCGTCGGCGCCCACCACGAGCACCACGTCCGCCAGCCCCGCCAGGATCTGCGCCCGGGCCGCCCCGATGGCCTGCGCCCCCGAGGCGCAGGCGGCGTAGACACTGGTCACCCGGGCGCCCTGCCAGCCCAGCGCACGGGCGAAGGTGGCGCCGGCCACGTAGCCCGGGTACCCGGAGCGGACGGTGTCGGCGCCGACGATGGACTGCACGTCCGTCCAGTCGAGGCCGGCGTCGGCGAGCGCGGCCCGGGCGGCGGCCCGCCCGTACTCGACGAAGCTGCGGCCCCACTTGCCCCAGGGGTGCATGCCGGCTCCCAGCACGGCGATGTCGGCGGCGCTCACGACGCGCCTCCCACGGGCCTGAACCGCCAGGTCGTCCAGGTGGTGCCGGCGTCCTCGCCGAGCACCCCGCCGACCACCTCGACCTCCATGCCGACCGCCAGGTCACCGACGCCGACCGCGGGCACCGCCTGCCCGAGCACGACGATCCCCTCGGCCTCCAGCTCCACCGCGACCAGGGTGTACGGCTCCCAGGGCACGGCGGGATCGGACACGTACGGCGCCGGCGGCCGGTAGCGCCCGTCGGTGTACGACCAGACCCGGCCGCGGGGCGAGAGGGGCACCTCGGCGAGGACGCCGTCGCCGGGGCAGCGGGGGTTGCGGCAGAAGGCGTCCTCGCGGGGGAAGAACACCGCGGTACAGGCGGAGCAGCGGGTTCCGAGCAGCCGGAAGGCGCCGGCGGATCCGGCCCCGGCTCCGGCCTCGGCTCCGGCCTCGGATTCGGCCCCGGGTTCCGGGCCCGGGGCGTCCTCGGTGAACCAACCGCTCACGACGGGGGTGCGCGTGCGTGCCAAGATTCCTCCCGTGTCAGTGTTTCTGACGCATCGTCAGGAGTTTGCCACGGGAGGCCTTCCGGGTCACCGGTTCTCGGCGAGCCACTTCTGCGCGATCTCCGCCAGCTCCGCGTCCCGTCCGGCGAGCATCATCCGGATCATCTGCGCGTCCCCGCGGAGCGACCACCCCGGGTGCCCGAAGGTCGCGGGATTGTTCTTCTCGATCAGGAAGTGCGCCGGCCACGCGGTCCCGTACCCGACCAGGGGGAGGGCGGCGAGATACCGCTTCCGCCCCCGGGCCACCCCGTAGAGGGTGAGGGCGAGTCCGGTGAGCGTGCCGGTGAGATGCACCCAGCGGGTGGCGGCCCGCGCGTGCATGGCGACGTAGTAGGGCCAGAACTCCTCGTACGAACGGAACGTCATGGGGGCACGGTAGTCACGGCAGGACGGCGGCGACAGACACGGGGAAGTCGAAGTACGTATCGGGGAACGCCTCGGGCCGGTGCGTGAAGTGCCACCACTCCTCGGGCAGGTTGACGAAGCCCTGCGCGCCCAGGACGCCCAGCAGGAGCCGGCGGTTCGCGCGGGCGGCGGGCGGCGCCGCCGGACCGTCGGTGTGGGACGGCGGCCCGAAGTGGTCGAACGCGGTCCCCATGTCCCGTTCCCGCCCCGACGCGGCGTCGACGAGGGTGACGTCGACGGTGCTCCCGCGGGAGTGCCCCGACCGCTCGGCGATGTAGCCGTCGGGAATCAGCCGCTCCTTGTCGACGTCCGGGTAGTACGCGGCCTTGGTCCCCTGGTCGGCGAGGTCTCCGGCCCACCGGACGAACCGGTCCACGGCGCGCTGCGGCCGGTAGCAGTCGTAGACCTTCAGGGAGAGACCGCGCGGCAGCAGCTCGCGCTGCGCGCGCCGCAGTGCCTCCGCGGCGGGGCGCTCGAGCAGGCATGCCGGTTCGCGGTACCCGTCGACCCGGCGGCCGGTGAAGTTGCGGGCGGTCGCGTACCGCATGTCCTGCCGGACCGTCGGATCCACGTGCGCCAGGGCCGCGAACCCGGGCGGCGCCGATCCGCGGGCCGGGGCTGCCGCCGCGGTGGCCCACGGCGCCGCCACCACCGCCCCGGGCGCCACCACCGCCTCCGGCGCCCTCGCCCCGGGCGCCGGCGCACCCAGCGCGGCCAACAGTCCCACACCGATCACAACAGCCGCCGTCCTCATACCGCTTGGCATACCATCGCGGGATGCCGGCACAGCTGAGGGACTCGCACTGCTCCACCTGCGGAACACCGTTCGACACCGACGCCTGGCCCCGCACCTGCCCGTCGTGCGGCGTCACCGCCTACCGCAACCCGTTCCCGGTCGCCGTGGTGCTCCTCCCCGTCGAGGACGAGGACGGCACCGGCCTCGTGGTCATCACCCGCACCATCGAACCCGCCCTCGGCGGCATCGCCCTCCCGGGCGGCTTCATCGACTTCGGCGAGGACTGGCGTGACGCGGTCGTCCGCGAACTCCGCGAGGAGACCGGCATCGAGGCCCCCGCCGGGGACGTCGCCCTGGCCGACGCCCTCAGCTCCCCGGCCGGCCACCTGCTCCTCTTCGGCCTGCTCCCGCCCCGTCCGGTGTCCTCCCTGCCCGCGTCGGTCGCCACGGACGAGACCACGGGCTGGCACGTCCTGCGGGAGCCGTCGGACCTGGCCTTCCCCCTGCACACCCGGGCCGCGGCCTCGTGGTCCGCGGGCCGGTACGCCTGAACCCGGCCGGGCCCGGAGCCGGCTGACCCCCGCGGGGCGGCGTACTTCCGCGGGGTGGCGCACCTCCACGGGGCGGCACCCCCTCCCGCACACCGCCCCCCCGCACACCGTCCTACAGCCCGCGCACCGTCACGCCCGGAACCCGCGCGCCCGCCTCGTCCTCCACCACCACCTCGTCCCCCGCCCACCGCACGGTGTACCGCTCGATCCCGCCCGCCGCGAAGCCCGGCCCCGCCTCCCGCACCACCAGCCCGCCGCCCGTCCGCCCCCGCGCCGGAGCCCACGCCTCCAGTGCCACCCCGCCGCCACCGGACGGGTCCCGGACCGGGAGCACCGCCCCCGCGCGGGCCAGGACAGGGATCCGGCCCTGCGGGGCGTCCAGCAGCACCTGGCCCGGGCCCTCGTACGCCGTCCCGGTCGCGGTGTCGTACCACCGGCCGCGCGGCAGCCGCACGGCCCGCCGGTCCGCCCCGCACTCCAGCACCGGGGCGACCAGCAGGGCGTCGCCCAGCAGGAAGGCGTCCTCGCAGTCCCGCAGCGACCGCTCCTCCGGAGCCCCCCACCACAGCGGCCGCACGTACGGGGCCCCGGTCCGGCGGGCCAGGTGGGCCAGCGTCACGAAGTACGGCCGCAGCCGCTCGCGTTCCGCCATCACCCCGCGGGCCTGCTCCTGCGCCTCCGGACCGAACTCCCACGGCTCCCGCCGCCCCGCCCAGATCGCCGAGTGCGTGCGGAACAGCGGCAGGTACGCCCCCAGCTGGAGCCAGCGCACGTACAGCTCGGGGGAGGGGGAGCCGCCGAAGCCCCCGACGTCCGGGCCCGAGTACGGCACCCCGCACAGCCCGAGCCCCAGCACCAGGGCCAAGGAGGCGCGCAGCCCCTCCCAGCTGCTCTCCACGTCACCGGACCACGACCCCCCGTACCTCTGCATCCCCGCCCAGCCGGACCGGGAGAAGAGGAACGGCCGCTCGTCCGGCCGCAGCCGCACCAGGCCCTCCCAGCCGGCCCGCGCCATCCCGAGGCCGTACACGTTGTGCCCGGCACGGTGGTCGCCGCCCGCGCCGTCCATCGCGTGCCGCGCGGAGCGGGGGAGCGTGTTGTCGCCGAACGGCGCGAAGGACACCGGTTCGTTCATGTCGTGCCAGAAGCCGGCGAACCCCTGGCGCAGCCGCTCCTCGTACAGCCCGCCCCACCACTCCCGCACCGCCGGATCGGTGAAGTCCGGGTACGCGCACTCGCCCGGCCACACCTCCCCGCGCACCTCCGTGCCCCGTGCGTCCCGTACGAACGCGCCGCCCGTCCCCACCGCGAGCCCCGACGCGTGCACCGCGCCCCCGACCCGCACCGCGGGGTCGACGATCGACACCAGTCGCACGTCCCGCGCGCGCAACTCCCCCGCGAGCCCGGGCAGATCGGGGAACCGGCCCTCGTCCACCGTGAAGACGCGGTGCCCGTCGTAGTGGTCGATGTCCAGGTGCACGGCCGACAGCGCCATGCCGCGCGCCGCGTACCCGTCCACCACCCGGCGGACCTCCGCCGCGCTCCCGAAGCCCCAGCGCGCGTGCTGGTAGCCGAGCGCCCACTCCGGAGGCACCGCCGCGGGACCCGTCAGCCCCGACCAGCCCTGCAGCACCCGCGCCGGCGTGCCCACGAGCACCCAGCACCGCAGCGGCCCGCCCTCCGCGCGCAGTTCGCTCGACCCCGGGCGGTCCGCCCCCGAGCCCGCACCCTCCTCGCCCTCGCGCAACACCACGCGCCCGTCCCAGGAGTTGTCGTGGAACACCAGGTGCGTCCCCGCGTCGGCGACCACCAGCTGCACCGGCATGGTCAGGTACAGCGGATCGGTGCCCGGCCCGAAGCCCCCCTTCGGATCGGTGTTCCACAGCCGGTACGTCCCGTCCCGCAGCCGGGGCCCCGCCGCCCGCCCGCCCAGCCCGAAGAACCGCGCGTCCGCCCCCACCTCGCTGCGCTGCGACCAGCGGGCCCCGCCCCGCGCCGGGTCCACCGGCTCCCACCAGCGCGGCGGCAGGTCCCGCCGCAGCACCGTCCCGCCGGGCGTGCGCACCTCCACCGCCCCGTGCCGGGACACCGCGACCGTCACCCGCTCCGACACCACCCGCCAGCCGCCCTCGGTGTCCGGCTCCAGCACGGCCCGCGGATCGGGCTCCGGCCCGTCGCCGACCACCGCGTACGACGGCGTCGGCGCGGCCCCGTCCCAGCCCCAGAACACGGCGCCGCCCGAGGTCACCCGCACCAGCAGCTCCGAGCGCGCGAAGCGCAGCACGCCGCCGCCCGGCCGCGGCTCCGTACCCGTCAGCAGCCCCGGCACGCGCGCCCGCTCCGCGCCCCGGCGCGGGAGCCCCACCGCGTCCGTGCGCCGATGGCGCCAGGCCGAGCGCCAGGCGCGCCGTCCGCGCTCCGTACCGAGGTCCTTCACCGCACGCACCAGATCGCGACCGTTCATGCGGATCACCCTGCCACCGGGCCCCGGCCGGGGAGACCGCGTTCAGCTGCCGTTCACCCGGCAGCGGCACCTGCGGCCGGCCGCGCGCGACCGTACGGGACGCCTCTGGTGCGGATGTCGATCACATGGCATCGTCCCAGTGAGCCGCCGCGCGCACACCCCCCGCGCGATGGCACCGTACGCACACGAAGCGCGAGCCGCAGAATTGACCGGGAGCCGACCCATGACCTCAGCCACGCAGCCGGAACCCCTCTGGGCCCCGGGCCCCGACCGGATCGCGGCGGCCCGGATCACCGCCTTCCAGGCCTGGGCCGCCGACCGGTTCGGAGCCCCCGCCGACGGCGGCTACCCCGCCCTGCACAGCTGGTCCGTCGACGAGCTGGACACCTTCTGGCAGGCCGTCGCCGAGTGGTTCGAGGTCCGCTTCACCACCCCGTACGAATCCGTCCTCGCCGACCGCTCCATGCCCGGCGCGCGCTGGTTCGCCGGCGCCACCCTCAACTACGCCGAGCACGCCCTGCGCGCCGCCGAGGACCCGGCCCGCGCCGGGGACGCCGCACTGCTGTGCGTGGACGAGACCCACGAGCCCGCCCCCGTCACCTGGGCCGAGCTCCGCCGCCGGGTGGGATCGCTCGCCGCCGAACTGCGCGCCCTCGGCGTACGCCCCGGCGACCGGGTCAGCGGCTACCTCCCCAACATCGCCGAATCCGTGATCGCCCTCCTCGCGACCGCCGCCGTCGGAGGCGTCTGGACCTCCTGCGCCCCCGACTTCGGTGCCCGCAGCGTGCTGGACCGCTTCCAGCAGGTCGAGCCCGTCGTCCTCTTCGCCGTGGACGGCTACCGCTACGGCGGCAAGGAGCACGACCGCCGCGAGACCGTCGCCGAGCTCCGGGCCGAGCTCCCCTCCCTGCGCGCCGTCGTCCACATCCCGGTCCTGGGCACAGAGGCTCCGGAAGGAGCCCTCGCCTGGTCCGACCTGACCGCGGCCGACACCGCGCCGGTCTTCGAGCCGGTCCCGTTCGACCATCCCCTCTGGGTCCTCTACTCCTCCGGTACGACCGGCCTCCCCAAGGCCATCGTCCAGTCCCAGGGCGGCATCCTCCTCGAACACCTCAAGCAGCTCGGCCTGCACTGCGACCTCGGCCCGGAGGACCGGTTCTTCTGGTACACCTCCACGGGCTGGATGATGTGGAACTTCCTCGTCTCCGGCCTGCTGACGGGCACGACCGTCGTCCTGTACGACGGCAGCCCCGGCTACCCCGACACCGGCGCCCAGTGGCGCATCGCCGAGCGGACCGGGGCGACGCTGTACGGCACCTCCGCCGCGTACGTCATGGCCTGCCGCAAGGCGGAGGTCCACCCCTCCCGGGACTTCGACCTCTCCGCCGTGAAGTGCGTCGCCACCACCGGCTCCCCGCTGCCGCCGGACGGGTTCCGCTGGCTCCACGACGAGGTCGCCGAGGACCTCTGGATCGCCTCCGTCAGCGGCGGCACCGACGTCTGCAGCTGCTTCGCCGGCGCCGTCCCCACGCTCCCGGTGCACATCGGGGAGCTCCAGGCCGCCTGCCTCGGTACGGACCTCCAGGCCTGGGACCCCTCCGGCAAGCCCGTCATCGGCGAGGTCGGCGAACTCGTCGTCACCAACCCCATGCCGTCCATGCCGATCCGCTTCTGGAACGACCCCGACGGCAGCCGCTACCGCGACAGCTACTTCGAGATGTTCCCCGGCACCTGGCGCCACGGGGACTGGATCACCCTCACCGACCACGGCTCGGTCGTGATCCACGGCCGCTCCGACTCCACCCTCAACCGCCAGGGCGTGCGGATGGGCTCCGCCGACATCTACGAGGCCGTCGAACGCCTCCCCGAGATCAAGGAGTCCCTCGTCATCGGCCTGGAGGAGCCGAACGGGGGCTACTGGATGCCGCTCTTCGTCCACCTGGTCCCCGGCGCCTCCCTCGACGACGACCTGCGCGCCCGGATCAAGGCGACGATCCGCGAGGAACTCTCGCCGCGCCACGTTCCCGACGAGATCATCGAGGTCCCGGGCATCCCCCACACGCTGACCGGAAAGCGCATCGAGGTACCGGTCAAGCGCCTCCTCCAGGGCGCCCCCCTGGCCAAGGCCGTCAACCCGGGCTCCGTCGACAACCTCGACCTCCTCTCCTTCTACGAGGAACTGGCCCGCACCCGCCCCCACGGCTGACGTCACTGTCAGTGGTCATGATTACGCTGAGTGAGCAATCGACCGTGCCACTCAGGGGGAGCCATGCCACCGAAGGACGACACCGGAAGCCACCGCACCCGGCGCACCGCCACCAGCCGCACGACCCGCAGCACCAGCAGGCGCCGCACGCTGCGCCGCGAAGCCCCCAGCACGGTCGGCCTCCTCGCCGACGCCGGGGACTTCGCGGCCATGCGCGGCTACCGCAGCTTCACCTTCGACGACCACCAGGACTACCTGAGCCACGTCGAGGACCTGCTCCGGTCCCTCGCGGCCCAGGGCATCCACACGACCGTCGCCCTCTTCGACCCCGAGGAGTACGCCGAGCACTGCGCGGAGCAGGGCCTCGACCCCGACACGGCCGACGCCCGCACCCGCTTCACCGCGGAACTCGCGGGCAGCGGCGCCGGCCTTCCCTACCGCGGCCAGCCCATCGACGAACTGGTCCCGCTCCTCGTGGACGAGGCCGTCCGCCAGGCCACCTGGGAGTACGCGACCACCCTCCTCGCCGGGGTGGGCACCTGCGCGGACTGCGGCGAGGACATCGGCAACGCCTCCTTCGACCGCGCGGCCGAAGCCCTCAAACGACTCCTGGCCGGCGCCGGTCCCGGCCACCACCACTTCGTCTGCAGCGTCCCCACCGCGACGGAACAGCTCGTCGCGGTCCTGCACGCAGACGTGAGCGCCGAAGCGGGCGCCCCACCCCGCATCGAGACCCGGGAGGGCCTCGACTTCGTGACGGTCCTGGCGGCCGGACTCGCCCTCGGCGGCCCCGGGGGACTGGTCCTGCGCAGCTCGCGCGAGGACCGCGGCGACCGGGTCCACGGCTGGCGCCTGGACCGCGGCCGGCTGACCGCACTGTCCGCGGCGGCCGTCTTCAACGCCTACTGCACCGACGCCGACACCGGAGATCCCGTCGCCCCCGAGCCGGGCGTCGAATACTGCCCGGGCTACGAAGTGGACCTCCCCTCCCCGCACCACTGAGCCGGGCCCCGGCCCCGGAGGGGAACGGCCGGGGACGGACCGAGGGGCCCCCGCCACCGGCGAAGGCCCCTCACATCCTCACTGCTCCCGGCGGCTACTCGCCGGAGAGCACCGCCTGGGCGGCCACGCGGGCCTCCTCGGCGGTGTCGCACGCACGCGCCGCGGCAGCGGCCCGCTCGCACTGCGCCAGCGTGTGCTTGGCGAGCGTCGCCCGCACGTACGGAATCGAGGCGGCGCCCATCGACAGGGAGGTGACACCCAGGCCCGTCAGCACACAGGCCAGCAGCGGGTCGGCCGCCGCCTCACCGCAGACGCCGCAGCTCTTGCCCTCGGCCTTGGCGGCGTCGGCCGACATGGCGATCAGGTCGAGCAGCGCCGGCTGCCACGGGTCCTGGAGCCGCGAGACGGCGCCGACCTGACGGTCGGCGGCGAACGCGTACTGCGCGAGGTCGTTCGTGCCCAGCGAGAGGAACTCGACCTCCCGCAGGATCGAGCGCGCCCGGAGCGCGGCGGAGGGGATCTCCACCATCGCGCCGAACTTCGCCTGCAGCCCGGCCTCGCGGCACGCGTCCGCGAACGCCTTGGCGTCGGTCCGGTCCGCCACCATCGGGGCCATGACCTCGAGGTGGACGGGCAGGCCCTCGGACGCCTTGGCCAGCGCGGTCAGCTGCGTGCGCAGCACCTCCGGGTGGTCCAGGAGCGAGCGCAGGCCGCGCACGCCCAGCGCCGGGTTCGGCTCGTCCGCCGGGGTGAGGAAGTCCAGCGGCTTGTCGGCGCCGGCGTCCAGCACCCGCACCACCACGCGGCCCTCGGGGAAGGCCTCGAGCACCTTGCGGTACGACTCGATCTGCTTCTCCTCGGACGGAGCCTTCTTGCTGTCGTCCAGGAACAGGAACTCGGTGCGGAACAGGCCCACGCCCTCGGCGCCGGCCTCGACCGCGGCCGGCACGTCCGCCGGTCCGCCGACGTTCGCCAGCAGCGGCACCTTGTGGCCGTCCGAGGTCGCGCCCGGACCGGAGGACGCGGTGAGGGCGGCCTTGCGCTCGGCGGCGGCGGCCTCCAGCTCGGCACGCTTCTCCGGCGTCGGGTCCACGAACAGGTCGCCCGTGCTCCCGTCGACCGCGATGAGGGTGCCCTCGGCGAGTTCGCCGGCGCCCGGGAGCGCCACGATCGCCGGCACGCCCAGTGCCCGGGCGAGGATGGCACTGTGGCTGGTCGGCCCGCCCTCCTCGGTCACGAACCCCAGCACCAGGGCCGGGTCGAGCAGCGCGGTGTCGGCGGGGGCCAGGTCCCGCGCGATCAGTACGTACGGCTCGTCGCTGTCCGGGACACCCGGCATGGGCACGCCCAGCAGGCGCGCCACGATCCGGTTCCGTACGTCGTCCAGGTCGGCGACCCGCCCGGCCATGTACTCGCCGGCTCCCGCGAGCAGGTCGCGGTAGGAGGCGAACGCGTCGTAGATCCCGCGCTCGGCGGTGCTGCCGACGGCGATCCGCCGGTCGACGTCCGCCATCAGCTCGGGGTCCGTGGCGATCATCGCCTGTGCCTCGAGCACGTGCTGGGCCTCGCCACCGGCCAGCTGGCCGCGCGCGATCAGGTCGGCCGATACAGCCTCCACGGCCTGACGGGCGCGCCCCTGTTCGCGCTCCGCCTCGTCCGCGGTGATCTGCTTGGCCGGCGGTTCGAGAACCGCCGTACCCATGTGCCGAACCTCGCCGATCGCCACACCGTGGCTCACGCCGACGCCTCGCAGCGTTGTCTCCATTTCACCGTCTCCGGTAGGGCGGCGGGCGCTCGGCCGCCGCGGTGGATGTCCGACTCGCCTTCGCAGGCGGGTGCGTCACTGCCAGCTGAAGAGAACGTCGCTGGCCTTCACGTCGCCGGACTCGACGACGTCCGACAGGGCGTCCGGGGTCGCCTCGAGGGCGACGACGGGGCACACGGGGGACTTGCCCGCGGCCTCGACCGCGGCGGGGTTCCAGCGGATGACGGCCTGCCCGCGGGTCACCGTGTCGCCCTTGTTGACGAGCAGCTCGAAGCCCTCGCCGTTGAGCTGGACGGTGTCGATCCCGAGGTGGGTGAGGACGCCGTGGCCCTCGCCGTCCACGACCACGTACGCGTGCGGGTGCAGGGAGACGACCACCCCGTCTACGGGGGACACCGCCTCCGAGGGCTCGCGCACGGGGTCGATGGCGGTGCCGGGTCCCACCATCGCGCCGGAGAACACCGGATCGGGCACTGCCGCGAGTCCGATGGCATTCCCGGCAAGTGGGGACGTCACGCTGGTCATGAGGGGCCTCCCAGGGGTGGGGCTTCTTCGTGTCGCCGTCACTACCTGTTGCGAACGGCGTACTCTAGAGAAGGATAAGTCACAAGATGTTCGGGTTCGCCCGATGTTGGTCCTGATCCGGGCTGGTCCTTTGGCACGGAGACTAGTGGACTAGACCATACGCCTGAAACGATTTGCCTGGACACCGGCAGACCTGTACTGTCGTGACTCCTGCCGGGACGCACCGTGTGAATTTTTCACGAACGTCTCATGGACGGGAACCCTCCTCTTCAGTATCGATCTTGAACTCGACCCTATTTCCGCATGCCTTTTTGGCGCGATGGAGAAGCGGTCAGAGGGACGGCGAATCGCTGATAGAGTCGGAATCGCCGGAAAGGGAAACGCGAAAGCGAATACCTGGAAAGCAAATCCCGCTTCGACCGGGAATCGGACACGAAAGAGTCTG
>NZ_JBVJGW010000050.1:0-23428 GCF_055587105.1 Streptomyces sp. NPDC048461 | reverse complement strand
CCGTCCATCAACGCCACGTACGGCTTCGAAAACCCCGCGATCCGCGCGTTCAACCGGTACTCGTCCCGCCAGAAACCCGCCGAACCACCCCCACCCACCCGCGCGTCCTCATAGATCGCCCGGATGTCACCCCCCGCACACAACCCCCGCTCACCCGCACCGCGGATCAGGACCTGCACGATCGCCGGATCGTGCTCCCAGGCCGACAGCGCCTCGTCGATGCGCACGACCATGGGGCGGGTGAGGGCGTTCAGGGCCTTGGGCCGGTTCAGGGTGACCACACCGGTGTGGCCCTCGACGTCGAACAGGACGGCGTTGTCGTCTTCGATCTTCACCCCGCCAGTATGTCCGCGTCCGCTTAGGGTCGGGGGATGCGCATCGTCTCCCTGCTGCCCGCCGCCACCGACATCGTCGCCGAACTGGGTCTCGCCGACGCGCTCGTCGGGCGGACGCACGAGTGCGACTGGCCGCCGGCCGAGGTCGCCGGGGTGCCCGTGGTCACGGCCGCCGAGTTCGCCGCGGAGACCCTGACCAGCCGGGAGATCTCCGAGGCCGTGGGCGGGGCGGCGCACAGCGGCTCCTCGCTGTACACCCTGGACACCGCCGCCCTCGCCGCGCTGGCCCCCGACGTGGTGCTCACCCAGGACCTGTGCGACGTCTGCGCGGTGTCGTACGCCGGGGTCAGCCGGGCCGTGCGCGTGCTGGACGGCGGCGGGCCGCGGGTGCTGAGCCTGGAGCCGCGCACCCTGGACGACGTGCTCGACTGCCTGGTCACGGTGGGCGAGCTCCTCGGCGTACGGGAGCGGGCGGTGGCCCGGCGCGCGGAACTCGCGGCGCGGCTGGAGGACGTACGGCGCCTGACGGCCGGGCGCCTCGCGGCGGGGCGGGTCCGGCCCCGCGTGGTGGCCATCGAGTGGCTGGACCCGCTGTGGCCCGCCGGGCACTGGGTGCCGGAGCAGATCACGGCGGCGGGCGGCGCACCCCTGCTCGCCGCGCCGGGGGAACACACGCGGCCGATGACCTGGGACGACGTACGGGAGGCCCGGCCCGACGTGGTGCTGGTGCTGCCCTGCGGCTTCGCCCCTGAACGGACCCTGCGCGAACGGGAGCTGCTGACCGCGCTGCCCGGCTGGTCGGACCTGCCCGCCGTGCGCCGGGGCGAGGTGTGGGTGCTGGACGGCCCCGCGTACTTCAACCGGCCCGGGCCGCGGGTGGTGCGCGGGGCGGAGGTCCTGGCCCGGCTGCTGCACGGGGTGGAGGCGGGTGATCCGGTCACGGGGGCGGAGGCGGCCCGCCTGGTCTGAGCCGCGGGGTCCCTGGGGCGGAGGGGACGCCCGAGCGATCGGGCCGGGCGTGGGTCGCCTCCGCGGCCCGGGTGCCGGGCGAGGGGCCCGCGGGCGCGCCCCGGCGGCGGATCCCGCGCCCGTGGGCCGGTTCCGGCCACATGGGGCGACGCGCCGCCTGGGCGGTCCGGGACGGGGTAGGAGCCCTGCGGGTCACCCACGACGGTACCGCCGCGCCCGCCGGGCCGGCACCCCCCGTCGGAGGCACCACATGCCACGCACCGAATGCGCCCCGACCGACCCCTGCCCCGGCCACACCCGTCGCAAGGCCCTCGACCTCCCCGAGGATCCCCGCTCGGTGAGCACCGCCGGCGCCCGGGCCCTGTCCGTACCGCTGTTCCGGCGCCTGCGCACGCTGCGGGAGGGCACCGACGCCCACTCCTGCGTCCGCAACTCGCTCGTCGAGCTCAACCTCAGCCTGGTCCGGTACGCCGCCCTGCGCTTCCGGGGCCGCTTCGAGCCGATGGACGACATCGTGCAGGTCGGCACCGTGGGGCTGATCAAGGCGATCAACCGGTACGACGTCGACCGGGGGGTGGAGTTCGCGACCTTCGGACTGCCCACCATCACCGGGGAGATGATGCGGTTCTTCCGGGACACCAGCTGGTCCGTCAAGGTGCCCCGGCGACTCCAGGAAATGCGGCTCGACATCGTCAGGACACACGACGTTCTCGAACAGCGGCTCGGCCACGAGCCGAGCGAACGCGAACTCGCCGCGCGCATGGGGATCACCGGCGGCGAGCTGGCGCAGGGGCGGCAGGCGGCCAACGGGTACGTCGCCGCCTCGCTCGACCACGGCGTGGCGCCCGAGCCGGAAACCGGGCCCCTCGCCCGCGCGCTGGGCGGCACCGAGGCCGGGTACGACCGGATCGAGTGCCGGGAGTCGCTCAGACCGCTGCTCGCCCTGCTTGGCGAACGCGAGCGGCTCATCCTGTCGCTCCGGTTCGGCGACGAGCTGACCCAGGCGGAGATCGGCGCGCGGCTCGGCCTGTCCCAGATGCACGTCTCCCGGCTGCTGAGCCGCATCCTCGGCCGGCTCCGCACCGCGCTGCTCACGGATGTTCCGGTACGGGTCCGGCGGGCCCCGTGCTAGGAGGTGGGGCGCGCGCCCCTCACCCCGCCGACCAGGCGCGGAGCACCGGTGAGGGCACGGCCACCTCCACCCACACGCACTTTCCGCCCGACCAGGGGCGGGACCCCCAGCTGCGGGCCAGCCGCTCCACGATCAGCAGTCCGTGCCCGCCCGGCCGGCCCCGCCGGTCCGCGGTCGGGGGGCGTACGGGCACCGGCGGCGCGGGGTTGCCGTCGGTCACCTCGATCCGGAGCCGCTCCTCGGTGCAGTCCATCATCAGGGACCCGGGGCCGCCCCCGTGCAGGCAGGCGTTGGCCACCACCTCGGAGACCAGGAGCAGGACGTCGTCGGCGGCCGCCTGCTCCTCCTCCGCCGAGGCCGGGAGCCAGCGCCAGGCGGTCAGGGCCCGGCGTGCGAAGTCGCGGCTGCGCGTCACGACGTCGGTGGTGCCGTCCAGCCCCAGGTACCAGGTCCTGCCGGGTGACCCCCGCTGTTCCATGGCGATCGGACTCCTCGTGTCGGGTGGCGGCCGGCCGGTGCCGTCGGGGTGGTCCGTACCCGGCCGCGGCGGCGCCGTCAGCCGGACGGACCGGCGGCCGGGCGCAGCGCCTCCGCCACGCTGGCGTGTACGGGGAAGACCCCGTCCGCGCCGGTGATGCGGAACATCCGGGAGACCGAGCCGCTCAGGCCGGCCAGCTCCAGGGTGGCGCCGGCCTCCCGGGCCGTGAGCCGGCTGTGGAGGAGCACGTTCAGTCCGGTGGAATCGCAGAAGCCCAGCCCCGCCAGGTCCACCAGCAGCCGGCCACCGGGGGTGACCGCCGCGTCGAGGGCCTCGCGCAGGGGCTGCGCGGTGTCGTGGTCCAGCTCGCCCGCCAGCTCCAGGACGACGGCTCCGTCCACCTCCCGCACCGCGACGGTGAAGCGCTCACTGTCCGCTCCGCCAACCATCCGGCATCACCCTTCCATCTCGTCCATGCCCCTTCCCGAAAGCCGCTGCGATACGCCTGCGCCCGCACGGGAAGCGAGACGGGGCCGGGCGGCCCCGGTGACGGAAGCCTGAGGGGAACGGTACGGATGGACAACCCCCCGCGCGGCCACCGACATGGCCCGACCGGAGCCGGCGGGGAAGCGCCGGTCAGGCGGGGAGGGCGTCGGCGGTGGGGACGACGGTGCCGAACAGGTCGGTGACGGTGGTCAGGGCCGCGGTCTGGAGCGCCGCGGCGGTCAGGACGGAGCCGTCCGGGGCGGGGAGGGCCCGCGTGGCGGTCGCGTCGGCGACGACGGTCGGCCGGTAGCCGAGGTGGAAGGCGCCCTGAGCGGTGTGGCTGACGCACATGTGCGTCATGAAGCCGGCCAGGACCAGGCTCGCACCGGCCTCCGGGACCACGCCGAGGTCGCGCAGCGTCTTCTCCAGCACGGTGGCGTGGAAGGAGTCGGGGAACTGCTTGACCACGACCGGTTCGCCGTCCGCCGGGGCGACTTCGTCGCTGACGGCCCCGATGCGGGCCCGGATGTCGTACGGGCTGCCCTCGCCGCCGTCGTTGACGACGTGGACGACCGGGATGCCCGCGGCGCGGGCGCGCTCCAGCAGCCGGGCGGCCGCCACGAGCGCTTCCTCGGCCCCTTCGAGGGCCATGACCCCGGTGCGGTAGGTGTTCTGGAAGTCGATCATGATCAGGGCGGACTCGGCCAGGCGCGGCGGGCGGCTGTCCAGGCCGATCACGTCGCGCAGGGTGGCGGAGGGGTGGATCGCGTTCATCGGAGGAGCCTTTCGAAGGGGTTTCGGGCACGGCGGAGCGCCGGGCCCGCGCGGGCCGGGCGTACCGGGGTACGGGTGGCGGCGGGATCGGGAGGAGCGGGGTCGGGAGGTACGGGTCAGGGGGTACGGGTCACGAGGAGCGGGTCACCAGGACCCGGTGCGGAAGCGGCGGCGGTAGGCGCCCGGGGTCGTGGCGAGCTGCCGCCGGAAGGCTCGGTGCAGGGTCTCGGCCGAGCCGAAACCGGCGACGGCGGCGACCTGCTCCAGGGGGCGGTCGGTGCTCTCCAGCAGCCGGCGGGCCGCCTCCACCCGGGCGGCGGCGACGTAGTCGGCCGTGCTGGTGCCCGTCTCCTGCTTGAACACCCGGGCGAAGTGCCGTTCGCTCAGGCACATCCGGGCCGCGAGGGCCGGCGCGGACAGGTCCTCGTCCAGGTGGTCGGCGATCCACAGGCGCAGTGCGTCGATGTCGCGCCGCTCGGAGGCGGGGCGGCTGAGCGGCACGGAGAACTGGCTCTGGCCGCCCTGTCGCTTGAGGTACATCACCAGCTGCCGCGCCACGGACAGGGCGACGTCCTCCCCCAGGTCCTCGGCAACCAGAGCCAGGGCGAGGTCGAGACAGGCGCTGATCCCGGCCCCGGTCCACAGCCGTCCGCGGTCGGTGCGGACGAAGATCGGGTCCGGATCGACGGTGACGGCCGGGTGGTCGGCCGCGAGCTGGGCCGCCGTCGACCAGTGGGTGGTCGCCGTCTTCCCGTCGAGCAGTCCCGCGGCGGCCAGCACGTGCGCTCCGACGCACACCGACGCCACGCGCCGGGCCCTCGGGGCGGTCGTCCTCACCCACTCCACGACGCCGGCGTCGACGCGGGCCACCGGGCCCTCACCGGTCATGTCGACCGCGCCGGGCACCAGCAGGGTGTCCACCTGCCCGCCGACCTCGTCGAAGGTCAGGTCGGTGAGCAGCCGGACCCCCGCCGACGTGCGGACCTCGCCGGCGACCGGTCCGGCCAGGCGGACCCGGTAGCCGGCGCGGCCGCCCGTCTCCCGGTTGGCCAGCGCGAACACCTCGGCCGGGCCGGCGACGTCGAGGAGGTCGACATCGGGGAAGACCGCGATGACGACCCGGTGCGAAGGGGACATGCCCCCATCCTCGGCCCGCCCGCCCGCGGCCGCAATGACGGTTCCCTGTCACATCCGGACATCCGGACGTCGTGGCGTCCGCCCCGCGGGACGCACGCCACACGGGCTCCCGCGCATGAACGCGGAGCGCCGAAGCATGCGCGGGAGATGGAATGCGTGGTGTACGGGAAGCGGGCGGACCGGTCGGAGACCGTGGAGTGCGCCGTGGAGGACGAGGCCTGCCAGCTGGTCCTCAAGCGGCTGCGGGGGCTCGGCGAGGGCGAGTTCGGCTGGGTGCGCGTGGCCGATCCGTCCGAGAACGAACTCGTGCAGCTGGCCGAGGAGCTGGGCCTGCACCCCCTGGCCGTCGAGGACGCGGTCCACGCGCACCAGCGCCCGAAGCGCGAGCGCTTCGGCGACGTCCTGGCCGTCGCGCTGAAGACCCTCTGGTACGTCGAGGAGGAGGCCGCGGTGGAGACCGGCGAGATGATGCTCTTCGTCGGCCCCCGCTACCTCCTCACCGTGCGGCACGGCACGGTCGACCCCTGCCCCGAGGCCGCCCGCCGGCTCGACGCCGACCCCGACCTGCTCCACCTCGGCTCCTGGGCCGCCCTGCACGCCGTCCTGGACGTCATCGTCGACGCCTACAGCGACGCCGCCGCCCGGGTGCGCAGTGCGCTGAACCGGCTGGAGGACCAGGTCTTCTCCACCTCGCGCGTCGACCACACGGAGCGGATCTACTCCCTCAAGCGGGAAGTCCGCGAGTTCCGCGACGCGGTGCAGCCTCTCGTACCGGTGCTGAGCAGCCTGCTGAGCGGGCTGGGCCAGGAGGACCATCCGCCGGAGATCGTCCCCTACTTCCGTGACGTCGCCGACCACCTGCACCGCACGGACATCGAGGTCCGCACCCTCGACGAGCTGCTGAACTCGGTCCTCGACGCCCAGCAGGCCCGAGTGGGCACCTGGCAGAACGACGACATGCGGCGCATCTCCGCCTGGGCGGCGATCTTCGCGGTCCCGACGATGGTCGCCGGGGTGTACGGCATGAACTTCGCGCACATGCCCGAGCTGGGCTGGACGTACGGCTACCCCCTGGCCGTCGGCCTCATGGCGGCCGCGTCGGGCGCCCTGTACCGCTCCTTCCGCCGCAACGGCTGGCTGTGAGACACACCGGTGGAGCCGTTCGGACATGACTGCCGCCGAACGGGTAACCAGCGGGGAATGACAGACATCACGAAGGCGGACCGGGACGGCGGGCCCGCGCGCCCCGGCACCGGCGGGGAAGACCGGGCGGGCCCGGACCCGGCCGTGGAGGAGCAGGCTCCCGACCAGCCCTCCGGGCTCCCGGCACGGTCGTGGCTCGCCGTCCTGCGCGGCACGGTCAAGGAGTTCACGAACGACGAGCTCGCCGACCGCGCGGCCGCCCTGACCTACTACGGAGTGCTGGCGCTCTTCCCCGCCCTCCTGGTCCTCGTGTCCCTGCTGGGCATGGCGGGCGAGTCGGCGACCAGGCAGGTGCTGGACAACCTGCAGCAGCTGGCCCCCGGCTCCGCCCGCGACGTGATCAGCGACGCGGTCGTCCAGCTGCAGGGCAACAGCGGCGTCGGATCGCTGCTGGCCGTCGTCGGCCTGGTGGTGGCCGTGTGGTCCGCCTCCGGCTACATCGCCGCCTTCATCCGCGCCTCCAACGCCGTCTACGACATCCCCGAGGGCCGGCCGGTGTGGAAGGTGCTGCCGCTGCGCCTGGCGCTCACCGTGACCCTGATGGTCCTCGCCTGCGCCAGCGCGCTCATCGTCGTCTTCACCGGCGGCCTGGCCCGGCAGGCGGGCGGCGCCCTGGGCATCGGGGACCACGCCCTGACCGTGTGGTCGATCGCCAAGTGGCCGGTCCTGGTCCTCCTCGTCACGGTCATGATCGCGCTGCTGTACTGGGCCGCCCCGAACGCCAAGGGGCGCGGCCTCAAGTGGGTGACCCCGGGCAGTGTGCTGGCGCTGGTGATCTGGATGGGCGCCTCCGCCGGATTCGCCTTCTACGTCGCGAACTTCGCCTCGTACAACAAGACGTACGGCACCGTCGCCGGTGTCATCGTCTTCCTCGTGTGGCTGTGGATCACCAACCTCGCCGTCCTGCTCGGACTGGAGTTCGACGCGGAGATGGCCCGCCAGCGTGCGATCGCCGGAGGGATGCCCGCGGACGAGGAGCCGTACGTCCGGCCCCGCGACACCCGTGCCTGGAGCGACGAGGACCGCCGTCGGATGGAGTGACCCGGCCCGTCCGGTGCCCCGGGAGCGCGCCGCCCGGCCGCGTCCGTAGAATGCGCGGGGAGACGTCCCCGCGCGGGTGTGCGTGCCGGGCGAGCGGGACGGAACCGATGAACGAGTCGGCGGAGGGCAGCGACCGACACATGTGGACTCATCGCCCCATATCGGTCACCGCCGCGTTCGACGGCACCGAGAAGGTCGCGGCCGCGCGGGAGCTGGCCCGCTCGTTCCTGGCGGACGTACAGGACAAGCACGGGGTTCCCGTCCCGCAGAACGTCCTGGAGACCGTCGAGCTGGTGGTCAGCGAGCTGGTCACCAACGCCCGCAAGTACGCCCCGGGCCCCTACCTCCTCGTACTGGAGGTCCGGGACGGCGCCGTCGAGGTCGGCGTGCGGGACGACAACCCGACGCCTCCCGGCATCCTGACGCCCGACCCGTACCGCATCGGCCAGCACGGCCTGGAGATCGTCATCGCCGCCGCCCGGAGCTTCCACGTCCGGCCTGAGGGCGCCGGCAAGCGGGTCACGGCCTCGATCGCCCTGGCCGGGACCGACCATCCGGCGGCCGGACCGGCACCCGCACCCGCACCCGCACCCGCACCCGCACCCGACTGATCACCGATCAGCGCACCTGGACCCCGATGAGGCACGTGTCGTCGTCGGTGTCGGACGCACTGTAGGTCAGCAGGTTGTCGAGCCGCTTCTCCAGGGAGTCGGCGGGCCGCGACGCCACGGAGAGCAGCTGGGCCAGCGCGTCCATCACCGACACGTCCCGGCGTTCGACCAGCCCGTCGGTGTACATGAGCAGGACGTCCTCCTGCTCCAGCTGCACCTCCTCCTCCGCGTAGACCACGTCGGGCATGGCCCCGAGGAGCGCCCCGGAGGTCAGCGGGAACGCCCGGGCGCTGCCCCCGCGCACCAGGACGGGCGGCAGGTGACCGGCGCGCGCCCAGCGCAGCGAGCGGGTGGCCGGGTCGTAGATCCCGCAGACGGCGGTGGCGGTCAGGTAGCTGGTGAGGTGGTAGGTGACGGTGTTCAGCCAGGAGAGCAGCTGCGCCGGGCCGGCGCCGGTCACGGCGAGGCCGCGCAGCGCGTTGCGCAGGACGACCATGCCGGTGGCCGCCTGGATGCCGTGCCCGGCCACGTCACCGACGCTGATGAGGATCTTCTGGTCCGGCAGCACGACGGAGTCGTACCAGTCGCCGCCGACGAGGGATTCCGACTCCGCGGGCCGGTAGCGGACCGCGATGCGGATCCCGGGGACCTCCAGCGGCGCCGGGGCGGGCGGCATGATGGCCTGCTGGAGCTGGAGGGCGAGCCGAGTGCGGTCCGCGGACGCGGCCTCGCTGCTGGCGAGCTGGTCGCGGGTGGCGGCGAGGGCCACCTCGGTCCAGTGCTGCGCCGAGATGTCCTGGCAGGCGCCCCGTACGGACCGCAGGCGCCCCCGCTCGTCCAGCACGGGCTCGGCCACGATCCGGATGTGGCGGATGATCCCGTCGGGGCGGCGCAGGCGGAAGTCCACCGATGACTCGCGGAGCCGGTGCAGCAGCGTGCGCAGGAACCGGCCGATCGAGTTGACGTCGTGGGGGTGGGCGTGCGCGGCCAGGTCCTCCAGGGGGACGGGTGAGGCGGTCTCGGGCAGCCCGAAGAGGGCGAAGAGCTGGCCGTTCCAGGTGATGGTCCCGGTCCCGAGGTCCTGTTCGAAACCGCCCACCCGGCCGAGGCGCTGCGCGTGCTGCAGGAGGCTGGCCAGCCGCGCGGCCTCGTCCTCGATCTTCCAGACGAGGAGGAGGGCGGCGCCGTGGCGGCTGATGCCCACGTCGGCGACGGAGGTGAGGGGGACCTCTCCGACGTAGGCCGTCAGGGTGGTGCGCGAAGCCTCGCACGGCTCGCCCGTGGCGTAGACCCGTTCCAGCCGGGAGAAGAGCCCGTCGGCCTCGGCGGCGGCGGGGTACGCCTCCAGGAAGGGCGCGCCGGTGACGAGCGAGCGGGGGCGGCCGGCGGGATCGACGAACCGCTTGTTCGTGTGGTGGATGCGGAAGTCGGCCAGCTGTCCGGCCGCGTCGAGGTGGGGGGTCAGGATCAGTACGGGGTCGTGGAGGTGGTCGGCGAGGTCCGCCAGCTCGGCGACGCCCGCCGGGTGCGGGGTGCCCGCGGACCGGGGCTGCTCCTGCGCGGGTCGCTCCCCCAGGGTGTGGGCGCACAGCTCGGCCAGGGCCTCCAGCTGGCGCAGGACCTGCGGCGGCTGGGGCGGCAGCCGGTCCGGCCAGCTCACCTCCAGCACTCCGTGGATCCGGCCCCCGGTCCCCGCCGGGACCACGACGCGGCCGCCGTCGGGATGCTGGCGCCGGCCGATCGTCGGGATCCCCGCGTCGGAGAGGCTGGGGACCACGGCGAGGTCCCGGCCGTGCAGCGCCAGCCGGGCGCAGGTGGCCACCTCCGGGGGGACGTAGCGCCAGCGGGCGGCCTCCTCCTCCGTGAACCCGGCCTGGCCGACCAGGGCGAGCGAGGAGTCCGGACCCACGAGCCAGATGGCGGCGCCGTACGCGCCGAGGGGTCCGAGCGCGTTCTCCAGCAGTGCGGTGGCGACGGCCTGGGAGTCGGTCGCGGCCAGCGCCCGGCTCTCCGCAGCCCGCAGCCGGACGGCCGGGGCGGGGTCCCCCTCCGCCGGCGGCTCGCCGTCCGCGGACTTGAGGAACTCCGCGGCGACCTCGCTGACCTGGTCGCGGGCCGCCTGGTTGATGACGTCGACGGCCAGGCCGAGGACGGTGGCGCCCGACTGCGCCGCCAGCCGGGTCAGTTGCCGGGAGGCCTCGGCGGGCCCGCAGCCGAGCCGGCCCACGAGGATCCCCTTGGCCATCTCGATCAGCGCGCGCCCGTCGGCGGCCCACTGGGCCTCCTGGGCCTCCTGGCGCAGCCGCTCCACGGTGGCGGCGAGCCGGCCCACCTCGCCGGCCGGCCGGCCGCGGGGAGGAGTCCCTTCGCTCCGGTCCTCCTCGGCCCCGGCCGCCGCGGGGGCGTCGTGCTCCGCGGTGCGGCGCGCGGCCGGAACGTCCGCGGCGGCGCCCCGCGCGGACGGCGGGAGGGGGTGCCGGGGTGCTCCGGACTCGTCGTGGGCGCTGTTCACCGGCGGTCGGCTTCTTCCGTGGGGGCGGCGGGGGCGGGAACGTCAGGCACGGGAGCCCGAGGTGTCCTGCGGCAGGAGCCAGCGGCGGAGCCGGGCGATCAGGTCGTCGGCGTCGACGGGCTTGGTGACGTAGTCGCTCGACCCGGAGGCGATGCTCTTCTCGCGGTCGCCGGGCATGGCCTTGGCGGTGACCGAGATGATGGGCAGGTCCGCGTACTGGGGCATGTTCCTGATCTCCGCGGTCGCCGCGTACCCGTCGAGCTCGGGCATCATGACGTCCATCAGGATCAGGTCGATGCCCGGCGTGCTCATCAGCGTGTCGATGCCCTTGCGGCCGTTCTCGGCGTGCAGGACGCGGATGCCGTGGAGTTCGAGGATGCCGCTGATCGCGTACAGGTTGCGCGGATCGTCATCGACCACCAGGACGGACATGTCGGCGAGGCCGGGTTCGATGGGGGCCGGCTCCGACGGGGCGGTGTCGGCCTCGGGCCGGACGAGGGGCAGGACGTCCCCCAGCCGGTCCACCGAGAGGTGCAGGGTGATCCGCTCGCGGAGTTCGTCCAGGCTGGAGAGGACCTCCAGGCGCCGGCCGGTCGCGTGCCGGGCGACCTCCCGCTGCTGGTCCCCCGTCATGCGCCGGTTGTCGTGGGCCAGCACCGGCAGGGACGCCAGGGCGGAGTCCCCCGCCATGGCGCGCAGGAAGCTCAGGGCCTCGCCGCTGGAGCCCAGTTCGAGGACCACGCAGTGGAACGGGGACTGGGCGAGCACGGCGGCCGCGTCCGCGGCGGTCACGGCGGCGACCACCTCGACCTGGTCGGACGGCCCCACGGCGGCCCGTCCGGCGATCAGGTCGGCCGCGGCGCTCTCGGCGACGAGGCTGAGGAGACCGTTGCTGCGCTCCTCGATCACCAGGAGCCGCCGGGGGTGGCGGTCCTCGCCGGCGTCCGCGGCGCTCTCGCCCGGCTGGTCGGCGGAGTCGGGGACGGCGCCCTCCAGAGCGGGGACCTCCGTGTCCCGTTCGACGAAGTCGGGGCGCGACACCGGCAGGTACAGGGTGAACGTGGAACCCTCGCCCGGCGCACTGCTGGCGGTCACCACGCCGCCGAGGAGCCGGGCGATCTCCCGGGTGATGGACAGCCCGAGTCCGGTGCCGCCGTACTTGCGGCTGGTCGTGCCGTCGGCCTGCTGGAAGGCCGCGAAGATGACCTCCAGCTGCTCCTCGGCGATGCCGATGCCCGTGTCGACGACCTTGAAGGCGACGACCGACCCGGACCGGGTCAGCTCCGCCGGGAGCTCCGCGGCGTTCGCGGGTTCGATCCGCAGCTGGACCCGGCCGCTCTCGGTGAACTTCACCGCGTTGGACAGCAGGTTGCGCAGGATCTGCTGGAGCCGCGCGTCGTCGGTGAGCAGGTCCACCGGCACGCCGGCCGAGCTCGTGATGTCGAAGTCGAGGCCCTTCTGGCTGGTGAGGGGCCGGAAGGAGGCTTCCACGTAGTTGAGGAGCCGCTTGAGCGAGACCCGTTCCAGGTTGACGTCCATCTTGCCCGCCTCGACCTTCGACAGGTCGAGGATGTCGTTGATGAGCTGGAGGAGGTCGGAGCCGGCGGAGTGGATGATGCCCGCGTACTCCACCTGCTTCGGGGTGAGGTTGCGGCTCGGGTTCTGCGAGAGCAGCTGGGCCAGGATGAGCAGGCTGTTGAGCGGGGTGCGCAGCTCGTGGCTCATGTTGGCCAGGAACTCGGACTTGTACTTCGAGGCGAGCGACAACTGCTGTGCGCGGTCCTCCAGTTCCTGGCGGGCCTGCTCGATCTCCAGGTTCTTCGTCTCGATGTCGCGGTTCTGCGTGGCGAGCAGGGCGGCCTTCTCCTCCAGTTCGGCGTTGGACCTCTGGAGTTCGTCCTGCTGGACCTGCAACTGCTCGGACCGGGCCTGGAGTTCGCCCGTGAGGCGCTGCGACTCCCCGAGGAGTTCGTCGGTACGGGCGTTGGCGACGATGGTGCTGACGTTGACGCCGACGGTCTCCATCAGGCGCCCGAGGAAGTCGCGGTGCACGGGCGTGAAGGAGTTGAACGTGGCGAGCTCGATCACCCCGAGGACCTGGTCCTCGACGAGGATCGGCAGCACGATGAGGTTGGCGGGGGCGGCCGCCCCCAGTCCGGAGGAGATCAGGTAGCCGGGCGGCAGGTTGTCGGTGGTGAGGATGCGGCGGCTGCGGGCCGCCTGTCCCACCAGGGTCTCGCCGCGCCGCACGCGCAGGGCGGCGGGGCGGTCGGCGGGCCGTCCGAACGAGCCGATCAGGGAGAGCCAGGTCTCGCCGTCGGCCTCCTCGGCGAGGTAGAAGGCCCCGTAGCTGGCGTCGACCAGGGGGGCCAGTTCGTCCATGACGAGTTCGGCGACGACGGCGAGGTCGCGGTGGCCCTGCATCAGGCCGGAGATCTGCGCCAGGTTCGACTTCAGCCAGTCCTGTACCTGGTTGGCGCGGGTCGTCTCGCGCAGCGAGCCGACCATCGAGTTGATGTTGTCCTTGAGCTCGGCGACCTCACCCGAGGCGTCCACCGTGATCGACCGGGTCAGGTCGCCCTCGGCCACCGCGCTGGCCACTTCCGCGATCGCACGGACCTGCCGGGTCAGGTTCCCCGCCAGCTCGTTGACGTTCTCCGTCAGCCGCTTCCACGTACCCGACACGCCCTCGACCTCGGCCTGACCGCCCAGCCGGCCCTCACTGCCGACCTCGCGCGCCACGCGCGTCACCTCCGCGGCGAACGACGACAGCTGGTCGACCATCGTGTTGATCGTGGTCTTCAGTTCCAGGATCTCGCCCCGCGCGTCCACGTCGATCTTCTTCGACAGGTCACCGTTCGCGACGGCCGTCGTGACCAGTGCGATGTTGCGGACCTGACCCGTCAGGTTGTTCGCCATGGAATTGACGTTGTCCGTCAGGTCCTTCCACGTCCCCGCCACGTTCGGCACCCGCGCCTGACCGCCCAGCCGGCCCTCCGTGCCCACCTCGCGCGCCACGCGCGTCACCTCGTCCGCGAACGCCGACAGCGTGTCGACCATCGTGTTGATCACCCCGGCCAGCGCCGCGACCTCGCCCTTCGCCTCCACCATGATCTTCTGGGAGAGGTCGCCGCGGGCCACGGCCGTCGCCACCTGGGCGATGGACCGCACCTGGCCCGTCAGGTTGGACGCCATGACGTTGACGTTGTCCGTGAGGTCCTTCCAGGTGCCCGACACGCCCCGTACGGTGGCCTGGCCGCCCAGGTTGCCCTCGGTGCCCACCTCGCGGGCCACGCGGGTGACCTCGTCGGCGAAGGCGGACAGCTGGTCGACCATCGTGTTGATGGTCTCCTTCAGCTCCAGGATCTCGCCGCGGGCGTCGACCCGGATCTTCTGCGACAGGTCGCCCTGCGCCACCGCGGTGGTGACCTCCGCGATCGAGCGGACCTGCGCGGTGAGGTTGTCGGCCATGAAGTTCACCGAGTCGGTCAGGTCCCGCCAGGTACCGGAGACCCCCTTCACGTCCGCCTGGCCGCCCAGCCGGCCGTCCGTCCCGACCTCCCGGGCCACGCGCGTCACCTCGTCGGCGAACGCGGACAGCTGGTCCACCATCGTGTTGATGGTCGTCTTCAGCTCCAGGATCTCGCCCCGGGCGTCGACCCGGATCTTCTGCGACAGGTCGCCCTGCGCCACCGCGGTGGCGACCTCCGCGATCGAGCGGACCTGCGCGGTGAGGTTCCCGGCCATGAAGTTCACCGAGTCGGTCAGGTCCCGCCAGGTGCCCGAGACCCCCTTCACGTCCGCCTGGCCGCCCAGCCGGCCGTCCGTACCGACCTCCCGGGCCATGCGGGTGACCTCGTCGGCGAACGCGGACAGCTGGTCCACCATCGTGTTGATGGTGTTCTTGAGCTCCAGGATCTCGCCCCGGGCGTCGACCGCGATCTTCTGCGACAGGTCGCCCTTGGCGACCGCCGTCGTCACCTGGGCGATGTTGCGGACCTGATCGGTCAGGTTCCCCGCCATGAAGTTCACCGAGTCGGTCAGGTCGCGCCACACGCCGGCGACGCCGGGCACCTCGGCCTGGCCGCCGAGCCGTCCCTCGCTGCCGACCTCGCGCGCCACGCGGGTGACCTCGTCGGCGAAGGAGGACAGCTGGTCCACCATCGTGTTGACGGTGTCCTTCAGCTCCAGGATCTCGCCCCGGGCCGCCACGTCGATCTTCTGCGAGAGGTCGCCGCGGGCGACCGCGGTGGCCACCTGGGCGATGTCGCGCACCTGGGTGGTGAGGTTGCCGGCCATCGCGTTGACGGAGTCCGTCAGGTCGGCCCACGTTCCGGAGACGCCCGGAACCTCGGCCTGACCGCCCAGGGTTCCCTCGGTCCCGACCTCGCGGGCGACGCGGGTCACCTCCGACGTGAACAGGGAGAGCTGGTCGACCATGCCGTTGAAGACCGTGGCGATCTCACCCAGCAGCCCGTCGGCCTCGTCGGGCAGGCGCGTGCCGAAGTCACCGTCGCGGACGGCCGTGAGGCCGGCCAGGAGCTGCCGCAGCTCCGGCTCCCCCACCGCCCCCGACACCTTCGCGCCCGTCCCTGTAACCGCCGGCTCGACCATCCCTGCCCCATCTCCCTGTACGCAGGCCCCGCCCGCTGCTTCGGGCGTCCCCGCGCCAGGCTAAACCCCCGCGCAACTCCGTACGCACGAGCCGGTCGGGAGCGGGGGTCCGGGCGGCCGAAGCGCGCCGGATGCCGGGCCGAAAGCGGGAACGTGTCCCGCGGGACCCGCCGCTAGAGTGTGCGGGCGGGCTCGCCTCGGCGCGGCCCGCGACGGACGCCGCCGAGGCTGGGGACGGGAACGGTGAAGGCTGTGGATCTCCGATGACCACGCGGGCGGACAGGGAACACCGGGTGCAGGACATGACCCACGGTGATCACCTGTGTCTGGCGTTCGCGGACGACGCGGAGCAGCGCCGGGTGGTCACCTCCTACGTCTCGGCAGGGCTGGAGCGCGGTGAACGCGTGCTGTACTTCGCCGACGGACGGGATCCCCGGCAGGTGCTCGGCTGGCTCGGCGCGGCGGGGACCGATCCGCAGCGGGCGGTGGAGAGCGGCCGGTTGCAGGTGACGACGGCCGGGGCGAGCTACCTGGCGACGGGCTCGTTCGACGCCGAGGCCATGGCCGACGGCCTGCGCCGGGAAGTTGAGGACTCCCTGGCGGCCGGCCACCGCGGATTCCGGGTCAGCGGGGAGATGGGCTGGGCGCTGCGCGACGTGCCCGGGACCGACCAGCTCGAACGGTACGAGAAGCGGGTCACCGAGGTCTTCGCCGGGCGGTCCGCCTCGGCGGTCTGCCAGTACGACGCCCGCCTCTTTCCTCCCGCCGCACTGGACGCGTTCGACCGCGCCCACCCCGGCGCCGTGGAGCAGGAGGAACTGCACGCCGTCCCCGGTCTGCGGCTCGTGCCCTCCTTCCGGGCCGGGCAGCGGGCCCTGCGGGTCGTGGGCACGGTGGACCACCGTGCCACGGACGCGCTGGCCGCCGCCCTGGAGACGACCCTGGAGTGGCCGGGGGACGTGTGGGTGGACATGAGCGCCCTGGAGTTCATCGACCTGGCCGGCGTACGGGCGCTGGCGCACGCGGCCGGCCGGCTGCCGGCGGAGCGGCGGCTGCACGTGGTGGACCTCGCGCCGCTGCTGTGCCAGGTCGTCAGCATGGTCGGCTGGGACGAGACGCCGTCCCTCGTCGTCACGGCCCGGGAGACAGCGACATGATCACCGGCACCACGGTCCCGCGGCCCGGCGGCGGCCCGGTCCTGACGCACCAGGCACTGGTCTACGGCAGCGACGAGGAGTTCCTGGCCGCGACCGTGCCGTTCTGCCTGGACGGCCTGCGCGCGGACGACGCCGTCCTCGCGGTGACCACCGACACCAACGCCGGCCTGCTGCGCCGGGCGCTGGGAGACGCCGCCGCCCACGTGGAGTTCGTCGCGGCCGGCCTCTGGTACCGGACCCCGGGCCGCACGCTGGGCGCGTACCACCGGTACGTCGCGCGCCGCACCGCGGGCGGCGCCCACCGGCGGGTGCGGGTGATCGGCGAACCGGTGTGGCACGGGCGCGACGCCCTGGAGACCGCGGAGTGGACCCGCTACGAATCGGCGCTCAACGTCGCCTTCGCCCCCTGCCCGGCGTGGATCGTGTGCCCGTACGACATCCGTTCCCTGCCCGGGGCGGTGGTCCGGGACGCCCTGCGGACCCACCCCCGGGTGGTGGCCGGACCGGGCGCGGGGGCCGGCGACCGCTACGTTCCGCCGACCGCTCCGGACGGGGCGTGGGACCGGGAGGTGACGGCGCTCCCGGCCGACGGCCGGGACGGCGGCGTGCTGCGCTTCGGAGCCGATCTGGACGGGACGCGGGCCTTCGTGGCGCGCACCGCCACCGCGTTGGGCCTGTCCGGCGCCGGGGTGCAGCGGCTCGTCCTGGCCGTCAACGAGGTCGCCACCAACGCCGTCCGGCACGGCGCCGGCCACGGGCGGGTGACCCTGGGGCGCTCCGGCCACCGCATCGTGTGCGACGTCACGGACCCCGGCCCGAGCGGCACCGACTGGTACGCGGGCTACCTGCCGCCGGACCCGTCCGGCCGGCGGGGGCACGGGCTGTGGGCGGTGCGCCAGCTGTGCGACCTCGTGGAGATCGACACCCGGAGCGGCGGCACCACCGTCCGCCTGTCCATGGACCTCTCCTGAGGGTCCGCTGAGACGGGCCGTCACCGCGTGCGGCGCCGTCGCGCCGAGGCCTCCGGGCGGCGGTGCGCGGCCGGGCGCGGTTCCTTCGGATGGCGCAGCGTGGGCCGCGCGAGAAGGGGCACACGGGTGGCGGCTGCGTAGCCCACCCCCGGAGGCCCTTCGTGATGTCCCCTGTGTCCGCCCTGATCAGCGTCCGCCTCCAGGTGGCGGTCGGGGACACCGTTCCCCTCCTCGGCCGGTTCACCTACGACCCCGCCGACCCGTACGCGGTGCGGGCGCAGTTCTTCACCCGGCACGCCGGCCTGCCGTCCTGGTGCTTCGACCGCCAGATGCTGGCCGAGGGACTCCACCGCCCCGTGGGCGAGGGGGACGTCACCTTCCGGCCGCAGTGGACCCCCGAGGGCGAGTCCGTACGGGTCGCGCTGCGCGACTCCTCGGGTGGGCCGGGGGCGGTGCTCCTCCTCGACGCCCACGGGGTCGATGGGTTCCTGGAGGAGACGTACGCCGTGACCGCGCCGGGGGCCGAGAGCTTCGACGCCGACGCGTTCCTCGAAAAGCTCCTGGCCCGCTGAACCTCCGGGGCGCCGCCAGGGGGACGCGAGCCCACGGGCGGCCCGGCGGTGTCAGACGGTTCCCGGCCAGGGGTCCTCGCCGGAACCGCGGGATTCGATGTACTCCTTGAAGAGCTCCAGGTCGCCGGTGACGCGGCGCGTGACGAAGCCGAGCTTGTCGCCGACGTTCTCGGCGACGCCCTCGGGGTCGAAGTCCATCTGCAGCATCACCTTCGTCCGCGCGTCGTCGAGCCGGTGCAGGGTGACCACACCGGCCTGCCCCACCTGGCCTCCGACCGTGGTCCACGCGATGCGTTCGTCGGGGATCCGCTCGGTGATCTCGGCGTCGAACTCCCGCTCCACACCGGAGACCTTCGTCTTCCAGTGCGTCAGCGTGTCGTTGACCCGCGTGATCCGCTCGACCCCGGCCATGAAGCGGGGGAACGTCTCGAAGCGGGTCCACTGGTCGTAGACCGCGCGGACGGGCACGTCGACCTCGATGGACTGCTCGACCTGCGACATGGACTCGACCTCCTCGTAGCGGTCCGCCGCCGGGCGGGACCGGCGCGGCGGACGCCTCACGGATGCTCGTGCTCTCCTCACGCGGCTGCCCCGAGCGCGCCCTGCCATGCCCACGTGTCACCACACCCCGCCGGGACCGCCCCGTCCGGGAGGCGGTGCGTGTAATCTGATCATGACTTTGTGAACAAGTTCAAGATTGAGGGGGGCCGGTGCACCGTCACCGCGTCATGATCTCCGCCGCCGTCGTCGCGGCAGCAGTCGGCTTCATACCCGCCACGGCGCAGGCAGCGGGTCCGTCCGCGGATCCCGGCCGCGCCGGGGTCGCCACGTCCCCGGCGCCGGGGGCCGGTTCCGCACCGAGCGCCGCGGCGCAGGACGCCGCCGTCCGGGAGGCCGCCCGCCGGGCCGCCGCACAGGACACCGCCGCGAAGAAGGCGGACGCCGAGGCCAGGGTGAAGGCCGGTACCGGGGCCGGGGCCCAGAGGTCGCCGGCCGGGTCCGGCGCCCCGGCCCGCGCGAAGCAGCCCGAGTGGTTCGAGGTGGGCATGGGCACGTCCCCCTCCCACGCGCACGGCATCGGGCTGGCAACCTCCGTGAGCACCGATCTGACCGACAGCTGGTCCGAGTTCGCCGTCGACTGGGGGGACGGCGCCGTCGAGCGGAGCTACGGCAGGTCCGAGGAGTTCGCGTACTTCAAGCACACGTACGCGGAGGTGGGCTCCCACACGATCACGATCACGGCGACGGACCTGTCCTCCCGGACGACCTCCACCACCGTCAAGGACGTCGTCGTGGACGGCACGGAGTTCACGCCGCACGCGCCCACCCGGCTCCTGGACACCCGTGACGGCACCGGCGCCGCGGCGGCCCGCCCGGTCGCCCCGTACGCCACGGCCCGGGTGAGGATCGCGGGCACCGCCGGCATCCCGGCCGGGGTGACCGCCGTGGCCCTGAACATCACCGCCACCAACACCGCGGCGGCCGGGCACGTCATCGCGTACGCCGCCGACAAGGAGCGGCCCGCCACCTCGAACGTCAACTTCACCGCGGGGCAGACCGTGCCGAACCTGGCGATCGTGCCGGTCAGCGAGGACGGGTACGTCGAGCTCGCCAACCGCAGCACGGGCACGGTGGACCTGATCGCCGACGTGACGGGCTACTTCACCCGCTCCGCCGCCGCCGGGTACACCTCCGTCAAGCCCTCGCGGCTCGTCGACACCCGGGAGGGACTGGGCGCGCCCCGCGGCCAGGTCGCCGGACGGAAGACCCTCGGCGTGCAGGTCGCCGGCCGGGGCGGGCTGCCGGCCACCGGCGTGACGGCCGTGGCCCTGAACGTCACGGTGACCGAACCGAAGACCTCGGGCCACCTCACGGTGTTCCCGGGCGGCCGGCCGGCACCGGTCACGTCGAACGTGAACTTCACCGCGGGGCAGACCGTCGCCAACGCGGTGATCGTGCCGGTCGGACCGGACGGCACGGTCGGCGTCCTCAACGGCGCATGGAGTCCGGCGGACGTGATCGTGGACGTCACCGGCTACTACAGCGCCGACGGCAGGGCGGCCTACCTGCCGGTGGAGCCCCGCCGGCTGCACGACTCACGGACCTCCGTGCCCCTCGCCGGCCAGGACTACCACCACCAGACCCTGTGGACCTCCGGCATGGCGCTCGACTCCCTCGTCCTGAACGCGACGGTGACCAACCCCCAGGGCAGCGGTCACCTGTCGGTCGCCCCGGACCCGAACACCCTGGACGACTACATCGACGGCAAGGCCGTCCGGCCCACCCCGCCGGACTCGTCCCTCCTGAACTGGACGAAGGACGCCACCGTCTCGAACCTCGTTCAGGCGAGCACGGGCCGCACCGACCTCGTCGACTTCTGGAACCGCGGCTGGCAGCCGACCGATCTGATCGTCGACCTGTTCGGCACGTACGACCGGAACTGACGGCCCGGCACCGCGCCGCGCACCCGGCCGCCCGCCCCCCCGGGGGCGGGCGGCCGTCGTCGGGCAGCGGGGCCGGGTGCCCGTCACGCGCCCCGTCGGGCGTTCACTTGCGGCCCCGGCCCCGACGCACCAGCAGGAACGCGAGCAGTACGGCGCCGGCGGCGAGCAGCGGGGTCTTGTTGGCCCGCGCCACCGCCGCGGCCTGTCCGGCCCGGTCGAGCACCGGCTCGGGGGTGTTCTCCGCCGCGAACCGGCCGGCGGCGGCCGTGGCCCTGCCCAGCAGGCCGGATGCCTGGGCCGCCTGCTCCAGGACGGCGTCCGGAGTCGTGTCCTTCACCCGCTGCGCGGCCCCTCCGGCCGTGGCGCGGATCTGGTCGGCGACCAGAGCCGCCTTCTGCACGGCCTGCTCCTTCGCCGTGACGGCCCTGTCCCGCGCCTCGGCGGCCGCCTCTCCCGCGCGCTCCGCGGTCGCGGAGCCGGCGCCGCCCGCCAGTGCCTCGACGTCCTGCCCGACCCGGTCGCGGGTGTGCTCGGTCCGCTTGCGCAGCTCCTCGGGCGACGGGGTGGGCTCGTGGCGGTGGGGCTGGTCGGTCATCGGGGGGGTCCCTTCCTCGTTCGCGTACGCCGCTGTCACGGCGCGACTACCCACCAACAGCGCGAACACCCGCGCCGTACCGGGTGGCCCAGGGGTTGTCGTACGGGCCACCCGGAAGGGGCGCCACCGAACGACCGTCCCCCTGCCGATGCCGGACGTCCCGCGCGGACCGCCCCGTTTCAACGGGCTCCCGCCGGTCATACGAGGGTCCGTAAGACGTTTTCCACCGCACAGGGAGTGATCGGCATGTCTGGTGAGCAGAAGACCGAGGCCAAGGGCGAGCAGGCCAAGGGCAAGCTCAAGGAAACCGCCGGCCGCCTGACGGGCAACGAGCGGCTGACCGCCGAGGGCCGCGCGGAGCAGGCCAAGGGCGATGCGCGCGAGGCCAAGGAGAAGGTCAAGGACACCTTCAAGCACTGAGGGCTCCCGCGAACGGGGCCGGGACCGCGATCAGCGGTCCCGGCCCCGTCGCATGTCCGCCGACGCATGTGCGCCGGGTTCGCCGGGTTCGCCGACGCACGTGCGCCGGCGGCGCCGTCACGGCCCGGCCGGCTCCTGCGTCCCGCCCGTGAGGTGGTAGACGGCGAAGGCCCGGTCGATGACCGGCATCGCCACGTTGCGGACGCGGACCCCGCCCGCCGTCATCCCGTGCTCGGTGCCCGCGTGGGCGTGGCCGTGGACGGCCAGGTCCGCTCCCGCCTCGTCCATCGCCTCCGCGAGCAGGTAGCTGCCGAGGAAGGGGTAGATCTCCAGGGGCTCGCCCGCGAGGGTGTCCGGCACGGGCGCGAAGTGGGTGAGGGCGATCCGTACGTCGCTGCCGTCGTCCCGTAGCTCGCGCAGCGCCCTGCCCAGCCCGTCCGCACAGCTGCGGGTGTAGCCGATGAACGCCTTCATCTCCGGCTCGCCGAACTCGCTTCCGCTGCGCCCGGCGAAGCCTCCGCAGAAGCCCTTGGTCCCGGCGACGCCGACCCGCGTGCCGCCGACGTCGAGGACGATGCCCGTGCCCTCCAGCACGTGCACCCCCACGGCGGTCAGCTCTTCCGCGACCGCCTTCTCCTGGTCGCTCTGGTAGTCGTGGTTGCCGAGGACCGCGACGACGGGGACGTCGAGTCCCGCCACCTCTCCGGCGACGATCCTCGCCTCCTCCCGGGTGCCGTGCCGCGTCAGGTCGCCGGCCAGCAGCAGCAGGTCCGCGCACTCCCCCAGCGTGTCGAAGGCCGGCCGGAGGGTTCCCGCACTGCCCGGGCCGAGGTGGATGTCCCCGACGGCCGCCACCCGGATCACGACAGCTCCTCGGAGTGGTCGGGCGGCCCCGGCCGGCAGACCGTGACGTCCTCCCGCCAGTCGAGCCCGGAGAGCTCCTCCGCCGTGACCCGCAGGACCTCGGCCCGGCACTCGGGGCTGGAGACGCTGCCCCGGACCAGGACTCCGGCCCCGCGCGCCTCGATGCGCACGCCCAGCTCGGCGAGGTCCTCGCTCGCCAGCCGGTCGAGCAGGTGGGCGATGCGGTACTCGACGTTCTCCTGGGATGTCATCACTTCTCCTCCCGTCCCGCGGTGTCCCGCCGGTCGATGACGCGCAGCCCCTCCAGGAGGTGGAGGAACGCGTCGGGCAGCGGTTCGGACCGGTAGGTGCGGTCCAGCCGGGCCCAGTCGATCTGTTCCCGCAGCATGCGCGCCATGGGCAGCAGGTCGCCGAAGTCGCAGTAGTGCTCGCAGAGGGCGGCGAGCTTGCTGTCCATGAGGTCGGTGGGCGCCAGGACCGGCATCCACACCGAGTCGACCGCCTTGACGTGGGCCCGCTCCAGGAGCTCGGTGCTGACGGGGCGCCGGGCCAGCTCGAAGATCAGGTCGATCTCCTCACCGCCGGACCGGCCCTTGACCAGCCAGTCCTCGGGGGCCCGGCGCATCGCGATGCCGCCCTCCTCCAGGGCCTTGATCGCGGCGTCGGCGTCCTCGGGCCGGACGCAGAAGTCGGTGTCGTGCTGGAAACGGGCCGGCAGTCCGTGGGCGAACGCGGCCACGCTCCCGGCGAGTGCGAACGGCGGTCCGGACCGCTTCAGGAGCGCCGCCACCAGCTTGGTCGTCTCCAGGATCGCCTGGGTGTGGTCCTTGGGCAGCGGGCCCTCGGCCGGGGCGGGGGGACTCAGACTCTCGGGCACCTGCCCCGTGGGCGGGCTCGCCGGCTTCGTTGGCGTCATAAGGGGCGCGTAACCGGTCCCGCCCGCCCGAAACCCTCCGGATGCCACCCCGTGCGGGTGACCGCGTCGCCCGCGGCCACGCCTGCGGGGCGGGTTCAGTGGTCGGGGAGGGTGGTGCGCAGGGCGGTGTGTCCGTGTGTCCAGGTGGTGTGGAGGTGGTGGGTGAGGCGGTCTTCGAGGTGGAGGGTGGCGGCGCA